>JAMFSC010000001.1 GCA_026225095.1 bacterium
CGCTCCACCAAAGCCAGGACCGACCAAGCCCTCGACCAAGCCATTACACAAGCCCTTCAGCAAATCTCCCCAGAAAACGCACAAGCTTGGTTCAGACTCACCCTCAACTGGGTACAGCTATCATGAATTTGCTCTAACTTTCTGGGTGCCGCTAAGTGCTTTAGAATGTGGTGGCCAGAGACGGGATCGAACCGCCGACGCCGGCCTTTTCAGGGCCGCGCTCTACCACTGAGCTATCTGGCCTTGGCAAACTACGAAAAGCGAGGGACTGCCAAGATCCATACCCTTCGATGACCCTTATGAGCAACCCGTCCCACCCGAACCATCCCTGGCCGAACGTTTGAGGGAGTTATCCGCCGGCGGGGAACCGGCGTCTCTGCTGTCTTAACCATTATAGCAATGAACGTTCATCTGACAAAACCCGACGACGATGGAGGGTGCCCGCAACCCGCCATGGCAACGGGCCAAAAAAATATGCGACTCGGAGTGACCTTCCTGGAGAATCGATAGGGTCATTCAACGAAGTCGACCCCGCGCTTAGATCGAGCAATAATGGTAAATTGTAGCGCTCATCCCCCGAACATCTGCGTAGTCGAGGAGCATCTACGATCATCGGTGCCTCTGGCATAACTGCAAAAGGAGAAAGGCGCACTGAGTGCGCCTTTCTCCCTGAACGAGCACATTACGGTTAGAAGGTAAGCCTGCCGCCTAGCTGAACCAGGCGAGGGAAACCAAGCGTACCTGTGATCTGACCAGCGCTGGCCGGGGTGCTGATGTTGAGCGCTGGGCCATTGAATTGAGGGGTGTTGAAGGCGTTTAGGGCCTCCGCACGGAACTCAGCGTGGAGGCGTTCGGTGACATTGAAATTCTTATTGAGCGAGAGGTCTGAGTTGACGTAACCAGGACCGTAGCAGGTGCTCGTACGAGGCTGGTTGCCGTAGCCGAACTGCGGAGTAACGGAGAAAGCTGAGACATTGAAGTAGTTCGTGAGCCTGCCCTCCGGGCTTCCCGAACCACACGGGTTCACGCCTGGAACGATCGTTGGCCGCATTGCGCCATTGCCGAGTGAGGAATTCGTGTTGGATTGGGTGATTGGCAAGGGCGAGCCGTTCTGGAGGATGGTGATGTCATTGAAGCGCCACCCCCCCACCACCAGGTCCAATATCTTACCTGCACCGGCCATGTACTGCTTGCCGCGGCCGAACGGAAGCTCGTAGGTCCCGGAGACGGTGAAGCGATTTGGGATGTCGTTGATCGCCCGCGCATACTCTGGCGACAGGTTGTAGACATCCTGAGGACCATTGTTGCCTGGGTTGAGCGTGCTCGTACTCGACCCGCCCCACACGTTGTCCCAGTTGGAAGACCAGGTGTATGCGGCCAGGAGCGTAATCCCGCGGCTGAAGCGCTTCTGAACTTTCACATCGAGAGCGTTGTAGTCAGACCGACCATCAGTGACCGAATCGGAGATCCCCTGGTACTCAGGGAAGGGAAGCAGCGTCTGGTAGAGAGAGACCTTCGCCGTGCTGAAGCTGCCCAGACCGGCATACGGATTGGTGGTTGTCTTTGCCGCGGTCAGCGCGGAGCCAAGCGCATACTGATTGTCCGGTAGCTGATTGATGTTGAGGCTGTTGAGCAGATTCCTGCTGTGGCCACCCACATACCCGAATTTGAACGCGATCCCAGCCGGGAACTCATGCTCAAAGGCCGCTGAATAGCTCTCGAACAGCGGTCCCCGCCGAGTCTGGTCGATGACAGTGAGAGAGGTTCCGATGTTGGTGCTCAGGCCGTTCGCGTTGCCCGTAGCCTGCGTCTGAAGCGTGGGAAAGGGGTTGCTGAGGCTGATCGTGGCAGCGGTCTGCGAGAAGCTGTTTGTGACCACATAGCCCGGAGCCAGCGATGCGGACCCGGAGTAGACGATTGGAATGTAGAACACGCCGGCGCCGCCCTTGATCACCGTGTGGTCGTCCAGCGCGTAGGCGAACCCAGCGCGCGGCGAGTATTTGCTTCCAGTGCTGCCCGTAGTGGTGGGATATCCGTTCTGGCCAGCGAATTCCACGCCGCCCTTAGCCATCACCGATGTGCCGAACGCGTTATACGTGGCATTCCGGTCGAACCCAACCGCATAATGATTGTTGCGTTCATGCACCCCCGGCTCGTACTCGTAGCGGAAGCCCATGTTCAGTGTAAGCTTGGACGTCGCGCGGAAGTCGTCCTGGATATAGCCCGCCTGGTATGCCGTCGTGATCGCCAGTGGTGCGGGAATCACGAGCGTCCCGGAGGTCGCGTAGCCCAGGAGCATATCGGCCGCGGTCGCTCCAGCCGTTGTATTCGCCGGGATGTTGGCGGCTGGCGCAGCCGTCAAAGTGTTATCGAAAGCAAAGGTTCCCGACGTATTGCTAAGACTGGTGAAGCTGAGACTGATGGCACGAAAGACATAGCCAGTCTTCACGCTGTGTTTGCCCAGGCTCTTCGCGACACCAACGACAAAATTGCGAGAGAAGTACACAGCCGGTCCCGAGTTGGAGGTTCCTTCGTTAGTGAGACCAGAGTCCGTCGTGATGGCCGGGAAGCCAGTCTTCGACAGCGCCGCAACATAGCTTGATGGGAAGCCAAGGGTAGCCTGGTTGAAGCCCTTGCTGATGTCCTGGGTGTCATTGGGAAAGCGGTTGAATCCGAACCCCACCGTAGCGACCGTCGTCGGATTGATGGTGATCGTGTTCTGGATCCCGAAGGCGTCCACCTTGCGGTAGAGAAGGTAGGAGCTCGAACTGCCGGCCGGGGTGGTCAAAGCATTACCGCCGGGCTCTTTGCTTCCATAATGCAGGTAGTAAAGATCGGCCAGCCACCGCGAGCCAAACTCGTGGGTCAACTTGCTGTTCAATTCGTCAGCTCGATCGCCAAGCGTATCACCGCCGTTGAAATTGAAGCCGCCATACGAGACAGTCGAGGTATTCGGGGTGGGATACGCATTGATCAGCGCCTGGCCAACGGGGTTGATGCGATTAGCCGGAATGATGTTGCCTGGAAAGGGGAGTCCCGTGGTCGGATCGTAGACGCAGCGTCCGCTGGCACACAGCCCGTTCGCGCCGACGGTCCCAATCTCGGAGAAGTTTCCTGAACGCTCCAGCACGGTCGGAACGGCGAAGGAGTTTGCCGCGGTCAGTGGCGAACGCTGACGATAGCCCTCTTCCGTGATCATGAAGAAGGTCTTGTCCTTACCTCCAAGAATCCGCGGCAGAGGAATCGGCCCCGACAGACTTCCCACATAGCTGTAGAACTCGGCGGCGCCTCGGGGCGTCGTCGCCTGCGTCACTCCGGTGACCGGATTCTTGTAAGCCGTACGGTTGTTGAAGAACAGGTTGGCTCCCCAGTTGGTCTGGCGCGTCTCTCCCTGCAGAACCCCGTGCAGGCTGCTTGAACCGGAGTGCAGCGTCGTGTTGAACATTCCGCCGGAGGTGCGACCGATCTCGGCATCGTAGGTGTTGGCCTGAATCTTGACCTCGTCGACCGCCTCGAGGGATGGGATGATCACGGCGCGATTCGAGAAGTCGGTGATTGGGATACCGTCGACAGAGTAATTGTTCGAGCTCAGCGGGGCCCCAGCAATCGAGATTGTTGAAGATCCGGATTGATCCTGAAAGCGTACAAACCGCGGATCGCCGACTGCTGTCACGTTGTTATCAAGCTTCGAGAAGAGGAAGGGGTTACGTCCGGGATTCGGAAGATTCTGCAGCTTCTGCGCATCGATCAACTGACCGTTGTAGCTGGTTCCGTTATCGACGATCGGTTCCGACGCCGTCACCTCAATTGTCTCGTTCGTCGATCCGACCTGCAGCTTCACATCCAGAGTGACGGCGTTTCCGGTCTCAACAATAATGCCGGTCTGCGTCGTCTTCTTGAAGTTCGCGGAGCTCACATCGACCGTGTAGCTCGCCGGCTCCACCGCGTTGAACACATATTCGCCAGATCCGTTCGTGACCGTCGTGCGGCTGATCTTTGTCGATTCCGAGATCAGGAGAATGGTCGCACCTGAAATCGACGCACCCTGCGAATCCGTAACGATACCGCGGATCACGCCATAGTTCGATTGCGCAACCCCGCTGACAAACGTAGCTGCCATCAGAACCAACAGCAGCAGAAGGGAAGAGAGCTTGTTCTTTTGCCTCAAGGTAAGACCTCCGGGAGTTGTAATGCATTCAGACATAGGTCTGCTGGATCGCCTGCGCAAAAATCGCAAGGCAAGCGGGTCAGATAGGGGATGGAGAGCTCTTCAAGAGACACCGCTTCCCAGGCCGCCTTTCGGCAACATCCGGGCCGGCGTCTGGAGCGTCGCTCAAGCTCTGGCTCGTCTCATCCTCGTTACAGAAACGTTGTACGGTGATGCTGGAACGTCTAAGGCTGTTGAATCTCTACAATCTGCTGGCCCAGAAAAATCTTCGGGGGATACCCTACTAAGCAAATTCAAACTACGAGACAAGTACAGCGGTAGAGGAAGGACTCCTCGTTGACGTGGTTGGGTGACTGGGAACCAAGGCACACGAACCCTGCATGAGACACCTCAAGCGTGGGCCGTTTTCAATGGTGACCCCTAAGACGTGTCCAATGACCTTTGTGGTAATGAACTCGACTTTAGCCGTGCATGAACAGTGTGTCAATACATTTCTGGCGGAAAATCCAAGAGTCAGATGACGCCAGTTCCCGCTTCTGCATCGCTAACTCTGCCCGTTCCACCCGGAGCACATCTCGCAAAACACAAACCCCGGCGAGTGGCCAGGGCTTGTGTCGGCGAAGAAACCTGGTAATGCAACAAATTCGGTTACTTTCCCTTGACCGCGATCACTTCGATCTCCAGTAACGCCCACGGAGCCGCAAGGGCAGCCACTTGGAACGCCGAACGCGCCGGCTTGTTCGGCTGGGTCGCCGTACCGAAGTACTTCACATACTCCGACTGCATCCCCGCAAAATCCAGCTTGCCGGTCTTCGGATCCGGACCAAGAAAAACCGTCATCTTGACCACATCCTTCATGTCGAGCCCCTGATCCTTCAACGCCGCCTGGATCTTGGCAAACACACTCGACGCCTGCGCCTTGGTATCTCCATAGTCCGCAGCTGTTCCCTTGGCCGCATCCGCCGGAACCACCGGCGAGGCCAGCTGTCCACTCAGGTAGAACGTGTCGCCTGCCCACACGCCGGTCGCAATCGGGCTCTTGTCCGACTGGATATGCTTCACCGTCACCTGAGACTGCATCGCCACGGGGGCAAGCAACATCGCAGCCATCATCAATCCATCTCGTAAACGCATCACACACTCCACTTCGAACGGGTTACAAATCCTGGTTATAGTTGACGCATGCCAGATGGCTACGCGCGTACTAAGCCATCTTCCGCGCCGACAAGCCTCGCGCTCTTTACCTTGTCACTGATCATCGAGACCGCGCGCCGCGCACTCAGCGCCGCACCCTCCTGCCAGCCAACAACATGGCTCGCCGTATCGCCCGCGAAGTAGATCGGGCCATCCGCCTGGATGATCACGTCATAGCCGCTCGGTCCGCCGCCGTAAGAGCGGATCCACGATCCCTCGTTCCACTTCACGTGCCGCCATCCGCAGAAGATCGGATTCTGCAACTCCTTGCCATGGCCTGGATGGATCTTCTCAATCGACCCACGCGACGCGGCAAATTTACCCTGCATCGACATGGCCGCGAAGGGCGTTCCCTGCTCCTCGGTGTACCCCGCAACCACGATCCCCGTCGGATGCATCAGCCGCGAACTCGGATACCAGATCGGGCTCGGCCCCTGCATGACGAACGAGAGCCCGCCATAGATGTTATAGTCCTGCTCCCAGAAGCGCCTGCTCTCCCACGCGACCTTGTAGCTTCCTGCCGGAGTGCTCCCATCCACCACCGCCTTGAAGTTCGGAGACAGGTCATTGGGAACCTTCTTCAGCATCTCAAACGGCATCGCGATCACGCAGTAGGCCGCTTCGATCTGCTTCGTCGCGCCCTTCTGCGTATAGCTCACCTTCACGCCTGCGGACGTCTTCCGGATCTCAGTCACCGGCGAGCCGTACTGCACAATCGGCCCCAGCGCTTTGGCGAACGCATACGGAATCCGGTCCATTCCGCCCACCGGCTGCATCATCGTGGCCTGCCAGTCCCACGCCTCTTCGTACAGAATGCCGCCCCAGAAGTTCGCATCCAGCAACGCGTGCATGTCCATCGGCTCTTCGACCACCGGCACCTGCGTCCCTGCACCCGGCGGCGTCTTGTATCCGGCCCGGTCCGAGCCCACATACTTGCCGTCCTTGTCCAGCGGTCCATAGATCTTCAGAAAGGTCTTCATGCGGTCGCGATCCTCTGCCGTCAGATCCGCATCGAGCGCACCCTGCGCCACGCACTTCGAGAGCAGTTCGCTTACATGTCCGCGCGTATCATTCGCCGCCTTCCGCTGCGGGACTGCCTTACCACCGTTGACCTTGTCATTCTCCAGCAACGTTGAACGCGACGTATTGA
The DNA here is from genome assembly GCA_026225095.1 of bacterium. Taxonomy (GTDB): domain Bacteria; phylum Acidobacteriota; class Terriglobia; order Terriglobales; family Acidobacteriaceae; genus Edaphobacter. The sequence goes on from JAMFSC010000001.1 coordinate 6,513, forward strand.
TCTCTACCTCAAGCGCCACGCCCAACTCTCGACAATACCCAAGCATCGTCCAGTGTGTGCTCGGCAGACGCGCCGGACCAAGGTTCTGGTAGTTGCCCTCTTCCCATTCGATCGTCTGCGTGGTGCCGTCGACAAACTCGACCTTCGTACCCTTGCGTCCGCTCCAGTTCCGTCCGCCCGGCCTCTCCCGCGCCTCCAGCAGCGTCACGTCATAGCCCAGCTTCTTCAACTCGTACGCTGAAACAAGCCCGCCGATCCCCCCGCCCAGAACTACGACCTTGACGCCCTTGCCCGAGCCCTGTTCCGCCCGGATCGGCTCTGCCAGAGCGCCCTTCATCGGCATCAGCCCAAGTGATTGCATAGTTGCGAATGCAGCGCTGTAACCACCAGCCTGCCCAACGCGCATCAGAAAATCGCGCCTTGAAACTGCCATAGACACCTCTTCAAACGATTCGTGCTGCAAAGGGTTCGTGCTGCCGTCCAACTACGTACCGAGCGCGTGCAGCGGGTGAAGACGGAGAGATCCCGCGCCACGTCCCGAATGGAAAGAAGAAGCTTCGTTGTGCAGCAAATCCCCAGGCCCAAACGAAATGGAGATCTGCGGACAGGGATGAATTGAGATCGCGTCTACGATCTTTAGGTCATGTTCTAGAGGCTATGCATCGACTCTAAACTATTTTTGAAAATTTCATCTCTTCGTGGAGGCATAGTTCCTGCCCTTCGCTCGCAGATGCGCGCTTCCGGCCAGCTCGACAGACCGTTCCCGCTCCTGCGTCCGAGGCCCACCCCTTCGCCGACTCCTTCGGCTGGCTCAGCGCTCGCGCGAAGGTTCCTGGGCCGGCTCCGACCCGGGAGCCTGATCGAAGAGATCGTCCATCGGCTGCCGCGCGATCACCGGAGCAAACGAAAGATGATGAGCAGTCCGTGGCTGGCGCGCCCGAATCGTCTGAACCCGTGGAGCCATTCCCCCGCCATCCGCCGGCCCCGAAAGCATCGCGCTCAGCGCCTGCAAATCCTTGCGCAGATCCTTCAGCCGCTGAATGTGCCGTGGATCAGCCATCCCATTCGGCCCAGCCTGCGCTCCCGCCGTTGCCGACGTGGCCTCAATCGCCAGCGCCAGCTGTGGCTGCTGCGGCTCCCGGCTCCCACGCTGTTCGCCCTGGAAGACCTGCCGCGCCCCCGGAATCGTATAGCCTTCGTCGTACAGCAGGCGCTTGATCCGAAGCGCCATCTCCACATCCCGCCGCCGATAGAGTCTCTGCCCCGTCCCGCCCTTGTTAGGCTTCAGCTGCGGGAACTCCGTCTCCCAGAACCGCAGCACATACGCCGGAACTTCGCACAGCTTCGCCACATCCCCGATTCGGAAGTACAGCTTGTCCGGAATCTCGGAGTTTGACTTCGTCTGACGGATTGGCTGATTCTGGGCCATGGCTTCGCTCCGCCCGGCAACAGGCGCGTCTTGTGCGTTAGTATAGGCCAGCCGGCGGCGCTATTTCAGCGAATTCTGCGTCCGATGAGCCCTTGCAGGTTCGCCCCGCAGCTCGGCCGCACACTCACGAGCGACGCCGTAGCCCCATTCGCCCTTCAACGAGAGCCGTCCATCGACCCCACTGAACTTTTCATCCCATCCGGCGTATCTTGGGTGGAAGCGCGGACGCACTGCGGACCATCGCGCTGCTCGTCCCGATTCGCTGTCGTAGGAGGATAGGCAATGAAGCAGCAAATTCCGTCTCGAGTTCGCATGACCCGCAACCACGCAATCGCCGCTGCCAGCCTCGTCGCAGCGCTCACCCTGGCCGGCTGCCGGATCGAATCGGACAAGCGCGGTGACGGTGAAAATGTGAAGGTCGCCACTCCCTTCGGCGGCATGCAGGTCAAGACCGACGATTCCGTCGTCGCCACCGGCATCGGACTCCCCGTCTACCCCGGCGCGACCCTCATTAAAAAGAAGGAGAACGGCAAAGATGGCGGCGCGGCAGATGTCAACATGAGCTTTGGTTCCTTCACCCTGCGGGTCAAGGCCATCAGCTACCACACCGACGATCCCACCGATAAAATTCTCGCCTTCTATCGTCCCGCCTTGGCCAAATACGGGGACATCATCCAGTGCAGCCACAACCGTCCCGTCGGAACCCCAACCAAGACCTCCCAAGGGCTCACCTGCGACAACGAGCACAAAAACCACGTCCGCGTCTCCGACAGCGAAGACTCCGGAGATGCAAAGGTCGAACTCAAGACCGGTTCCCAGCAGCATCAGCACATCGTCGCCCTCGATCCCGACGGCAACGGAACCAAGATCGGCCTCGTCGCCCTCGATCTCCCCGGTAAGCTCTCCTTCGGCGACCCCAGCGACAACGACAAGCAGTAACGCTCCAAAGTCATACCCCATCCCTCCCGGAGTGTTAGCCTCAAGAGGTGCGTGGATTTTGTCATCGGTGCGGAGGAGAACTGGCAGGCAATGAGGGGGAATCCACCTTCTGCCCCCATTGCGGAGCCCCGCAGCTCCGTGTCCTTGAAGAAAACGTAACCGCCGCCCAGCCCACCACCCCCGAACCCGGCACCGGATCCCTCCCCCCACCGCATCCCGGTCACGTCCGATGGGCTACCGTTGTCACCTTCGCCGCCGCCGTGGCCACCATCGCGGCCCTGCTTATGGTCGGCGTCCTCTGGCTCCCCTTCGCCTTCCCCTTTGCCTGGCTCTGGACCGTCTGCGGCGCCGTCATCGTCCTCGGCCTCTACCAGCGCCGCCATCCCGAGACTCGCGTCGATGCCGCCATCGGAGCCCGAGTCGGCCTCATCTACGGCCTCCTCACCGTCATCACCCTGGGCATCGCAGTCGCCGCCGGAGGCCTCATCGCTCGCTTCGGCCTCCACGCCATGGGCCGCCTCGACGCCTTCCTCAATATGACCCTCCAGCAGGGCATCGACCAGCAGAAGCTCCAGGCCGCGCAAAAGGGTCTCCCACCCCTCACCCCCGACCAGCTCCGCATCTTCTTCTCGCCGGAGTTCCGCGCCGGCCTGGCCCTCAGCGTTCTCTCCGTCGCCGCCGTCTTCCTGATAGGCTTCTCCACCCTGGGCGGAGCGGTCGGAGGCTTCATGCGCGTCCGCCGCCGCCCAGCCGCCTAATCCAACGCCGACCAACGGAAGGCCCACGCGAAGCGGTATACACGCCACGAAGTGGCCGCCCCACGCGCAGTGGGCCCGTCCGGCAGGACAGTTCCTTCCCCCCGCCCGCAACTGATATCATCTGGGTCAATCGTGATGAGTGAAACCACCCCCGAAACCACCCCTAGCGCCGGACCGAAGCTCCGCGAAAAGGGCCGCCTCATGTCCGCCTCCGAGATCGAGCGAACCCTCGTCCGGCTCGCCCACGAGATCGTCGAGCGCAACAACGGCGGAACCAACCTCGGCCTCGTCGGAATCAAGCGCCGCGGCGTCCCCCTCGCCCAGCGCCTCGCCGCCCACATCGCCAAGATTGAAAAGCATCCGATCGATACCGGCGTCCTTGACATCAGCTTCTACCGCGACGACCTCTCCACCCGCGGCGTCCGCCCCGTCGTCACCCCCGGAGACCTCGGCTTCGACGTCAACGGCCGCGACATCATCCTCATGGACGACGTCCTCTACACCGGCCGCACCATCCGCGCCGCCCTCGACGCCCTCTTCGCCCACGGCCGTCCGCGCAGCGTCCAGCTCCTCGTCCTCATCGACCGCGGCCACCGCGAACTCCCCATCCAGGCCACCTTCGTAGGCCGCCACATCCCCACCTCCCGCCGCGAGATCATTGAGGTCAAACTCAACGAAATCGACGGCAGGGAAGAAGTCCTCCTCGTGGAACTCGCCGACTAGCCCGAAGTCCCTATCGAGGTGGAGCTCCGGAGAACTCGTCATCTCGACCGGAGCGCAGCGAAGTGGAGAGACCCCCGTATTGGTCCTGGGATTTGCCGGTCCCCGTCCGAATGGACCCAAAATATTTCCGCAGCCTTCCCCGTGCCGCCGAGTCCTCCTCATCGCGACATCTCCCCTAGAATAGGAAGCGATGCGTAGCCTGACGATTCACGGTTGGAATATCGGTTTTGATAAGGTCTCATTTACGAACTTGCTCAGAGAAACCTTTGCTTACGGGCTTGCCGAGGCAAAACACCTGACCGATGCCGTGCTTGACGATAGGCCCGTCGAACTTCACATTCAGGATGCCGACTTCGAATCTTTCGCTCTCAAAGCTGGCCGGCTAGGAGCAAGAATCGCAGCTCAGAGGCCCACCTACGCCCCCGGATCCCTCCTCACCGTAGCCAATCTCCCCTTATCCGAAATAGCCTCCATCCTCACCCTCACCACCCACCTCGAATCCCTCCCCCCCGAAGAGAAATCCACCCTCCTCAAGAACCGCCGCATCGCCCTCCTCTTCTACGAGTCCTCCACCCGCACCCGAACCTCCTTCGAGCTCGCCGCCAAATCCCTCGGAGCCACCACCACCCTCGTCTCCGATAAGTCCTCCTCCATCGAAAAGGGAGAGTCCCTCAAAGACACCGGCCTCACCCTCCGCGCCCTCGGAGCCGAGGCCATCATCCTCCGCCACAAAGCCGGAGGAGCCCCCTTCCTTCTCGCCCGCATGACCGGCCTCCCCGTCCTCAACGCTGGCGACGGCATGCACCAGCATCCCTCCCAGGCCCTCCTCGACCTCCGAACATTACTGCAACGCCTGCATCTCCAGGACCGGCCCATCGGCTCCGACACCCTCGCCGGCAAGACCATCGTCATCACCGGCGACATCCTCCACTCCCGCGTCGCCAAATCGAACGCGATGCTCCTGCCCCGCCTCGGAGCCCGCGTCATCCTCTGCGGACCCCCGGCCCTCCTGCCCGAAGAAGCCCTCACCCTGGCCCCCGGCGTCGAGATCGCCCGCGACTTCGACGAAGCCCTCAAAGAGGCCGACGCCATCATGATGCTCCGCATCCAGCGCGAGCGCCTCGCCGGCCTCGAGATCGACCTCAACGAATACATCGCCCGCTACCAACTCGACCAGCACGGCCTCGCCGCCTGCAAGCCATCCATCGTCGTCCTTCACCCCGGCCCCATGATCCGCGGCCTGGAGATCGCCGGCGAAGTAGCCGACAGCCCCGCCTCCGCGATCGAGCAACAGGTCGCCAACGGCCTCGCCGTCCGCGCCGCCCTCCTCGTCCGCGCCCTGAGTCCCCCCGCATGACCCGCCACCAGACTTGTCAAGCCCTTAAACCCACATCTCTTTCATTTCAAAGCAGATCGAGCTGGCCGAATAACCCGGCCAATCTGCGATAATAGAGATAGGGGCAAATTCCGCCGTCCATCCGCGAGCACATGGAGCCACACTCCATTAGAGTGAACCTCGCGCTCTGCAGTTTGGACTTAGGTCCTTTGGTTTGAATACTTTGAGACCTACACAGGGGAGGGGGGTACCAATGAACGATCTTCTGATATCCGGCGCCCACGCCATCGATCCCGCCACCGGCCTCGACGCCCCCCGCGACCTCCTCATCCGCGACGGCCGCATCGCCGCCATCGAACTCCCCGGCACCTTCACAGGCATCGAGTCCGCCGAGACCATCGACGCCACCGGCCTCACCCTCGCCCCCGGCTTCATCGACATCCACGTCCACCTCCGCGAGCCCGGCCAGACCTACAAGGAGACCATCGCCACCGGAACCGCCGCCGCCGCCGCCGGAGGCTTCTCGACCGTTATCGCCATGCCCAACACCCTCCCGGTCAACGACTCCGTCGCCACCCTCGACTGGATGCTCTCCCCCACCCGCACCCCCCGGGTCCACCTCTACGCCATGCCCGCCGCCACCCTCGGCAGCATGGGCCAGCACCTCACCGACTTCGAAGCCCTGGCCAAAGCCGGAGCCCTCGGTTTCACCGACGACGGCAAGCCCATCCTCGAAGACCCCATCATGCGCGCGGCTTTACTCTCGGCCGGTCGTCTGGGCCTGCCCATCTCCCAGCACGCCGAAGACACCCGCATGACCGGCGGTTGCAGCATGAATCACGGCCCCGTCGCCTTCCGCCTCGGCCTCCGCGGCATGACCGTCGAGGCCGAATCGAACATCGTCGAACGCGACATCCGCCTCCTCCGCGAGATCGCGGTAACAGAAGGCGTCAACGCCCACCTCCACGTCCAGCACGTCTCGACCGCCAAGGCCCTCACCGCCATCCGCCGAGCCAGGGAAGATGGTCTCCACGTCACCTGCGAAGCCGCCCCGCATCACTTCACCCTGACGGACGAAGCCATCGGCGAGTTCGACACCCACGCCAAGATGAACCCACCCCTCCGCTCCGAGTCCGACCGCCAGGCCGTCATCGCCGCCCTCCTCGACGGCACCGTCGACTGCATCGCCACTGACCACGCCCCCCACGCCGCCCACGAAAAGGAGGTCGAGTTCGAGCGCGCCCCCAACGGCATCACCGGCCTCGAGACCGCCCTCGGCCTGGCCCTGCGCATCCTCCACCGCGACCACGGCCTGTCGCTCTCCCGCGTCATCGCCCTGATGAGCGCCAACCCCGCCACCATCGTCAGTCTGAAGGACCGAGGAACCCTCACCCCCGGCTCCCAGGCCGACCTCGTCCTCTTCAGCGCAAAGGACGAATGGAGCTATGAAGCCGCGAGAACCCGCTCCAAATCCCGCAACACACCCTTCGACGGAGCCCCCATGCTGGGCCGCGTGGCTGCAACCCTCTGCGCGGGAAAGACCGTCTTCCGCGCAGAGTAGCCTCCGCTCAATTGGAGTCGTGGGTATGAAACAGCTTGTGGTTGATATCCGGCCAGAACTCTTTCAACGTGAAGTTCGCCCCATCGATCACCATGCTCGTCAACCATTTCTGCCCCACCTTGGTCCACGTCTGATATTTCGTCGGATAGTAGGTCGAGCTGATCCCGGCGGCAGCCCCCGCGCCAATCAACTCCGGCAGGTTAATCGTCTGGTCGCCGTTATCCTCCCGAGTAATCAACACGCGGCCGGTCGCATACCCCGCCCGCCGCAGAAAAGACCCATGCCCCAGCGTGTAGAACCGGTTATCCGTGTGGAACAGAGCCGGCCCGGCCCCGCCCACAAGGAAATTCTCATCCACTGTGTCCGCCAGGGTATGCCAGTAATATCGTCCGTACCCCTTCACGCCCTGGTGGAACTCAGGATAAGAAGCCCCATTCATCGCCACCCCCGCCTCCACCGCGGCGATGAAGAATGAGGAATAGTCGAACGTGTCGTGTCCCGCGATCACGAACTTTTCCTTCGCAGTCTGCGCCGGAAGCTTTGTATCCGCGCTCACCGACCGGAAGTTTGGCATAATCCCGAGGATCCGCTTGGTCTGAACTTTGTCGTCCGGATCGGCATGCGCCGTATCGGGAGCCCCCGAACCCTGACCATCCGCCGCAACCGAGGAAGAAGATCCCGCCATCACCGAAGGTGCATCCGGAAGCGAAACGTCGACTGAGGAAATCTGGAACGAAGTCACAGGGGGAAGGATGGGCTGCTGCGCTGATGCAACAACGCTACCTGAGATCAATACTCCGAAGAGGACAGCCATGTGGAACGCAAAGGCTGGTCGAACTGGTAGGACACGACAAAACGGCATAAAGCATAAGACGCTTGGCCCTGGCGAATAGATTCGGCTTTGCCCCTCGCGCCCCCGTGAAAATCCGATCCTTCGCTCGATTCAATCCAGAAATCGCGCTGGAGGCTGTTTCTCCTACAGAATCCCAATCCCTTTGGCCGTACCTGCAATCACCTCCAGCGCCCGATCGATCTGCGGTCGCGTATGTTCGCTGGTCATAATCGTCCGGATCCGCGCCTTACCCTCAGGAACCGTCGGAAACGCAATCCCCGTCGCCATCACCCCCGCCTCGAACAGCGCCTTGCTGAACTCCATCGTCTTCCGCCCATCTCCCAGGATGATCGGCGTAATCGGAGTCTCCGACTTCGGTGTAGAAACCCCACCCACATCGAACCCCACCGACGCCAGCTGCTCCTTGAAGTACGCCGTATTCGCCCAAAGCCGTTCAATCCGTTCCGGCTCCGCCTCCAGCAGGTCGAATGCGGCGATACAGGTAGCGGCCACCGAAGGCGGATGCGAAGTCGAAAACAGAAAAGGCCGAGCCCGATGATACAGAAACTCGATCAGATCCTTCGTCCCGCAAACATACCCACCCAGAGCCCCAATCGCCTTCGACAACGTCCCCACCTGCACATCGACCTTGGCCGTCGCGCCAAAGTGATCCACCGAGCCCCGCCCATTCCGCCCCAGCACTCCCGAAGCGTGGGCGTCGTCGACCATCATGATCGCCCCGTACCGCTCGCAGAGGTCCGACAACTCACCCACTGGACCAATGTCACCATCCATCGAGAACACCCCATCCGTAATCACCAGCTTCCGCCCCGGCTCGTCGGCGAGCTCCTTCAGCAGCTCCTCCGCGTGACCCACATCCTTGTGCCGAAACACCTTGATCTTCGCCCGCGAAAGCCGCGCCCCGTCGATGATGCTGGCATGATTCAGCTCGTCCGACAGGATGAAGTCCTCCTTCCCCAGGATGCTCGAGACCGTCCCCGCATTCGCCGCGAATCCCGACTGGAAGACCACGCAGGCTTCTACTCCCTTGAAGGCCGCGATCTTCTCCTCCAGCTCCATGTGGATCCGCATCGTCCCGGCGATCGTCCTCACCGCCCCCGACCCCACCCCATACTTCACCGTTGCCGCCAGCGCCGCCTCCCGCAGCTTCGGGTGGTTGCAAAGCCCAAGGTAGTTGTTGGAGGCCAGGTTGATGACCTCGCGCCCGTCGTAGTGGCACACCGGAGCCTGCTCGTCGTCGAGTACCCGCAGTTTGAAGTAGGTTCCCCGCGTCTTCAGATCGTTCATCACCTCGGTCAGGTGGGCAAGCTGAGGACGGGTTGCGGAAGAGCTGCGAGAGGCGAGATCAGTCGGTTCCATACCAGACATCTTAAACCTTATCTTTCCACCACGTAGCCGAGTCGGGTAGCCGATGCCTACCCGATCTGCATCACACCCGACATAGGAGCGTCCGGCCCGCTCCACGCAGGCCAGCACACGCAGCCTGTTCGATCGATGGCCAGCCTTTGCCGCGAGCCGCGCAACATCACATCTTCCCAACAGATCCAGTCCGAGGACAGCACGATGATCTTCTTCAAGAACCCCAGCAACCTCTTCTCCCGGTCGCGCCCCCACCTGTCCGCGATCGCGCTCACCGTTGCATTGGCTTTCCTTGCCGGCTGCAAGTCTAAGCAGGACATCGCAATCGATCAGGCCAAGCAGCAGGCTGCGGCTACCGGTCAGGCCCAGCAGGTCGTCCTCACCGATAAGGACGGCAACACCACCACTACCGTCGTCCAGCCTCCCCTGCCCGGCCAGGCCATCCAGGCCGTCACCACCACAAAGACCACCGTCAAGAACGGTACCGTGCCCGCCGCTGCCGGAACCCCCGTCGTAGGCCCCTCCGCCAGCCCCGCAACGGACCAGGCCCTCGCCAACACGCCGGCCCCCGTCGCCGGCCCTGGTGTTCCCGCCGGCTCCGGATACGGCGCGGCGACCGCTTCCACCACTACCCCGGCCTCCACTCCCTTCAACATTCACGTCCCCGCCGGGACCGCTCTGGTGATCCGCATCAATCAACACATCAACGTCAAGACCAGTCACGCCGGTGAACGCTTCACCGGTGAAGTCGCCGAGCCGGTTTCCGCCCGCGACTCCAACCAGGTCGTCATCCCCCGCGGAACCCACGTGAATGGTGTCATCGACGCATCCCACCGCCGCGGCCACTTCAAGGGAAGCTCCATCCTTGAACTGCGCCTCGTCTCCATGAACATGAACGGTCAGGACTACGCGCTCGACACTCACGACATCGTCCGCACCAAGAAGGGTAAGGGCAAGCGGTCGGCAGCCTTCATCGGCGGAGGATCTGGTCTTGGGATGCTCATCGGTGGAGTTGCCACCGGCGGCGTTGGCCTCGTTGTTGGCGGTCTCGCTGGCGGCGGAGCCGGCACCGCAATCGCCGGCCTCACTGGAAATCGCGACATCGACATCCCGGCTGAATCGCTCATGCGCTTCCGCCTCGCCGACGACCTCGTAGTCCAGAACCCCTAGCCAACGGGTATCCACCTCCCGACCAACGCACATTGACCCCTTCGGGCTCGCCTCCTCAGGCGGGCCCGCGTTTTCAGGTAATTGGTCAGACCACTTGGGTATAATATTCTAATAAAGTGGTATGAAATCTCCGTTTTTTGCGGGCTTGCCGCATCCATGGTTTTCTAAACGGGTTAGCAGGCGACGATGCAGATTTCCCAATGTTTCACCAGGAACTTTTTGTGTGCCGAATGTGGGCCGTTGCATGGAAAAACCGGACAGCGGGCGGTTTTTCGAAAGTGGTCTGTTCTTGTGCGTTTATCGCGCGGCTGAAACGCCGTCTCGAAACCCCTGAGCCGATTTGCAACGCAGCACCCAAGCCGTGGGCCTGGGCTCTTATGTGGCGGGCCTGCGCCTTGGAGGCCACAGTGACCTGAAACAAGCTACTCGAGCAGATTCGCTGAAGGTGTAGGGTTGTACGTTGGATGCCGTGGCGCTCCGGCCCACCTTAGCGACGATGAGACGTGTCGCGAAGGTGGGGCACCCAACTCTATACCAACAGGCAATCGGCTCTAGAGAGATGCCCTAAGCATCCCCTGCCATAAACCTCTCCACCACCCTCAGAGCCTGCTCCCTCACATCTTCCCCAAACCCCTCCAACCATCGAAACTCAGTCTCTCGCCGAAACCACGTCCCCTGACGCTTGGCATAGTTCCGATGCCCCTGCTGAGCCTGTCGCACTGCCTCGTCCCGTCCCATCTCACCCCGCAGGACGGCCCCAGCTTCCGCGTATCCCAGGCTCGTAAACGCCCTCTGCTCGCCATACTCTTTCAGTAGCTCGGAAGTCTCCTCCACAATGCCCGGAACCGAGAACATCGCCGCCGCCCGCCGATCGATCCGTTTATAAAGCGCCGCGCGATCCGGCCTCAGTCCGATCCGCAGAATCCTGTACCCCGTCAAGGCCTCCCGCCCAGCCTCCCAAAGCTCCGTCATCGGACGCCGCGCGGCGAGCGAAACCTCGATCGCCCGCACCAGCTTCGACTGGTCGTTCGCATGGATCAGCGCCGCCGCCGCCGGATCCAGCCGCCCCAGCACCCGGTGCAGATGCGCCGAACTCCGTTGCCGCAGCCGCTGCCGCAACTCCGGCTGAGCCGGCGGGGCAGGGAACAGGCCATCCAGCAACGCCCGCAGATAGAGCCCTGTACCACCCGCCACAATCGGCAGCTGCCCCCGTCCCGAGATTCCCGCCAATGCCTCCCGCCCCATCCGGCTATAATCCCCCGCCGTGAACGCCTCGGTCGGCTCTGCCACGTCGATCAGATGATGTGGAACCCGCGCCCTGTCCTCGAGCGACGGTTTCGCCGTCCCAATCTCCATCCCCCGATATACCGCCACGGAATCGCACGAGACGATCTCCCCGCCCAATCGCTCCGCGAGCCACACCGCGAGCCCCGACTTCCCGCTCGCCGTCGGTCCCGCGATCACCACCAGCGGTTTGCCCTTCCCATCCTCTACCAAAGCCGCCACCACCCCACCCCAAACACCCGATGCACCCCCGCCCGCGCCACGCTCAGCACCAGCACACCCAACCCCACCCAGAGCAGCCCACGAATCTGCCGCCGCCGCTCCCGCGCCAACGCAGGGCTCTCACATCTCTTTTCACTCTTGCGATCAACCCAAGCCAAGCCGGCCCATCTTCCCCGGGCACCGGGCCCGCGACCAGCCTACTCCGGATTCTTGTTTACCAGGTAGTGGATGCGCAGCTCCAGGTTAGGCCCCTTGAAGTTCGCCGGCAGAGGAGGAAACACCCCCACCCCTGTGATCGAGCCCCACGCTGCCCGGTTCAATGCGTCGTCATGCGTCGATCCATCCAGAGCCATCTGGCCAAGCCTGCCGTCCGGAAGAATCGTGAATCGAATCAGCGTCTCGCCCTGTTTGTTCAGCGGTGGCCGGGCCTCTTCCGGAATCAGCGGAAGCCAGGTCGCCTTGATCTCCCGCAGAATCTTCGTCAGGTAGGGACCAAAGTCCACTCCCTCCGTATCCGAAAGCACCTCGTAGCCCGTATTCAATCCACCATGCGACCCCGACGAGTGGTCATAGTCCGCACCACCGCCGCCGCCGCGCATCGCATTCTGCGTCGCCTGCTGAATCGCACTCCCCGCGCTCTGGGGTCTTCCGAAGTTCGGCTGTGGTCGCGGAGCATCCACCATTGCAGTCTGCGGGTTCTGTGTAGGGTGTTGCGGCAGCGGAGCCGGAGGAGGCGGTGTCTGCGCCTGCTGTGGAGCCGTCTGTTGCGGTTGCGGAGCAGGAGCCGCCTGCTGCTGTGCCGGAGCCGGAGGAGCAGGCGTCGGCGTCGGAGCCTGCCGCATCGCCTGCAGCCTCTCCAGTGTCTTCTGGTCCAGCGTCGGCTTCACCGTCTGCGCCGTATGCGGTGTCTCCGCGATCTTGTTCGAAGGCGCATGCTTCAACTTCGTCAGATCCCGAGGCGTATCCAGAAACGTCAGCTCTTTCTGCTCCGGAATCTTCGCCTTCACAAACCGTGGCTGGTGAAAGATCACCTGCGGCCCATAGATCAGGAACCATGCCAGCGCGATATAGAAGAACAGCGAGATATAAATCGACTCGCGAAACCGCGCCCTCGACCGTTCGTCGTCCAGACGATCGATCAGGTGCATGATCTCGTGCTCTTCCAGCTCTCCGAACCGTCCCGTCCGTACCTTGACCGGGCCGCTGCCAGACTCATCCGTTGACGACCGCCCCTCGGTCGTCCGGTCCTTCTGCTGCTCATCCGTCTGGGCCGGGTTCGGCGGAATCTCTTGCGTCGTTGGCATCTGCGTCAGGGTGTGACGTTCGCCGGAGCGGAAAGGTCGCATCCGGAGGCTCTGGTCTTCTCTCTATCGATCGGCTGGGATGCCGGAAAAATCATCTCCCAACGCGGGCCAGTCGCTGCATCGGAACATCTCTATCCTCTCATCTTTCCCGTACCCCGAGAAAGCGGCGCATCCCCTTCAAATCTCAACCCCGAACCCGCGAAAAGGATGCGCGAACCACCCCAACGCCGTACACTACCCCGGTGATCCAGCCCGTTCCAGACAAGGTCAAGCCCTTCCGAGACCACACTCGCGCCGTCGTCCTCACCATCTCCGACCGCTGCTCCCGGGGCCTGCAACTCGACGCCTCCGGTCCCGCCGTCGTCTCGCTGCTCCGCGCCGCCAGCTTGGAACACATCGAGACAGCCATCCTCCCCGACGATCAGGACCAGATCGCCGCCGCGCTCCGCCACCACGCCCTGTCCGCCGACCTGATCGTCACCACCGGCGGAACCGGCATCGCCCCGCGCGACGTTACCCCCGAGGCCACCCGCCAGGTCTGCGACCGCCTCCTTGAGGGCTTCAGCGAACGCATGCGCGCCGTCTCGCTCGCCGAAACCCCCATGGCCCCTCTCAGCCGCGCCCTCTGCGGAACCATCCCCAACGCACTGGGCGGAAACGCAGCCGGAGCCACCCTCGTCCTCAACCTCCCTGGCAGCCCCGCCGGAGCCCGCACCTGCCTCACCGCGCTGCTGCACCTGCTGCCCCACGCCCTCGACCTCCTCGCCGGCCATACCGCACACGAAGTCGTTCACGAAACCACGCACCAGGATCACGTAAAATCAGGAGAACCAACGTGATCCCAGCCATCCTCCTCTTTGCTCTCTTCTCCCCCGCCGCCCTCTGGCACAAGTTCACGTTCTTCCTGTTCGCCCTGCTCAAACCCTTCGGCGTTTGGGGTATCGGCGCCCTCGCCATCCTCGACTCCTCCTCCATCCCCATGCCCATTGACCCCATGGTCATTGGATACGTCGCCTCCGACCACAAACGTTTTCTCATCTATTGCTTCGTGGCAGCCCTCGGATCCGCGATCGGCTCCATGGTTCCGTACTATGTCGGCCGCGCAGGCGGCGAGCTCTTTCTGCTCAAACGCATCAACCGCGCAAGGTACGAGAAACTCCGCGACCGCTTCGAAAACCAGGAGTTCCTCGCCATCATGGTCCCCGCCATGATGCCCCCGCCCATGCCCGTCAAGCTGTTCGAACTCGCAGCCGGTGTCTTCGAGATGCGCCCCCTGGTCTACTTCCTCGCCATCTTCGCCGGAAAGTTCGTGCGCTTCCTTATCTGGGCGCTCATCGTCGTCTTCTTCGGACCCACTATCGTCCACACCGTCATCCAGGCCTTCCACCAGCACCTTGGCATCTTCATCGGCACGGTTATCCTGGCCGTCTTCTTCCTTGCCTTCTACGTCATCCGCCGCCTCTTCGACCGTCGCCGCGGAACTCGCTTCCCTATCGAAGACCCCACCCCATCATCCGAAGAATAACCATCCATTCTCTGTAACAGGGAGACACGCCATGGCCGGATGCACCCCGCAGACCTTCACCGGAATCACCGCCGCCACCCTCGCCTGCCTCCAGGCTCAAGGCGTCGCCGCCGGGGTCCCCATCACCGGAGACACCGGAACCGCCACCACCATGGGCGTCACCATCCGCTGGAGCTACGACCCCGCGTCTGAAACCCTCGTCATCGAGTGCACCGACGCGCCCTTCTTCGTCCCCTGCAGCGTCGTCCACTCCCGCGTCTCCGAACTGATCCGGTCCTGCCTCCCCCAGGCCGTCTAGCGACCATCGGGAGTAGCACGCGCAGGACGCCCTTACCGCTCACTCCGCCCATTCATCTCCATCCGCGCCACCCTCCGGTCCGCATCCAGAATGACCCTCCCCGTCAATGGCGGATCCGTCCTACCCTTCAGAAATGCAACATCGTAAAAGAACCGCAGATCCCGAAACGTCACCACCGAAAGCGCTCGCGGATCGTCCGGATCCTGCGCCGCCGAGGTCACATCTGTCACCAGCGGATAGCTCGACCAGTCCAGATAAGCCTGCCCCAGCCTGCTCTGCTTGGCCTTCAGCGTAGCCAGCGTCGTCCCCGGCTTGTGAAATACATCACTTGGACTGGCGTCTGAAAGCGTCCCCCGCAGCGTATCCGCCGTCGTCACCTGGTAGAACCCCGGAGCCTCGACCACCATGTGCCACCGGTAGGGGTTGATCGGATAAGGATTCGCCGAAATCCGCACAATCGGAACCGCCGCCGACCCCTCCGGCTGCATCGCTGAAAGATCCAGCGAGCCCGCCAGCGTAACGGCCTTCTGCTGCTCCACCACCCGCCATGTCCATGTCCCCACCATCACCAACAGCGCTGCAATCGCCCATCCTCTCCCACGAAACGGCCTCCGCCGAGCCCCAATCTCGGAGTTGATCAGACCAAACAGAAACGGCATCACCAGAGCCCCGAGCAGCGCCGCAAACAGCACCGGCTCGAAGATGAATACGATCGACCCCGCATACCATCGCGGATTGAACGGAAAGAACGGCCGCAGCCCATAGTTGTTCGTGTAGTCGAGCAGCAGATGGCTTCCCAGCGCAAGCAGCGCAAACACCCACAGCAATCCCCATCGAACCGGAGCAGCCGTGACCTCCACCCCCGCCTTCGCCCGCCTCACCCTCCAACGATGCAGCAGCCACACCGCCCCCACCACCAGCGCCGCCTCAAGCGGAATCCCCACAAACGTGTGCGTTATCCCACGATGATGTTGAAACCCCGCCACCGGCCCATCGAAGCCCCAAAGCGTATCGATATCCGGAAGCTCCGCCGCAATCGTCATCGCCACCGTCGCATACGCGGCCTTCCGGTTGCATCCAGCCCGCGCCAGGCACGCGCCCGTCATCATGTGTGTGATCGGTTCCATGCCCTCCAGACTACAGCCTCATCCCGAAGGGACAAGCCCCTCCCAACCTCCCTATAATCTGCCCATGGCATCACCCGAATACCACATCCCGGAAGCCCGCATCGAAGCGCTCCGCGAAGACCTCCGCCACCACGAGCATCTCTACTACGTCCTCGACTCCCCCGAGATCACCGACGCCCAGTACGACCAGAAGATGCTCGCCCTCAAGACCCTCGAGACCGAGCACCCCCACCTCATCACCCCCGACTCCCCCACCCAGCGCGTCGGCGGCAAGCCCCGGGAGGGCTTCCTCAAAACCCCACACTCCCGCCCCATGCTCTCGCTCGACAACGCCTACGACGAGGCCGATCTGCGCGCCTGGGACACCCGCGTCCGCGAGGCCCTCCCAAGCTCGGAGCAGGTCCGCTTCGTCTGCGAGGTAAAGCTCGACGGCCTGTCCCTGGCCCTCCACTACGCCGGCGAACCAGGCACCCACGCCAGCCTCCTCCGCGGAATCACCCGGGGCGACGGAACCATCGGCGAAGACGTCACCTCGAACGTCCGCACGATCCGCTCCGTCCCCCTCAGCGTGGCCGTTTCCAAACTTGCAAAGGCGGCCCTGCCGAACACCTTCGAGGTCCGCGGCGAAGTCGTCCTCCCCCATCTCGCCTTCCAGCGCCTCAACGAAGAGCGCGAAGCCGCCGGCATGGCCCCCGCCGCCAACCCCCGCAACGCCGCCGCCGGAACCATCCGTACCCTCGAACCCAACATCGTCGCCCAGCGCCGCCTGGAGTTCTACGCCTACTTCCTCCTCCACGGCATGGGCCCGAACGCTGGCGAGATGCTCCTCGCCACCCAGACCGAGGCCCTCGAAGCCCTCCGCCAGGCCGGTTTCCGGGTCAACCCCAACATCGCCATCGCCGACGACGTCGACGCGATCTTGGGATTCATCGCCAAAGTCGACGCCCTCCGCGATCACCTCGGCTACGAGATCGACGGGGTCGTCATCAAGCTCGACTCCGTCGCCCAGCAGCGCCGTCTCGGTTTCACCGGCAAGGCCCCCCGCTGGGCCATCGCCTATAAGTTCGCCGCCCGCGCCGGCGTCACCCAGCTCCTCGCCGTCAGCTTCCAGACCGGCCGCACCGGCAAGATCACCCCCGTCGCCAACTTGAACCCAGTCCTCATCGGCGGAACCACCGTAGCCCGCGCCACCCTCCACAACGCCGACGAGATCGCCCGCCTCGGCGTCCGTATCGGAGACTTCGTCCAGGTCGAACGCGGCGGAGACGTCATCCCCAAGATCATCCAGGTCATCGAAGACGCCACCCACCCCCGCGGCGCCACCGAGATAGCCTTTCCCACCCTCTGCCCCCGTTGCAATCAGCCTCTCCTCAAAGCCGAAGGCGAGGTCGACTGGCGCTGCCTCAACACCGAGTGCCCCGCCCGCATCTCCGAAGAGCTCCTCCACTGGGGAGCCCGCAACGTCATGAACATCGAAGGCCTCGGCGACGCCATGGTCGCCCAGCTCCTCGCCCCCCGCGACGCCGATGGCGTAGCCATGATCGCCCCCACCGAAGCACCCCTGGACGACGAAGAACAAGCCATCGCCGCCACCCTCGAACCCACCGCGAAGCCAACAGGGAAGCCAACCCAGCCACCCCTCATCCGTGGAATCGCCGACCTCTACACCCTCTCAAAATCCGATCTCGTAGCCTTGGAGCGCGTAGCCGACAAGTCCGCCCAGGCCCTCCTCGACCAGATCGACCGTTCCCGGTCCACCCCCCTCGCCCGCGTCCTCTTCGGCCTCGGTATGCGCTTCGTCGGCGAGCGCACCGCAACCCTCCTCGCCCAGCACTTCGGCTCCCTCGACGCCATCATGGCCGCCACCCCCGCAGAGCTCGAAGCCGTCAACGAAATAGGCCCCCGCGTCGCCGAGTCCATCTCCGAGTTCTTCTCGATCGAGCGCAACCGCAACCTCATCGCCCGCCTCAAAGACCTCGGCTTCACCCTCGCCGCCGAAAAGCGCATCACCACCGACACCCTCGCCGGCCTCACCTTCGTTCTCACCGGAACCCTCCCCACCCTCACCCGCGAGGCCGCCAAGGCCCTCATCGAAGCCGCCGGCGGCCGAGTCTCCGGCTCCGTCTCCAAAAAAACCGACTACCTCGTAGCCGGCGAAGAGGCCGGATCCAAGCTCGACAAGGCCACCAGCCTCGGCGTCAAGATCCTCGACGAACCCGCCCTCCTGCTCCTCCTTGAAGCCGAAGGTCCCACTCTAAAGTCGCAAGAATAAATCCGTGCACGAAGCCTCTGTGGGATATAACGTTGTTCATTCCCACAGGAGACGATTCGATGCTACGCAAATGGATAACGCTATCCCTCCCGCTGCTCGCCTTCTGCCTCGTATCCGCCGCGCAGGCGCCTGCCCCGATGGCGTACAAGGCCGCCGCCTCCAGCAAGTTCATCAACCTTCCCGTCCTCCCAGCCTGCATGACCGTCGCAATCCAGGAAGGCGACCCCGCCAAAGGTCCCCTGGTTGTCCTGGCCAGGTTCGAAGCCGGATGTGTCGTCCCCTGGCACTGGCACACCTTCGACGAGCGCCTGCTGATCGTCAGCGGAGCCGGCAAGGCCGAGATGAAGGACGGCAGCGCACCCATCCCGCTCCACCCTGGCGACTACATCTTCCTCCCGGTCAAGGGAATCCACCAGTTCACCGCCGTCTCGAGCGTTGAACTCTTCCTCCTCGCCGACGGACCCTTTGACATCCACTATGTAGACCCATCCGGTAAAGAGATCCCAGCCGACAAGGCCATTACCCCAGCTAAGTCCGGCGTCTGACGCCCTGCTATCATCCGTCATGACCGGCGGAGTGCTCCAAGCCCGGCCCTCAAAGCCTCTCCGGGGTTACCCCGGGGCATCGTGAATTGCTGGCATCTCATCGCATGATCGGCCCTGCGCTCGCACGCAGACCAGATCACGCAAGGTCAGACTCGTTGGAGCGCTCCCCTGTCCTCGCCTGGCCCCAACCCGGCCCTCCTCTCTGCCCTTGCCCGCTCCATCCTCGCCGGAGAACAGACTGCGGAGGCCATCGCCACCCGCTGCGCGCAGACCCTCGGCAAGTCTTACCCTTGGCTCCGCCCCCTCGCCACCCGCTTCCTCCAGACCGTCGCCGACCGTCCTCGCCCACGCCATCGAGAGGTCGTCCACTTCCTCCGCGCCGACCGTCCCTTCGCAAAGATTCTCGCCCGCCGCACAAAGCTCCTCCACATCGAACGCTGGCCCCTCGAACCCCAGCCGATGCGGCCCATCGCCGCCGCCCGCGACTGGAATCTCCTACCACTCGAAACCGTCGCAAGCCTCGCCGCCTGGCTCAACCTCGACCCCCCCGACCTGGCGTGGTTTGCCGACCTCAAACGCCTCAACACCCGCGACCCCGCCGCCGCCCGCCTCGACCACTACCTCTACCGCGTCCTCGCCAAGCCCTTCTCCCATCTCCGCCTCATCGAGATCCCCAAGCCCCGCCTCAAACAGATCCAGCGCCAGATCCTCTCCCAGATTCTCGACCTCATCCCCCTCCACCCCGCCGCCCACGGCTTCCGCAAAGGCCGCTCCATCAAGACCTTCGCCGCGCCCCACACCGGTCGCCGCGTAGTCCTCCGGATGGACCTCCAGAACTTCTTCCCCACCATCTCCGGAACCCGCATCCAGGCCCTCTTCCGTACGATCGGCTACCCTGAACCCGTCGCCGACCTCCTCGGCGGCCTCTGCACCAACGCCACTCCCGCCATCGCATGGCGCAATCCCGGCATCGACACCACCCCCGCCGCCCTCCGCGAAGCCCGTCGCCTCTATGCCCGCCCCCATCTGCCCCAGGGAGCCCCCACCTCCCCCGCCCTCGCCAACCTCTGCGCCTTCCGCATCGACTCCCGCCTGACCGGCCTCGCCCAATCCGCCCAGGCCACCTACACTCGCTACGCCGACGACCTGCTCTTCTCCGGAGACGAAGCATTCGCAAGGCACATCGACCGCTTCTCCCACCACGCCGCCGCCATCCTCCTCGAAGAGGGCTTCACGGTCAACCACCGCAAGACACGCATCATGCGCCAGTCCACCCGCCAGCATGCCGCCGGTCTCATCCTCAACGAGCGCCTCAGCCTTCGCCGCGCCGACCTCGATCTCCTCGAAGCGATCCTCACCAACTGCGTCCGAAAAAGCCCCGAAACCCAGAACCGCGAGGCCCAACCCGACTTCCGCGCCCACCTCACCGGCCGCGTCAGCTTCGTCGAGATGATCCATGCAGAAAAGGGTGCATCCCTCCGCACCCTCCTCAACCAGATCGTCTGGCCACAAGACTGGGGAAGTCCCTGAGGCAGAGCCCTTCGCCCCACCGGATCGTCCGCCTTCCGGTAAACCGGGCGAACGTGAGATGGTTGGAATCGGACCTCGAAACTGCCGTTTGCTCCCGGGCACGCGTCCAACCACCCACGCCGGGCATTCCGCATGGACTTGCCTCACACTTGCAACACACAAGAGGGATCACCCATGCCGGAACGCGTACGAGTCGTCATGAATGAGCGTTCCGGATCCTGCATGGGCCGCGCCGCCGAGATCGAATCCGCCTTCCGCGCCCGAGGCGTCCCCTGCCAGATCGCCCCCATTCAGTCCGGCGCCAACATGACCACCACGATCCGCAACGCCGCCGCTGAGCCCGGAACCGTCGTCGTAGCCGCCGGTGGCGATGGCACAGTTAGCAGCGTCGCCTCCGCCCTCGCTGGTCGAGCCCCCATGGGAGTCCTCCCCCTCGGAACGCTCAACCACTTCGCCAAGGACCTCGGTATCCCCCCGACCCTCACCGAAGCCGTCTCCGCCCTCATCGAATCCACCCCCCGACCCGTCGACCTCGGCTCCGTCAACGGTCAGATCTTCGTCAACAACTCCAGCCTCGGCTTCTACCCCGGCATGGTTCTCCAGCGCGAACGCCTCAAAAAAGTCGGCCTCAACAAGTGGCTCTCGCTCCTCATCGCCTCCGCCCAGGCCTTCATCCGCTTCCGCCACATCACCGTCACCGTCACGGTGGCCCGGTCAGCCGACTCCGACGTCCCCCAGACCCTCATCCGCTCCACCCCCTTCCTCTTCGTCGGCAACAACGAGTACGTCATGCAAGGCGCCGAAGCCGGAACCCGCAAACGCCTCGACGGAGCCCGCCTCTATCTCTACATGGCTCCCGGAGCCACCCGCCTCAGCATCCTCCGTCTTACCCTCGCCGCCCTCTTCCACCGCGTCAGCAAGGCCGAGCACTTCGAAGCCCTCTGCGTCGAAGAGTTCACCGTCCAGGTCACCCGCCGCGGCAAACATCGCCACCTCCGCGTCGCCCTCGACGGCGAGATCCGCCGCATGCGCAGCCCCCTCCACTACTGCATCCGACCCCACGCCCTCCAGGTCCTCGCCCCCATACCCGAGCCCCCCGTATGACCACCCTCGCCCACATCTCCGACGTCCACTTCGGGCGCGAGGACCCCGACCTCGTCGACGGCCTCCTCCACGCCCTTACCCTTGCAAGGCCGGACGCCATCGTCATCTCCGGAGACCTCACCCAGCGCGCCCGCAAATCGCAGTTCCGCTGCGCCCGCGCCTTTCTGCGCGCCCTGCCCCCGGTCCCCCACCTCATCGTCCCCGGCAACCACGACGTCTCCGCCACCAACCTGATCGATCGCCTCGCCCGCCCCCTCAAGCGCTACCGCCGCTTCATCTCCGACGACCTCACCCCCTTCCTCGATCTCCCCACCGTTGCCATCGCCGGAATCAACACCGTCCGTCTCCTCTCCACCAAAGACGGCCGCATCAACCGCAATCAGGTGGCGATCGCACGCGAGCAGCTTGGCCGAGCTGCCCCCGAGGCCTTCCGCGTCATCGTCACCCATCACCCTATGGACTTGCCGATCGAAGACCTCAAGCACCCGCTCGTGGTCCGTTCCGCCCCCGCCATCGCCGCCTTCTCCGCCTCCCGCGTCGATCTTTTTCTCTCCGGCCACCTCCACACGGGCCAGACCGTCGTCACCAGCTCCCGCTACGGACAGGCTGCGAGTACCCCGCACTTCAGCGCCGTAGTCGCCCACGCCGGAACCGCCGTCTCCACCCGTACCCGCGGCGAGCCCAACGCCTGGAACCTCATCCACCTCAACCACAACCCCGAATCCCCGGAGATCTCAGTCGATCAGATCACCTGGGACCTGAAAAAGAAGAAGTTCCTTCCCACCCACACCACAAGCTTCACCCGAGGCCCTAACGGCTGGTCCCTCACGCGCAGTGAGTCCGTCCGGCAAGACACCTGACAAGAAAAGGGGGGAACGGCTCTCGCCATTCCCCCCGCTCCGATCCTTCCGCCTGAACCTACAGCGGATTCAGCTTCTTCAGGCCCTTCTTCTTCTTGTGCTTGCTCGAAGACTCTTCGCTCTTGTCGAACTCCGGCTTCTTGTTCTTGCCATTCGCTGCCGGAGTCTGGGCCGGCGGAGCCTGTCCCGGCTTGATGTCGTTCACCGCATCCGGAGCCGCGCCAGCCTTCTCGATCGGAGGGAGCGCCGTCGTGTTCGCTGGACCAGCAATCGGAAGACCGCCCGTCAGGGAATTTCCCGTCGGCGATCCACCAGCCGGAGCCCCAGCAGAAGACCGGGGCACATCCGCCGGGCTACCCAGCGGAGCGTCCCCAGCAGAATGCGTCACAATCTCCGCACCCACCGACGCGCCCGGAGCGCTCAAGCCAGCCCCAACCGCAGGCTGCGCCGTCATCACCGCACCCGGACTCGCATTGGCACCGCCACTATCCGGAGCCGGCACATCGTTCAAGCTCAAAGGAGCCGCCGCCACCGGAGCCGTCGCCGGAGTCTCGCCCGCGGATGCCGCCGCCACCGCCGCCGGAGCCGTGGCCGGCTTGGCATTCGGGTTCAGCGCACGATCGAAGTCCCCGATAATCTGCTTCCGGACATCCGGAGCCAGGGTCGGCTTCGGATCCACCAGAAGCGGTTCGCCCGCCGTCGCCGTCGCCACCACGTCCGGAGTATGCAGCACCAGCAACCGTGCCCGTCCGGCCAGCGTGTACTGCCCACGGCTGTTCTCAAGCGCCACCGACGCCGCCAACTGGTCCGCGGTCGGCGTCGGAATCGGCACATTCATCGCCGCCAGCCGGTCCTTCGCATCCTCCACATGCGGAGAGGCCGCATGCTCCAGCACCACCTTCCGATAAGCATCCGCAGCCCGCTCATCGTAGGTCCGTTCCAACTGCGCTCGGCCCGCCTCCGGAAGATTTTTCAGCAATCGCACATACCGTGCCTCGGCCTCATACGCATCGCCCATCCCGATCAGCACGTCGTCCGTATGGCTGAACTGCGGGTACGTATCCGCCACCGTCTGGTACCGCGCAATCGTCGCCGGCCAGTTGTCCCGCGTCGAGTAGAATCCCGCGATGCTCGCCTCACGCGTCGCCAGAACCTCCTGCACCTCGCGCAGCCGCTGCTTCGCCGGCTTCACCAGCGGAGAGTCCGGGAACTGCTGCAGCATCAACCGGTACTCCTCCTCCGCATGCACCGCCTTGGCATAGTCGCGATCCGGCTTATCCATCTGCCGGAAGTAAATATCGCCCACCCGCATCTGCGCCTCGGCCGCCTCCGGAGCGTTCGGGAAGAACGTAATGAAGTCCTTGTACTCCTGCTCCGCCTGCGTCAGCGCCGCCGTCCCGCCCTCGCGATACCAGCTATCCGCGATTGCAAGCTTGGCCCGCATCATGTACTGCGAATCCGGATACGTGTTCAGCAGCGTCTGCAGATCCAGCCGTGCCACATCGAACCGGCCCCGCTTCACCGCGATCAGAGCCTTGTCGTAGAGCTGCTTATCAGGCAGCTTCGCATCAGCTCCCGCCAGCGGATCGACCTTCTTTTCCTTCTTGTTCGCCCGCCGCGTGTCCTTGGTCTGGACGACCTTTTCCTTCTTCGCCCGCTTCGTATTGTTTTCAGGAGTCGCCAGCACCGCCGCATCCGGTGTCGTCAACTGTGGATCCGGAACCTGTGCCGGTGCCTGCTGCGTCGCCTGTGCTGGAGTCGCCTGCGCTGGAGTCGCCTGCGCCCCTGCCACCACGCCGGTCAGCATCAAGCCCGCCACCAGCAAACCTGCGGAAAGACCAGCCCATCTCGTCGGAAAAAACACTCGCTTCGCCATCAGCCTTTGGTCCTCGAATCTCAAACCTGAATCGCAAATCCGGTTGCGCCAGCGGTCCTGGAATCTAGACAGGGACCTGCCCACGCAATCCTCTTATTCTAAGCGCCCAGGGCTTCCAGCGCGGTAAATCGGTCCTTCAGACGCCTACAAACCCGCCGTAGCCCCGGTCTCCTGCCCCGTCGCTACTGGATGACCCTCTCCAGCCGCCGCCCGAGCCACCTTCAAAAACTCCCGCGCGTTCGCTTCCGTCCTGCCCTTCTGGAAGATCGCCGACCCCGCAACCAACATGTCCGCTCCTGCTTCGACCACGCTCGCCACCGTATCGTGAGCAATTCCGCCGTCGACTTCAATGCGAAAGTTCAGCCCCATCTCCTCCCGCAGCCGCGCCAGGTGCCGAATCCGCTCCACCGACCGCGGCAGAAACCTCTGCCCACCAAACCCCGGATTCACGCTCATCACCAGCACATGATGCACCATCGGAAGCACTTCCACGATCGCTTCCACCGGAGTTGCCGGGTTGATCACCACCCCCGCCAGCATCCCGTGATCCACAATCAGCTGCAGCGACCGGTTCAGATGGCGGCACACCTCCTGGTGCACACTCACCATATCCGCCCCTGCCTCCGCGAACGCCTGGATAAAAGTATCCGGATCTTCGATCATCAGGTGGCAGTCCAGCGGAAGCTTCGTCACCGGACGCAGCGCCTTCACCATCGGAGGGCCAAACGTAATGTTGGGCACAAAATGTCCATCCATCACATCCACATGGATGATCGTCCCACCACCCCGCTCCGCCGTCCCGACCTCATCGGCCAGATGAGCAAAATCCGAAGCCAGAATCGAAAACGCCAGCTCGACCAAGACACCCTCCTCGTTCCAGACGAGTCTACCAGCCGAATCCCCGGCTTGCGACCATCGGGAGCACCCAGCGAAGCCCAATACACGTCACGAAGCGACCGCCCTATCTCCACATTCATAGGCGCAGTGGGCCCGTCCCGGCAGGACAAGCACTTCGCCCGAACAATACGGAGTGTTTCTTCCTCTGTCCGCCTTCATCCTCAAACCATGCACCTCACCGTCGAACCTTCCATCCTCTATCTCGGAACTCCTGTCCTCCTCATCAGCACCCTCAACCCGGACGGCACCGCCAACCTCGCCCCCATGTCCTCGGCGTGGTGGCTCGGCTGGAACTGCATGCTCGGCCTCGGTGCGAAGGCCCACACCACGCAAAACCTCCTCCGTGAAAAGGAGTGCGTCCTCAACCTGCCCTCCTCCGCCATGGCCGCCGCCGTCAACCGCCTGGCCCGCCTCACCGGTTCAGACCCCGTACCACCCCACAAACAAGCCATGGGCTATCGCCACGAAGCGGACAAGTTCACCGCTGCTGGTCTCACCCCCACCCCATCCCACCTCGTCCGCGCACCCCGCGTCGCGGAATGCCCGGTCCAGCTCGAAGCCGTCCTCGAGACCACCCACCCCTTCGGCCATCGCCCGGACAAGCCCACCACAGCCATCGCCTTCGAGGTCCGCATCGTCCGCGCCCACATCGACGACGCCCTCCTCGTCCCCAACGCTAAGGACCGCATCGACCCCGACCGCTGGCGTCCTCTCATCATGAGCTTCTGCCAGTTCTACGGCCTTGGCGAGCGCCTCCACCCCTCCACCCTCGCCGAAATCCCCGAACACCTCTACCGTCCCGTCCCCACAATGAGCCGTTAGCGGTCGGCGGCCAATCTTCCGCAGGCGACGGGGCCCGTCCGGCAGGACAAAGCGACCCGTCCAGTCGACGCCCCCGCCCCGCATCGAATACTCTTCAGACGAAGAAACTCGCGGCGCAGCGGGGTTCGCTTACAACGGAAATCATCGGAACGGAGAAGGCATGAGTTGCGTTCGAGATTGCCTCCGACACTCGCAAAGAAAGCAGGCCCGGTCTGCGCTCGCACTCTACCTGTCGATCCTGCCGATTCCGTCGACTCTCATGCCTGCCAACGCCATCCGAGTTCAAGACAGCGCGGTAGTCTCGAGTGCAAGGCCCACCCACGCTCTACACCCGAAGTCTCGAAAGGAGCACATCATGGAGATCTCTTTTGCCCGTAGCGGAGGATTCACACCAGCAACCAATGTTTCGGGAACAATCCACTTCGACAGCAGTGGAGCGCATATCTCCGCCGCAGGAACGAGCTATCGGCGCGACCTCCCTGCGGAGGAAGCGAAGCAGCTTCAGGATCTCGCCACCGCGAAGCTCGCACAAGGCCCTGCGGAACCCGCCAACAGTCCGGTTCGCGACGGTTTCCAATACGATCTCTCAGTCAAAACCGGAGACGGAAAGACCCACAAGCTGACTCTCCCGACCGAGACCCAGGGCAGTTCGAACGCCGCCTCGAACATCACCAGTTGGGTCGAGCACGAGGCGCAAAAGATCTGGGAGCATGGTCTCGCAAACATTCAAAAGTGAACTGACTGAAAGCGAAAAAAATATATGCTATATTTTTTCTCAACTTTGTACCCTGTTTTTTTCAGAGCTTAGACAGGAGATAACCCATGTGCATCCCGAATCGCGCGCATTCCATCTATTGCATTCTTCCCCCGCACATCCTGATCAATATCGCCAAGCGAGGTACACCGGAGCAGCGTGATGCTGTGCTGGAGACGCTCTCGGTGGATCAGAGCCTCCGCGCAGTCCGCTCCCAGTTTTCATTACTCGGCGGAAACAAGATCGCCCACGAGTCTCTCACCGGCACCCCGCCCCAAAAGCAGAGAACCATCTACGACGCGAAGACGACCCAGGTCCTGCCCGGCACCTTCGTCCGTGCCGAAGGTCAACCCCCGGTGGGGGACCAGGCCGTCAACGAGGCCTTCGATGGGCTCGGCAACACCTTCGACTTCTACTTCAAGTCCTACCAGCGCAATTCGATCGACAACGCAGGCCTGCGCCTCAACGCAACCGTGCACTACGGTTCGAAGTACGACAACGCGTTCTGGAACGGGCAGGAGATGATCTTCGGCGATGGGGACGGTGTTATTTTCAACAACTTCACCTCCTGCATCGATGTCATCGGGCATGAGCTGACGCACGGCGTCACTGGAAGCGAAGCGAACCTCGTCTACCAGGGTCAGTCCGGAGCCTTGAACGAGTCCATCTCGGATGTCTTCGGTTCCTGCGTCAAGCAGTTCGTCAAAAATCAAACCGCCGACCAGGCCGATTGGCTGATCGGTGAAGGGCTGTTGGCCAAGGGGATCCAAGGCGTCGCGCTTCGCTCCATGAAGGCTCCCGGAACGGCTTTTGACGATCCAAACCTGGGCAAGGACGATCAGCCCGCCGACATGGCGCACTACGTCCAAACGGCCTCCGACAATGGGGGCGTCCACACGAATTCAGGCATCCCCAACCACGCCTTCTACCTCGTGGCCGCCGCCATTGGGGGCTACTCATGGCTCAAGGCAGGGCAGGTCTGGTACGACACCGTGACCGACCCAAGGCTCAAGTCGAACGCCAACTTTGCGACCTTTGCCAACCTCACGATTCTCAACGCGGGCCGGCGCTACGGATCCTCCAGCCCCGAGAAAGCGGCGGTCAACAACGCGTGGCATCAGGTCGGCGTTCTCAAGCAGCCTCTCTCCGTATCCAGCCAACCGTTGAATCCGAGCCAGCGCGGCGAAACAAGGCCCAGCAACGGCGGAACCCAACCATCCCAACGATAACCGCAGTGTAAAGAAATCCGAGCGCACGTTCAGACGCCCCGTCTCCGGAACAGCTTCATCGTCCGTGGTGTGGCGTCTACCGCGCACCGGCTGGACGCAAGTCCCCTCGTCCGAACATTCTTCGTGCGCCAGTCAGCCTTCGATCACCCCGTAACCACTCCCGAACGCCCCTTGCTCCTCCGCCCAGCCTTGGCAATCACCGGAACCACCCGCTCCACGCCCTCACGCCCCTCGTGCAGAATCTTCACCCTCGCCGCCGCCACCCCATCCCGATTGGTCTCAGCCATCGCTCCCGGCTCCCCCAGCACCATCCGCGCCGCACCCCGCAGAATCCTCCGCACCGGCCAGCCTCCATCCTCGTTGGGAAAGAAGATCTCCCCCACTCGCTGCTTCTCCGGCCTGTAGTACCAACGGCGCAGCAGCGAAAGATGATCGCTCACCATCGCCAGGTCATTTTCCACCCCAACCCGACCCTCGAGCACCCCCAGCACCCGCCCCGCCCGCTCCTCCGGCGAATCAACCGAGCCCCCAGCCGCCTCCCCCAACGTCGTCTCCTGCAAAGGAATCGCCTGCAACATCAAAGGCTGCGCAAACAGACTCGACCCCACACTGGTCTGCTCCTTCACCGCCCGTACCCCCAGCGTAGAGAGCCGTTCCGGCCCCTCCAGGCACCCACCCTCCAGCAGAAAGACCTCCGACTCCAGCCGCTCATCTTTGTTTGCCGAAGCCTGCACGATCACCGCCCGCAGCCTCGGAACCTCCCGCACCAGCACATCCGCAAGCCCCGCCGCGGCTTTCACCTTGGTCCACTGCTGATGCAGAGCCGCCGCCCGCTCAAAGTCCATCTCGTCGGACGCCCGCTCCCGCTCCACCGCGATCGACCCCAGCATGCTCTCCCCCCGTGTCGCCAGAAAGCGCTTCACCCCGGCCGCCTCACCTGCATACTCCTCCGCCGAACAAGCCAGGTTGCACGGCGCCAGGCACTTCTTCATCTCCTGATACACGCACCCCGGATGCTCAGGATAAGGCGCCAGATCCTCGTGACACCGCCGCAGCTTGAACAGGTCCAGCACCGCATCGCCATACCGCTCCGCCGCCGCCCGCGAAGGAAACGGCCCATACATCTCGCCGAGCCCGCGCCGCGACAGCCGATTCGTCGCATACACGCGCGGATGCGCCTGCTCCGCCGTAAGCCGCAGGAAGAACGGCGTATGCAGCCGCAGCCGTCTCCGCGCCTCCGCATACCCAAACGCCTCCGCCGCCGCGTGATACAGCACCAGCAGCGCTTCAAACTCCGATCCCACCGCGGTCCACTCAACCCGCGCCACCCGACCCCGCAGGTTCAACCGCTTCGACAGCACCGGCTGCCCACCCTCCGTCACCTCCGGAGCCGCCAGCAGCCGCATCGCCCGCCGCCGAAGATCCGCCGTCCGCGTCAGGTATGGCTCATCTCCCACCCGCGCCCCACGCAGACAAAGCACCCCAGCCCCCGCCGGAAGCAGCCGCAAAACCTCCGCTGAAGTCTCAGGCGCAAACTCCGCCGAATGCTCGAATTGGAATCGCCCCGCCACACCCAGATTGTAGTCCGGAACCCCCCACCAGCTATACTCGCGCCTATCGAGCCAGCCCACCACCAGCTAGCCCATCACGAGATCAACAAGGATCAACGATGATCGTCCGCTCCCGTCCCGGAGTCCTGGAGCTCTTCTCCATCTACCGGCTCTCCATGCTCCCCCGCATCGCGCCTCAGCTCCTCGCCAACATCCTCGTCTCCATCGTCGTCATCTTCATCGAGCACCTCTGGCCCATCCCCTTCCGCGGCTGGACGGTCGCGCCCTTCACCCTTCTCGGCATCGCCCTCTCCATCTTCCTCGGCTTCCGCAACAACGCCTGCTACGACCGCTGGTGGGAGGCCCGCCGCCAACTTGGAGCCCTCGTCAGCGAGATGCGTTCCTTCGCCCGCGTCCTGGTCACCCTGCCCTCCGCCGACCTCGGCCGCCGCCGTACCATGGTCCTCGCCGCCATCGATTACACCTACGCCCTCATGAAGCACCTGCGCGGAACCCCCATGCGCGCCGAAACCGATCCCCTCACCGCCATCTCCCCTGGCCGCCCCCTCGTCCACAACATCCCCGACGCCATCCTCCGCGACATCGCCACCGCCTACGGAGCCATGCTCACTGAAGGAGAGATCGGCGAGCAGATCTACCGCGTCCTCGACGACCATCTCTCCAGCATTACTACCCTCCAGGCCGCCTGCGAGCGCATCCGAGGCACACCCACCCCCTTCGGCTACACACTGCTCGTCCACCGCATCTCGTACGTCTTCTGCTTCCTGCTCCCCTTCAGCCTCGCCGGATCTCTCGGCTATGCAACCCCCGTCTTCTGCGCCATGGTCTCCTACGCCTTCTTCGGCCTCGACGCGTTGGGCGACCAGCTCGAAGAGCCCTTCGGCTCCTCCCTCAACGCCCTCCCGCTCCAGGCCCTCGCCAAGACCATCGAGATCAACCTCCTCGAGGCCCTCGGAGAGTCCAACCTTCCCGCCCCACCGCTCCCGGTCAACTCCGTCCTCGTCTAGGTCAGAGGACCTCAAGCCCCCGCGATCATCATCCCCTCAACCCGGATCGTCGGTGCGGCGCTGGCCGAACGAAACACCAGGTCATTCCCGATCGCCACAATATTCCGGTACATGTCCTTCAAATTTCCCGCAATCGTAATCTCCTCAACCGGGTACGCGAGCTCACCATTTTCAATCCACATCCCACTCGCCCCCTGCGAGTAGTCCCCCGTCACCAGGTTCACCCCGAACCCCATCGTCTCCGTCACATAGAGCCCCTGCTTCACATCCCCGATAATCTCAATCGGCGACGCCGTCCCCGGCTCCAGGTAAAAATTCCCCGCCCCAATCCCCGGAGCCCCCGCCAGCCCCCTCGAAGCGTTCCCCGTCGACTTCATCCCCAGCTTCCGCGCCGTATAGCAGTTCATCACGTAGTTCTTCAACACACCCTTTTCGACCAGCACCGTCCGCCGCGTCGGCAGCCCCTCCCCATCGAACGGAGCCGTCCCAAACCCTCCAATCCCGTCGTGCACCATCGTCCCGTCATTGACGACCGTCACATTCTCCCCCGCCACCTGCTCCCCCAGCAGGTCCGCGAAGAACGTCGCCTTCCGGTAGATCGCATCCCCATTCGCTGCGTCGAAGATATTCCCGATGATCGACCGCGCAATCTCCGGCGAAAACACCACCGGCGCCGCCTGCGTCTTCACCTGCCGAGCCCCCAGCCGCCTCAGAGTACGCCGCGCCGCCTCATGCCCGATCTCGACCGGATCCTCCAGCTTCTTCACCGTCCGCGAGCTCGAATACCAGTAGTTCCGCTGCATCCCGCCATCGGCCGCCTGCGCAATCGGAGCCGCCGAGAACCCGCAGTAAGACCGCCTGTAATCCCCCACGAACCCCCGCGAGTTCACCATCACCTTCCGCGAAGTCGACGTATCGAAGTCCCCGCCACCCGAGTTCGTGATCCGCGGGTCATACCCCATCGCCGCCTCTTCCACCCGCCGCGCCACCTCGATCCGATCCGCCGGAGGCTGTTCATTCACATCCTCAAAATAGAGCTTCAAATCCCCCTCAAGCTGGCCAAACTCCTCCACCTCCGGAAGCCCGACAAACGGATCCTCCCCCGTAATCCGCGCCAGCCCCACCGCACCCGAGACCAGCCGTTCCAGCGACTCCGCCGAAAAGTCCGAAGAAGAGGTATTCGCCGACCGCTGCCCCAGGAACACCCGCAGCCCGATCGCCCGCGACCCCGACTCCTTCAGCTGCTCCACCTGCCCCAGCCGCACCAGCGCCGAAAACTCCTCGCCCTCATATACCACGGCCTCGGCATCGGAAGCCCCCGCCCGCAGAGCCCGCCCTACTACATCCAAAGCCATCTGCTGCAAATCGTTCGTGACTTCGAGTTCAGTGATCATCGTTGTAGCTTTCCTCTTCTGGTTCGATTGCCAAGCTTGCGGTGCGCAGCGTTCCGTCAAAGCAATCGCCAAGAGAGCAGCCTTCGTTGCGCTGCCTATGCTCCGCACGCTCAGGCATCCTGCCGTTTTCGGAAGACGAATAGAGGCCGACAGCCCCCTTGCACTCCGGGCAACGTAGGCGTGGATCCGCCATTCTTATAGCTATCGACGCGGCGACAGTGTGCCACCCATAGACACGACCCAGTCCCGGGCGCTTGTGCATATGCTTTACGTCAACGATCCGCATGGACGAAGGATACAGATATTCGGAAGTAAGTATCACACCGCATACAGCACTTCGTGAGTCCTCTCAACCTCTCTCCGGAAGTAAGGATTGCGAATAGCCGTGCGCATGACAAGATCGACCTTCCGCGAGAACAGGTGCATCAGCCCTTCCCTTAGGCCGAAATAAGTCTCAAAGTTTTCGCCGAGTTCGAGAGGCTGGAACTCCACCAGGAAGTCGATATCACTCCGCTCCGCATCGAAGTCATCCCGCAGCGCCGACCCAAAAACGGCCAAACGGCGCACCCGATACTCACGGCAGAGCCGTTCGATCTCGGTGCGCCGTTCTGTGATCTGCGCAATCATAGGCCTATCCTACTCGATGAGGCCCAACAGCAGCGCTCTCGATCTCCTTACCGAACCGGATGCTCCGAGACCCGTGCCCCGCGTCCATCGGTCGCCTTGCGGAAGACCATTCCACCCGAGCAAAACTCTCCGTCGATCGCCGACCGATGCTCCACATACGGAACCGTCCCCGGCTTGCCCGTCCGGCCCAGGATCTTTACCTCACCCTGGCAGTCCTTGCAGCGAAACTCCGTATCCAGATCAGACATCGCCACGGCCACGTTCTTGACCTTCCAGAACGGCTCATAACCGCCTCCGAGCTTTACTCGTCTGCGCTTCACTTCACACTCATACATCTTCTCGCGCTCGGCTGCCATGGTTTTATCTTCCTGTTCCCCCGACCGTCATGCGGTCGAGCTTCACTGTGGGCATCCCTACGCCGACCGGCACGCTCTGCCCGGCCTTGCCGCAGGTTCCAATACCTTCATCGAGGGCTAGATCGTTCCCCACCATCGACACGTACTTCAACGCCTCCGGCCCATTCCCGATCAAGGTCGCACCCTTCACCGGCCGAGTCACCCGACCATCTTCGATCAGGTATGCCTCGCTCGCCGAAAACACAAACTTGCCGTTCGTGATGTCCACCTGCCCACCGCCGAAGTTCACCGCATAGAGCCCGCGCTTCACGCTCTTGATGATGTCTTCCGGCATATCGTCGCCGTTCAGCATGTAGGTATTCGTCATCCGTGGCATCGGGATATGGTGATAACTCTCCCGCCGCCCCGACCCCGTATTCGGCATCCCCATCAGCCGCGAGTTCAGCTTGTCCGAAAGAAACCCCTTCAGAATCCCGTTCTCGATCAGAACCGTCTCCTGCGTCGGTGTCCCCTCGTCATCCACATTCAGCGATCCACGCCGATTCGCCATCGTCCCGTTATCGACGACCGTCACCTTCGACGAAGCCACCTTCTGCCCCATCAAACCCGCAAACGCCGACGTCTTCTTCCGGTTGAAGTCCGCCTCCAACCCATGCCCCACGGCCTCATGCAGCAGCACCCCAGGCCAACCCGGCCCAAGCACGACTTCCATCTCACCCGCCGGAGCCTCCACCGCATCCAGCTGCAGAATCGCCGTCCGGGCTGCCTCCGAAGCAAAGTGCTCCGGGCTCTTCTCCCCTTCGAAGAAGTCGAGCATCACCCGGCCACCCCCACCTGAAGTCCCCTTCGAGGTATTGACCCCGTCCTTCGCAATCACAAAGACATTCAGCCGGGCCAGAGGCTGCGTATCGCTTGCAAACGTCCCATCGGACGCCGCCACAAGAATCCGCCGCAGCTCATCGTTGATCCCCGCCCGCACCTGCGTAATCCGAGGGTCGTAAGCCCGAGCCGCCCTGTCCGCCCGCTCGATCAGCTTCAGCTTCGCCGCAATCTCCGAGTCCGTCTCCGCCCCTGCAACCGGATAGAGCGAAGCCGAAGCCTCCGTATGCCGGAAGCCGCTCATTATCTCCTTTGCCGGGCCGCTCGCGATCAACGCCGCAGTCCGCGCCGCCTTCAGCAGCCGCTCACTCGAAAGATCGTCCGTATACGCATACCCGGTACGCTCACCCGAAAGCACCCGAATCCCACACCCGACGCTGATCCCCTGGCTGGCCGTCTTGACCAGGCCCTCATCCACACCCAGAGAGGTCGAAGTCACCGACTCAAAATAAAGATCCGCATACTCCCCACCCGCCGAAAGTGCCTCCCCGAGGCAGCGCTCCATCAACCGTTCCGACAGGCCTAATTTCTCGATGAAGTAACGTTTGTGGTCCGCGTGGGAAAGTGTCATCTCTGCCTATGATAGGCTACGCATGGGCCGACGGCAACTCACCGTTCCTTCCTCCGCTCAAACCCCTTTGTTTGCCATACCCCTCTTGCCTTAACCGCGCTCAGGAAGAGGGAGCCACGACCTTCTTTCTCCCCCTTCCAGATTTTTCGCGCTTCTCCGTAAGATCCCCCAGCTTCAACGTGTAGGGCTTCCGATTAGGAAACTCCGCCACCAGGCGCAGCCTTCCACCCATCGCCTCCACATAGCTGCTCATCGTCGAGAGCAGCATATCCGCCCTCCGCTCCATCCGCGAGACACTATCCTGTTCCACCCCAAGAAGCTCCGCCACCCGCTCCTGAGTCAGGTGCTGCACCGACCGAAGATCCCGCAGCGTCATCTCCTCCTCGATCATCTCCTGCGTCCGCGCCGCAATCTCAGCTCGCATCTCCGGGGGAAGACTCTTCAGAACACTCTCAAGGGACATGGCCATCTTCATTCTCCTTCGCGCTTCAGTTTCGCAAGGTGGTCTGCGTACCGTTCATCGGCGATCCGAATGAGCCGCTCGTAGAATCTACTCTGCTTCACTTCCGACTTACTGCCGCCCGTAAGCAGGATCGCCTTCCGTCTCGGATCGAAGGCTACCCGCCACTCACCGTCCGACAGGGTAATTCTCAACTCCTTCATGTTCGAGTAGGAGGAACCCTTCAGTGTGTCGACGTGCGGCCTGTTCAGTTGCGGGCCGAACTGTTCCAGTACTCCGGCCGCCGCGAACACCGCAACTTGTACGGCTCTGGGCTCAGCGCGAAGCTCTGCGAGATAGGCTTCGTGAACTTCAACGACCCAGTTCATTCCTACAGTATGACCTCAAATCCATATGCCGTCAAAGGCATTTTACCTTGACGATCTACCGCCCCCCACTCGGATCCCCGCTCCCCGCCACATTCAGATCCACCAGTGTCCCCGGCTCCCCCGGTGGATAACAGTTCCCATCCTTCCCATAAGTCGCCGCACAAGAAGCCGTCACCTCCGGCCGCCGTGGCGACTGCGCATACTGCCACACCACCACATCCGAAATCCCACTACCCCCCCTCGCCGGTGGAGCCACCGTACACCCCGGAGCCGGACCCGCCGGCGCGCAGGCATCCTGATAAACCCAGACCGCGACCGGACGCCGATGCTCCGCCACCACATGCTCCCGAATATCCTGAATCGTCGTCACCCCCTTTCCCGGACCATCCGGAGCTGGCTGCCCACTCGCATAAACCCCCGGCCTGTAGTAGGAGGCCGCCACCGCCTCCGTCCACCCAAACAGATACGCCGCCTGCTCCTCCAGCAACCGACCACCCTCCTCCTGGTCCAGAAAGAGAATCGTCCCGGCCGGGAAACCCTCCGCCTTAGCCGCCGCAACAGCCTTCACCGCATCCTGCCGCCCCAACTCCCCCGGCTTCATCTTCGCGGCGACAATCTGCCTGTCGAACCGCCCATTCGCCAGCACCAGGAACCCGTACCCCATCGCCCGCAGCGCTGCCCGCTTGCCCAGCCAGCCGTTGGTCTTCTCCCCTGGAGGCGGAGTCAGCCAATAACCCGTATAGGCGAACTGCTTCTTCAGCCGCCCCATCGCCTCATCCCCCGGGTATTCGTTCCGATCGAACCCAACGAAGTCCGCCACAGCCGCAGCGGGCTGTGGCGTCCGTTCTTGCGGACCCGCATCCACCTTCCGCGCCCCGC
Organism: bacterium; assembly: GCA_026225095.1. Lineage (GTDB taxonomy): Bacteria > Acidobacteriota > Terriglobia > Terriglobales > Acidobacteriaceae > Edaphobacter. Next base: position 42,402 of record JAMFSC010000001.1, read on the forward strand.
AAGACCCAACCCCCGCCAACGCCATCGCCAAACCAACTTCGAGAAGCCGCAAGCACCCACCTCCAGATAGACTCTTCAACATCGAACGTTACCAGCGCCACCCAGTATCAACGCAACTCGGCGTCTTTTCCGTCATCCAAACGTCATCTTGGAACGTCGGCCTGTCCACCCCACCTGGCATGAGACCATCAGAGCCGAGCCGAATCCACGCAGCGATACCTGATCGAGAGCCTGAAACCATGAAATTCAGTCGTCTTTCTTCCCGCCCGGCCCGCTCCTCCCCCATTGTCGTCGAAGACCCACGCTACCCACTTGGCAAATTCGAGCGCCCCGACCCCATCACGCCCGAGATCCTCCTCTACTCCATCGGCACCCTCGCCGAGCTCCCCAGCCGTCTCCGCAACGCCACCCGAAACCTCGCCCCCGACCAGATCGATACCCCCTACCGCGCCGGCGGCTGGACCGTCCGCCAACTCGTCCACCACGTCGCCGACAGCCACATGAACGCCTTCATCCGCATCCGCCTCGCCCTCACCGAGGATTGGCCCACCATCAAGCCCTATGACGAAAAAGCCTGGGCCCTCCTCCACGACTCCTTCTCCCCCATCGAGTGGAGCCTCGGGCTCATCGAAAGTCTTCACGCCCGCTGGGTCATGCTCCTCCAGTCCCTCGCCCCCTCCCAGTTCCAGCGCGGCTTCGTCCACCCCGAAAGCGGCCGCATGACCATCGAGACCGCCACCCTCCTCTACGCCTGGCACTCCCGCCACCACACCGCTCACATCAACAAACTCCGCGCCCGCGAAGGCTGGTAAACATCAGAAGCACCATACGGCCCCCCGTTCAGGTCTGATATTTTGGGACCGTATGCAAGCGGAGGAGGCCGAAGTTTGCGCCACACGACGACCACTCAAGCCCGCCCCCGTGCCATCCAAAATATATTCGCCGCTTCCCGCGTGGATCGGTCGCAATCCGTGTTCTCTCCCCCAAGTTCCCCTGCGTCGCATTCCTCACCGACCTCACAACCCACCCCGTGCGAGGCCTCATGATCGACCTGCAGCGCCACAAGTTCTCCGTCCTCCTGCTCTCTCTCCTCTTCGCCACCCTCCCCGCCCAGCAACCCACCCCGCCGCCCGCTCCACCCACACAATCCGCCCCGCCCTCCCAAACCCCAGGCGCCCCCCTCACCCCCGACGCCAGCGGCCTCTACACCATCCGCCGCAACGCCCGCCTCGTCATCCTCGACGTCGTCGTCACCGACCACAAGGGCAACCTCATCAAGGATCTCAAGCGCGAAGACTTCCACGTCACCGAATCGAAGGAAGACCAGACCATCCTCAACTTCGAGGAGACCGGCTCCCACCTCCCCGACCCCACCTCCGCCATCGATTCCACCGCCGACCTCGACCGCGTCGCCCCCCGCGCCCCCGTCAACATCATCCTCCTCGACGAGTTCAACACCCGTTTCGAGGACATGGCCTTCGCCCGCTACTCCCTCAAGAAGTTCCTCGAAAAGCAGCCCGACAAGCTCACGACGCCCACCATGCTCCTCGCCGTCACTCTCGAAAAGTTCACCGTCGTCAAGGACTACACCCAGAACAAGCAGCAGCTCATCGACGCCCTCGACCACCACTTCGTCGCCTACCCCTGGCAGGCCCACCAGTTCGCCTGGGTCGCCGAGCGCTACGGAACCGCCTTCGGAACCCTCATGCGCGTCGCCGAGGCCACCGAAGGCCACCCCGGCCACAAGAACATGATCTGGATCGGCCGAGGCTTTCCCGCCATCAACTTCGCCAACGTCCCCCTCGACGGCCAGACCCGCGTCAACAACTACGTCCAGAGCTGCGTCAACATGCTCCGCGACGCCCGCATCACCCTCTACACCATCGACCCCGCCGGCCTCCAGGTCAACAACTCCTACGGCTCCGCCGCCGAGTTCAACGATCCCTTCGGCGGCAACTACCAGTTCGCCAAACTCGCCACCGCCACCGGCGGCAAAGCCCTCTACGGACGCAACGACGTCGACGCCGAGATCGGAACCACCGTCCGCGACGGCGAAAGCTTCTACACCCTCACCTACCGTCCTGACAACACCTCCCGCGACCCCCAGAAGTTCCGCAAGATCCAGGTCACCCTCTCCCGCCCCGACCTCATCGCCACCACCCGCGAGGGCTACTACCTCCAATACGGCCCCGGCCGCGTCGACCCCCAGAAGCCCTCCCGCCGCCTCGCCTTCGACCTCGTCTCCGCCGCCGACTCCACCATGGTCTACGACGCCGTACCCATGACCGTCCGCCCCGACCCCGCCACCCCCGACTCCTACATCGTCCACGTCGATGCTCGCGGCCTCGTCTGGACCTTCGCCACCGATACCGAGCCCCGCAAAGCCGACATCGTCCTCATGACCACCACCTTCGACAAGAAGGGCAAGGAGCTCAAGCGCGAGGCCCAGGCCATGAAGTTCGCCGCCCCCGCCAACATGCCCCCCACCGGTCGCATCGAGCGTGGCATCGAGGTCCACGTCAAGTTCGACCACGACCCCAAGGCCGTCCGCGCCCGCATCGTCGTCCGCGTCACCCAGACCGGCCGCCTCGGAACCGCCGACCTCCCCCTCGGCCCCCAGGCCGCCGTCACCCCGCCCCCACCCCCGACGCAATGAAGAAAGAGTTCGCACCCTTCGAGCGGATCGCCCGTCGGCACAAAGTCGGGTGCCCCACCTTCGCGACACGTCTCATCGTCGCTAAGGTGGGCCGGAGCGCCACGACACCCAACGCAGAACCCCAAACCTTCAGCAAATCTGGTCGTACTTGCCCTTCTGTCTGTCATTCCCGAAGGGAATCTGCGTTTGCCCTCCTCTACACCGCGACCAGATCCGCACTAGCCCTGACCGTCTTCACAACCATCCTCTGCGCTGGTCAAACCACCCGCCCCATCCCCGCGCAGGAACCCATCTCCACCCTCCACTCCAACGCGACCCTCGTCCTCGTTCCCACCCTCGTCCTCTCGCCCACCGGAGAACTCGTCCACAACCTCACGCCCGAGGACTTCCGCCTCACCGACAACGGCGTCCCCCAGAAGGCGACGGTCGAAGATCAGGAGCGCCAGCCCCTCGCCATCGTCGTCGTCCTCCAAACCGGAGGCGCCGCCCGCGACCAGCTCCCCAACTACCAGCACCTCGGAACCATGATCGAGTCCCTCTCCGGCGAGGCCCCCCATAAAGTCGCCCTCATCACCTTCGACAGCGCGCCGGAGGAGCTCTGGAGCTTCCCGCTTCTGCCCGACGGCCTCACCTACGCCTTCACCCACCCCGAACCCGGAGACGACGGAGCCGCCCTCCTCGACGCCACCTCCAGCGCCATCGATCTCCTCGACCAGCAGCCCCCCGAATCTCGCCGCATCATCCTCCTCTTCAGCCAGCCCCATGATGCAGGCAGCCACACCACCCCCGACACAGTCCTCCAACGCCTCGCCGAGACCAACACCACCCTCTACAGCCTCACCTTCTCCCCCGAGCGCAAGTGGGTCAAAGACCAGTTCACCGGCCCCCGCCACGAGAACAAGCCCTACTCCATGCCCGGCCAGCCCAACATCCTCCACACCTTCGACCTCGGAACCCCGCTCGCCAAGGCCTGGGGAGCCCTCCGCACCGACACCGCCGCCAACGTCGCCGCCCTCTCCGGCGGAGAACACCTGGTCTTCGCCACGCGCCACGACCTCGACCAGCAGCTCTCCACCCTCACCAACCACCTGCCCAACCTCTACACCCTCAGCTTCCGCCCCACCTCTACCGAACCCGGCTTTCACAACCTCAAGGTCGAGATTCTCCACCAGCCCCACACCCCGGAAGTCTCCGCCCGCGCCGGCTACTGGGCCAGATAAAGCTATCCTCCGATCGCGATAGACTCTAGTGCAGATTGCCTGATGGTGTGGAGTCGGGTGCCCCACGCTCTGGTCTTCCGGGCTGAAGGCCCATCCTATACCAGCCTGGGGCGGAGCCCCAGGGTCCCAACCAATCCACGAACAAGGGCTGAAAGCCCGACCTATGCCCTCGTCCATGCGGCCGGCTACGTCGTCTAACCGAGCCTCCCCACCTTCCTGCAAGAGTTGTTCCTAGTTCCTAGTACGTTTCCGGAAAGCAAACGACAAAAGCTCAAGTCCCGACCTATAAGAAGCGCAACCACACCTCCAGGAGAGCCGCTCTAACCCATGCCACTTTCGACTCCCCAGACCCCAACCCAGATCGCCACCTCCCTCGAAGCCTTCCTAACCGATCACCCCACCGCCGCCCTCCTCGAAGACGGCAAGCTCCTCTTCGACATGCGCACCGCCCGCTACACCCTCTCGACCGAGCACAACCGCTGCACCCTCCATCTCTGGGATACGGAAGCCCCCGCCTCCCGAACCCTCGTCCGCCGCGTCCTCGCCACCGAGCTCCGAAAGTCCGTTCTCCGCGTCAGCACCCGACGCTTCGGCCAGCCCCGCCCCCAAACGTTGGAACTAGCCGCCGACCGCGACCGCCGCACCCCCTCCACCCGCGACAACACCCGCACCCTCTACCTCCGCATCCTCGAACGCGTCCTCCTCCGAGCCTTCCCCGACTGGAAGCCCGACTCCTTCCGCACCGCCATGGATCTCGAAAAGTCCTTCGGCCCCGCCTACGCCCGAGGCCTCCTCATCCAGGGCCAGAACGCCTGGGCCGTCATCGCCGTTAACCCCGAAGAGCCGCCCGCCACCATCGACGGCATCCTCACCCTCGGCATCCTCTGGCTCGCCCACTGCCGCGAGCACTCTGGAGGCCGCCGCCTCGTCCAGGGCCTCCGCCTCATCGTCCCCACCGGAACCGCAACCCTCACCCTCTCCCGCCTCGCCTGGCTCAACCAGGCTGTAGCGAAGTACGAGATCTACGAGCTCAACCCCCAAACCGAGGACCTCGAACCCCGCGACCCCGCCGACCACGGCAACCTCCACACCCATCTCCACCACGCCCCCAACCTCTCCCTGGCCCGCGAGCGCTTCGCCGACCCCGCCGCCCGCGTGATGTCGTTAGTTCCACCCGACCGATACCCAGACGTAGACCAGCGCATCCGATCTGCGACCGAACTCGCCTTTCTCGTCCATGGCCTCGAATTCGCCCGTATCCGCATCCGTCCCGCCGCCACCAGCTTCGATCTCACCCCCCACATCACCTTCGGAGCCGCCGCCAGCGAGACCGAACTCACCGAAGAGACCGAACCCGCCCTTCGTGATCTCGTCACCCAGCTCTTCGCCCGCCGCCACCCCTCCGGCGACCGCCGCGACCCCCTCTACCGCATGGCACCCGAACGCTGGCTCGAGTCCTCCCTCCGCCGCGACGCAGCCCCCCTCGAAGCCCACGACACCAAACTCCAGCTCGATCACGTCTACGCCCAGGTCCCGGCCTTCGCCGCCGCCGACCGCGGCATGCTCGATCTCCTCACCGTCACCGAAGACGGCCGTTTAGCCGTCATCGAACTGAAAGCCGACGAAGACCTCCACCTCGCCCTCCAGGGCCTCGACTACTGGATCCGTGTCCGCCACCACCACCTCCAGCACCCGGACAACATCACCGGCCTCGGCGAGTTCCAAAGCCACGGCTACTTCGGTGGCATCCCCCTCGCCCGCCTCCCCCCGCGCCTCTACCTCGTAGCCCCCGCCCTCCGCGTCCATCCCGCCACCGAGGTCATCCTCCGCCACCTCTCCCCCCAGGTGGAGTGGACCCTCATCGCCCTCGACGAACGCTGGCGCACCCGCATCAAGTCCGTCTGGCGCAAACGCCACACCGACCAACCCGCCCACTCCGACTTCTAGAGCCTCGGCGTCCTTGCCTTTGCCTTTTTGTCTGTCATTCCCGAAGGGAATCTGCGTTTGCTCTCTTCTAAACTGGCACCAAATCCGCCCAAACGCGCACCAGTCTCAGTCGCAATACTCCCCAGCCGTCACCAGCTCCGCCGCCATCACCTCATCCTCACTCGCCACATGCGTCTCCGCTCGCGAGGTGAAGAACCCATCCACCGCCTCCAGCACCCGCGCCCCGCTCTTGGCCTCGAAGATCTGCTTCCGCAGCGCCCCACCCCCCTGCACCCCATGCGTGAACCACGCCGCAAACTGCTTCATCTTCCCCACGCAGTCCCGCACCGACTTCTCCCGCGCCACCTGCCCCGCCGCCGTAATCGCCTCGGCCCGGGCGGCTTCGGTCGCATTTTCCAACTCAATCTCCTCGACCATCTTCTGGAAGTAGTCCCGGATCATCCGGTACCGGTCCGCATCCGTCGGCGTGTCATACCGCCCCGTCGCCGTGTACTGCGCAATCTGCCGGAAGATCCACGGATTCGCCGGAGCCACTCGCCCGATCATGACCGCATCGCACCCCGTCTTCTCCACCATCGCCGCCGCATCCTCCGGCGTCCTCACATCCCCGTTCCCAATCACCGGAATCGAAACCGCATCCTTGACCGCCGCGATCCACTCCCACCGCGCCTGCCCCGTATACCCATCCTCCCGCGTACGAGCATGAAGCGCGACCGCATTCAACCCACAGTCCTCCGCCATTTTGGCAAGCTCAACGCAGACGATGTGGTGATCGTTCCACCCCATCCGAAACTTCACCGTAAAGGGAATCGTGATCGCCCCCCGCACCGCCTTGAAGATCTCCCCGATCAAGGGCAGATCCCGCAGCAGCCCCGACCCCCCATTGCAAGCGACCACCCGCTTCGCCGGACAGCCCAGATTAAGGTCGACGATATCGAACCCCGCATCCTGGCAGATCCGCGCCGAGTCGGCCAGCGTAGCCGGATTGGACCCGAATAGCTGCGCCGAGATCGGATGCTCATCATCGTAGTAGGTCAGGTACCGTTTCCGCTTCGACTCCCGCATCCGCGACAGCCCGTCCGCCGAGGTGAACTCGGTCATAATCAGCCCGCACCCGGACTGCTGGTTTGTAACCAGTTCTTCCACACTTCGGCCCCCGTTGTCCCCAGCGGAATTCACCGAATACATGCTCGCATTCTTGATAAAACGCCGAAAAACCGTGTCCGTCACCCCCGCCATCGGAGCCAAAACGGTAGCCGGAGCCACCACAATTTCACCAATCTTAAACGACGCCGGCACCCGAGCCCCCACCGGCATCGCATGTTCGACGGGCTCGTCCCACTGCTTCTTCTCGAGCGTGTACCGCTTCTTCATCTGTCGCAACCCCCACAAAACAAAAGGCCTCCGCACTGTGGCGGAGGCCCTCGGCTCAAAACCCCAGCCCCTTACTTGACCTCGGCCTTGGCCGTCTCTGCCTTGCCCGCGTCGCTCTTGGCGAACTTGCGGCGGAACCGTTCCACGCGTCCTGCTGTGTCGATCAGCTTCTGCTTACCCGTAAAGAACGGGTGGCAGGCCGAACAAATTTCAACCACAATCGCGCCCTTATGCGTAGAACGCGTATCAAACTCATTGCCACACGCACACTTCACATGCGTATCGTGATAATCCGGATGAATCCCCTGCTTTGGCATGTCATTTCCTGTCCAACTGAATTTTTCGGCGCGCGGATCGCTTGCGAACGGTCATACTCACGTCACATCGATGGGCCTGTCGCACAGCCTGCGCCCCGTTTTCGCGGGTACGCGTCCAACCAGTATATAGGATTCCCACACCCTGCCGAAGGATTCATCTTGGCTCCGAACCCTGCGATACTGGAACGGTATGTCAGAAGTCTGCCCCATCTGCGAAGGCGCCGGTCTCCGAATCATCCAGGAAGACGGCCGTCAGGTCGCCACGCCCTGCACCTGCCGTCTGCAGCAGCGCACCGCCCGCATGCTCGACCGCGCCCACATCCCCAAGCGCTACGAGCACTGCTCCCTCGAGTCCTTCGACACCCACTTCCCCTCGGCCAACCGCACCCTCACCGCAGCCCATATGCGCGCACGCCGTTTCGTCGAAGGCTACCCAGTAGAGACCGCCGGCACCGGCCTCCTGCTCACCGGCTCCATCGGAGTCGGCAAAACTCACCTCGCGGTCGGAATTCTCCAGTCCCTCGTCTCCGAGCGCGGAGCAACCGGCCTCTTCTACGACTACCGTGATCTCCTCAAGCAGGTCCAGAACAGCTACAACCGCAACAACTCGACCACCGAATCCGAGATTCTGAAGCCTGTGTTTGAAGCCGAGGTTCTGGTCCTCGACGAACTCGGGGCCAACAAGCCCACCGACTGGGTCTGGGACACGGTCGCCCACATCCTCAACACCCGTTACAACGACCGCCGCACCACCATCATCACGACGAACTACGCGAATCTAGGCCCGCTCGGCTCCGATCCCGCCTCCCGCTCCCGCGAGGAGACCCTCGGAGACCGCATCGGCGAACGTATGCGCTCCCGCCTTCAGGAGATGTGCGTCGTCGTCGAGATGCAGGGCCAGGACTTCCGCCAGAAGGTCAAACGCGCCAGCTTCGCCTGAGCAACAGCTCGGAGAACATCTCCATTCCACGGAGACAACGAACCCTCGCGTCCGCAACCGACCGCCTCACCTTCCTCCGGATCCTGCGCGGCAGACGCCTCTCCGCAGGATCCAGGGGAGGCACCAGAAAAAGCCCGCCATAGTTGTTGCAATCCTTCGTCATTCCACCTTTATCGGCGGAGCCGCGATAACTCTGAATCTGTAGCGCAATCGGACGGGTTACCTGCGAGCTCACGCAACGCGAACGGCACCACCTGATGGCTCATCGCCGCCCCCGCGATTTAGAATCACGGCTTATGAGCGATCCCCAGATCTCCGGCGCCCCAACACCCCTCTTCACCCCGCCTTCCCCGGAGCAGAGCGGCCGTCCCGTGGGACCGATCCTCATCGCCGCGGGTGTGGTCATCCTTCTGATTGTTGTGCTGATCGTGACCACTCGCACGCGTCATACGCCCCCGGCCGGAACCATCCTGCCGCTGTCTGCAGGGGCTGGGAGCCTGGTCCTTTCGGATCTTGCGATGAGTGAGTCGACGAGTCTTTCAGGCGGCAAGTCCACCTTCATCGACGGGCATGTCAGAAATACCGGGGACCGGACGGTCACCGGGATCACAGTGCAGCTGTTGTTTCGCAATGACATGGGCCTGGCGCCGCAGGTGGAGACTCAGCCGCTGCAACTCATTCGCACCCACGAGCCTTATGTCGATACCCAGCCGGTGAGCGCCGCTCCACTCGCTCCGGGCGATGAACGGGAGTTCCGGTTGATCTTCGAAGACATCAACAGCAACTGGAATATCAACCTGCCCGAGGTTCACATCACCGGGGTCACCACGCGATAGACCTATCTCTTCAGCGTCTTGCCTACGGATGCGAGCAGCAGGGTCATGAAAGAGAGGCCACGGCGGCTATCTTCGCTGATGGCTCGTTTAGCCAGTTGCCAAAGGCTGGGCGCCTTTTCTTCGGCGGCGTGCTGCTGCCCCGCGGCTGCGACGGCCTTGGCGAGAGAATCGAGCGTGTCCGGGTCGATCGTCATCAGCACACGGCCTATCCCGATCAAATTGCGAATCCCAGCAACTCCTTCGGGCAGCTTGGCGTACTCGGCCAGCTTGCCAAAGATCGTATCCTTGGCGCTGACGAGACCGTGAGCGGCATCCAGCAGGCCCTGGTCGTGAGCCGCCTGCAGCAGGTCAAAGAGCACGAGCATCGCCTCCGCGTGCTCGATCGGAGCCGCCTCCAACCTGCGTTGCAACTCCACCTGTGGGTCGATATGCCGCGGCTTGAATGCAATCGGATTCGCCATGCCAAGTGCCTCTCGATCTTGTATATCATTGAGTCTAAACGGTTACTGATTTGATCTGCACAAGCTCATCGGACTTCTGAGATCCCGGGACGTGGTACCCGTCCTTCTCCCATTTGTGCTCGATCTCGAGCCCCATCTGCGGTGTCCGGTGCCCATTGCGGAAGTTGGCTCGCGGAAGCGGATTCTCGCCCATCTCCTCGAGCACCGTCATGTGGACCGAGATCTCCTTGTAGGCAGGGGTGTTCGTGGCGCGGTCCGTGTGGCTGCTGGTCAGCTTGTTGACCGGCTCGAGGACGGAGTTCATGGGCATATAAAGCTCCCTGCCCTGTACCCGCGCGGTGATGAGAACCTGCACCTTGACCCTGCCATAAGGAGAGGTCAACTGGACGTAGCGACCATTCTCCAGACCGCGCTCACGAGCCAGTTCGGGCGAGACCTCCAGGAAGGTCTGCGGAGTGATTGCCTTCACCCCCTCCGACTCATAGGTCATCGCTCCCTGCTCGAAGTGCTCCAGCAGGCGGCCGTTATTGAGGTGCAGATCGTAGGTTGCGTTCGCCTCTTCGGAGGGCGCAATGTACTCGATCGGATAAAGCCTGGCCTTGCCATCCGGGAACGGGAACTTTTCGGTGAATAGAAGCGGCGAATCGGTTCCATCCTCGGCAACCGGCCACTGGAGGCTCTTGTAGCCCTCAAGCCGCTCGTAGGTCACACCCGCGAAGAGCGGGGTCAACTTCGCGCACTCGTGCATGATCTCGGAGGGGTGGGCGTACTTCCAGTTCGCTCCCAGCCTATTTGCAACCAGTTGCAGGATCTCCCAGTCCGGCTTCGAGTTTCCGAGTGGATCGAGCGCCCTGTGGACGCGTTGAATGCGTCGCTCGGTACTGGTAAACGTGCCGTCCTTTTCAAGGGAGGGACTGGCTGGCAGAACCAGGTCCGCATAATGCGCGGTCTGCGAGAACATGATGTCCTGCACGATGAAGAAGTCGAGTTTGCGCAGGGCATCACCGGCATCGTTGGCGTTGGCGTCCGACGTGATCGTGTCCTCGCCCTTGATATAGAGCGCCTTGAGCTTGCCTTCGTGGATCGCGGTGATCATTCCCCGGTTATCGAGGCCCTTCTTTGTGGGCAGGGAGACTCCCCAGCCTGCCTCGAACTTCGACCGGACCGACTCGTCGTCGACTAGTTGATAGCCGGGGAATTGATTTGGCATGGAACCGAAGTCGCTTGCGCCCTGCACGTTGTTGTGGCCGCGCAGCGGGTAGGCTCCGGCGCCGTGCTTCATGTAGTTGCCGGTGATGAGCAGGAGATTCGAGATCGAGGTCGACGTATCGGAACCACCGCAATGCTGTGTCACTCCCATCGCCCAGAGGATGCAGGTCCCCTTCGCCTTCGCGATCTCGTGGGCGACGGTCACCATCGTTTCGGGCGGAAGTCCGGTGATCTGCGACGCGTGCTCCAGCGTGTAGGGATCGATGGATTGCTTGTACGCTTCGAACCCATTCACCCACTTCGCGATGAACTCCTTGTCATGCAAGTCGTTTTCAATCATGTACCTGGCCACTGCCATCAGCCACACCGCGTCGGTGGAGGGGAGCGGCCTGAAGAAGAGATCGGCGCGCTCGGCCATCTCGTGCTTCCTGAGATCGGCGACGATCAGGCGTTGGCCGCGATGCTTATGAGAGCGTTTCACCCGTGTCGCCAGGACGGGGTGTGACTCAGCGGTGTTGGACCCGATGATGAGCACGAGCCCGGCCATCTCGATGTCGGAGATCGATCCGGAGTCGCCGCCATACTTGACCGTTCGCGAGAGGCCCATGGTGGCGGGGGTCTGGCAGTAGCGGCTGCAGTTATCGATGTTATTGGTCCCAACCACCGCGCGCGCCAGCTTCTGCATCAGGTAACTTTCTTCGTTGGTGCACTTGGAAGAGGCGATAAAACCGATGGCATCCGGCCCGTGCTCCTGTTTGATGGCCGAGAACTTCTGTTCGATGACATCGAGCGCCTGATCCCAGGTGATCTCGACGAACGTATCTCCTTGACGCAACAGGGGATTGGAGAGGCGGCGGGGAGAGTTGATGAAGTCCCAGGCGAACTTCCCCTTGACGCAGGTGGAGATGCCATTCGCCGGACCATGCATCGGTTCGATCTTCAGAATGTGGCGATCCCTCGTCCACACATCGAAGCTGCAGCCGACGCCGCAGTAGGTGCAGACGGTCTTGGTGCGCTTCACGCGGGCGTGGCGCATCTCCGCTTCGATCTCGGACAACGCCAGGATGGGGCCGTAGCCGGTGCTTGGTTCGACGGCCTTGACGACCTCAATCATGTCGCCGAGCACCTTGGGGGCGATGTTGGTAAGGTATCCGGCCTTGCCCAGCATGCTCTTTTCCATCAGTGCGTTGCAGGGGCAGACCGAGACGCAGTGGCCGCAGCTGACGCAACTGGACCCTTCGATCTTTTCTCCCCCATCCCACAGCACCCGCGGGTGTTCGCTCTTCCAGTCGATGGTGAGCGTCTCATTGACCTGTACGTTCTGGCAGGCCTCGACGCATCGGCCGCAGAGGATGCACTGGTCGGGATCGTAGCGGTAGAAGGGATTGGAGTGATCCTGCGGATAGGGTTTGTGCTGGTAGGGCCTTGCCTGGTGCTTTACGTCGAGCGCGGCGGTGGTGTTGTGGACGACGCAATTCTGATTATTGTTGTCGCAGACGGTGCAGTAAAGCTCGTGATTCTTGAGGATGCGGTCGAAGGCCTCGCGCTGTGCCACATCGACCCGGTGACCCATGGTTTCGACGGTCATGCCGGGAGTGACCGTGGTCATACAGCCCCGAACCAGCTCCCCATTGACCGAGATCATGCAGGTGTCGCAGCTTCCGATGGGCCCCATCCGCGGCAGATAGCAGACTTGTGGGACCTCTTTATGCTGGAACTTCACGGCGTGCCGGTTCAGCGCATCGAGGAGAATCTCCCCAGTGTGAGCCTCAACCGGATTCCCGTCGACCGTCAGCGTGGTGTCCGGAGTGGTGTCGGCTGGCGTATTCAGCAACGGCTTCGTGCTTAGGGGAGAAGGCAGGCTAGGCATAGAACCGATGTGATGCCGGCGGAGGCTGGCCAAGTTACCCGTTCGAGAACAATACATCGGAAGTGACGGGCTTTGGAATAGTCCGGGCTTCTGTCATTGAGGGAACCCCTGATCACAGCGCCAGACTGTCCGATAATCGAAACCAAGGCATACCGCTTCGCCAAAACACGTTTCTGTCCAGTTTTTCCGAGCAACGGCCCACGTTCTGTCCATCGAAAAACCTCTGGTGAAACATTGGCAATTCCGCAACTACATCCCATAAACCCTTTAGAAAACCACGATTACAGCGACGCATCCAAATAACGCAAAACATGCTGCTTGATGAGACAAATTCTTCCCGGTGGTCCTACCACTGTGCAGCATGGTCCATGGTTCATCTCTGCTGGAAGTGATCGCGCAGAAGGGTAAGACCCTCGTGAGTCGTGTGAATGGTGCCCTCAAGCTGGGCGTCTTCTGCCGCTTCAAGCATCTTCTTGAAGTCGGGTCCGGGGCGGTAGCCCGCCGCGATGAGGTCTCTTCCGGTGACGAGCAGTGCCGGGCGGAGGTCTTCGACCGGCGCAGCCTCGAACGCCTGCCGGGCGTATTCGTAGGATCCCAACATGCCGTGGCAGGCCATGCAGTCGAGCCAGTGGAGGGCGAGGTGCTCTTCAAAGCGCGGCATGCGCAGGAAGCGGGTCAGGGTCGAACGCTTCATTCTGATCACATCACCGAAGCGCATGTGGTTCTTTATCAATGAGATGATCTGCTCGGTGTCTTCGCGGGAGAAGCGCAGGCGGGGAAGGATGACCTCGGCGATACGGACGCCGACCTCGACGTGGCCGTTGAAGCGGATGCGGTCTCCGGGGTTTTGCGGAGGCTGGAAGGTGGCGGGTTTGCCGATGTCGTGCAAGAGCGCAGCCCAGGCAAGGGTTGGGGAGGGGGCGGGCGGGAGGCGCTCGAGGAGGAACATGGTGTGGACCCAGACGTCGCCTTCGGGGTGAAACTCGGGTGGTTGCTCGACGCCGTGGAGCTTGATGGCTTCGGGGAGGATGACGGCAAGGAGACCGGAGGCATCGAGGAGCTCGAAGGCTCGGCGGGCTCCGCCTTCGGTGAGCATGCGGGTCAGTTCTTCGCGGATACGCTCGCAGCTGACCGTTGTGACGGCGTGGGCGTGGGTCTGGATGGCATGGAAGGTCCGGTCGTCGATGCGGAACCCGAGGCGGGCGGCAAATCGCACGGCGCGCAACATGCGGAGTCTATCTTCTTCAAAACGCAGGCTCGGATCGCCGATGGCGCGGATGACTCCGGCGTCGAGGTCTTCTCTTCCTCCCACGAGATCGAGGACGGCGGCGTCGAGGTTGCGGTCGCGCTCGAAGCGGGTGGGGTCGAGGAGCATGCCGTTGATGGTGAAGTCGCGGCGGAGGACGTCTTCGCGGGGATCGAGTGAAAAGCGAACGGCGTCGGGGCGTCGTCCGTCGGTATAAGCCCCATCGTATCTATAGGTTGCGACCTCGATTGCTTCAGCCTGGGAGTTGCTGGAATACTCGGTGGGTTCGTCAAAGACGAGGATGACGCCGAAGTGGGCGCCGACGGCGAGGGTCTTGCGACCGAGGGTGGTGAAGAGGGCGGTGACCTCTTCGGGGGTGGCGGAGGTGGCTACGTCGTAGTCGTCGGGGGTGCGGCCGAGGAGAAGGTCGCGGACGCAGCCACCGGCGAAGAAGGCCTGGAATCCGGCGGCGGTGAGGGCGTGAGTGACCCAGGCAGCGCGGGCGTAGGACGGGTCGGTGAGGAGTGTTTCGGGATGTTCGTGTGGGTGCATCGGAGGTTCCTGAACTAGAGTGCTGGGCCAATGTTGGTGCGATTTCGGTTGAAAGGTGCGGATAGAAGGTGGGCCGCAGCACGGTAAAACCGGACAGCTCCCGTACCGCGTCGGTATCCCGAGCCTGATTTCGGTCAGGACGCCTCGGCTAAGATTGAGGATAGTTGAGGTGGGTGATGACTACGAGTGAATCGGATCGGCCGGGGCGACGGGGTGGGTTGATTCTCGGGATCGAGACGTCGTGCGACGAGACGGCGGCGGCGGTGGTGCGAGGTGGGCGGGATGTGATCTCGAATGTGGTGGCTTCGCAGATTGCGCTGCATGCGAACTATGGGGGGGTGGTTCCGGAGCTGGCTAGCCGGGAGCATCTGCGGAATATTGTTCCCGTGGTGCGGGCGGCGATGCGGGAGGCAAACGTTCGCTTCGAGGATCTGGATGCGATTGCGGTGACCAATGGGCCGGGGTTGGCGGGGGCTCTGCTGGTCGGGATTTTGTATGCGAAGGCGCTGGCGTTTGGGGCGGGGAAGCCGCTGATCGCGGTCAATCATCTGGAGGGGCATATTCATGCTGTGCTGCTGGAGGCTCGGCACCGGGGGGAGGAGCCGATGGCGATGCCTCTGCTGGCGCTGGTGGTCTCGGGGGGGCATACGCATCTTTACCTGGCGGAGCAGGGGGACGATGCGGCGGGGTGGACGTATCGCAACATTGGTCGGACCGTGGATGACGCGGCGGGCGAGGCGTATGACAAGGTAGCGAAGCTGCTTGGCCTGGGATATCCGGGGGGGCCGTGGATCGATGCGCTGGCGAGTTATGGGAATCCGCACGCGGTTCCGTTTCAGTTCAACGTGATCAAGGCTGGGCCGGTGCGGGATGGGCAACCGGCTCCGAACAAGAAGGCTCCGGTGAATGAAGAGGGGGTGCGGTTCAACTTTTCTTTCAGTGGAATCAAGTCGGCGGTGTTGCGGTATGTGCAGGCGCATGGGATGCGGGAGGGGGCGGAGGCTCGGCATCGGGCGCTCTCCGCGCTCGGCGCTCCATCGGTGAGTGCCGCGCTGGAGCTTTGCGATGGGCGGACGCTGGATCTGATTGCAAGTTTTCAGTATGCGGTGGTGGGGGTTTTGATTCGGCAGACGCTGGCGGCGGCGGAGGCTTACGGGGCTCGATCGATCGTGGTGTCGGGTGGGGTGGCGGCGAATCGGGAGCTGCGGAGACGGTTTCAGGAGGAGGCTGGGAGGGCGGGACTGAGCGTCGAGTTTCCTTCGCTGGCGCTTTCGACGGACAATGCGGCGATGATCGCGGCGGCGGCGTGGCCACGGTTGCTGGCGGGGGAGTTTGCGGCGGAGGATATGGGGGCTACTCCGCAGCTCAAGTTAGGGTGAGTGCGGATCGGTGGTTGGTATCGAGTCTCTGGTTGGGTGCTGTGGCGCTCCCGCCCACCTTAGTCGCGGTGAGGCGTTGCGACGAAGGTGGGGCACCCGGCTTGGCACCAACGGGCAGTCTTACCTCGCAAGGTTGGGTATGGGGGTGCGGATGATTGCTGGATTTTATGATGGGCTGGCGGAGTGGTATCACCTGATCTTCGAGGATTGGGATCGCGCGATGTCGCGGCAGGCTGGCGTTCTGGTGCCTCTGCTGGGAGCGGGGGGGCGGTCCTTGAAGATACTGGATTGTGCCTGTGGGATTGGGACGCAGGCGCTGGGATTTGCGGCGGCGGGGCATCGGGTGGTGGGTTCGGATCTGAGCGCGGGGGCGATTGCACGGGCTCGGCGGGAGGCTTCGGCTCGGGGGCTGGGGATTGAGTTTCATGTGGCCGATATGACCACGCTGGAGGGAATTCTGGAGGGTGAGTTCGATGTGGTGGCGGCGCTCGATAACGCGCTGCCGCACCTGGATGCGGAGGGGCTGCGGCGGGCGACGGCTGCGGTCGGGTCAAAGTTGAAATCGGGTGGGCTGTTTCTCGCGAGTATCCGGGACTATGACCGGCTGATCAAGGACCGGCCGACGTCGCAGGAGCCTGCGTTTTATGGCCGGTCGGGGGAGCGGCGGATCGTGCACCAGGTGTGGGACTGGATCGATCGGGAACGGTATGTGGTGCATCTTTATCTTTCGGTGGAGCGTGGCGGGGAGTGGGAGACGTGGCACTTCGTCTCGGAGTACCGGTGCCTGCTGCGGGAGGAGCTTTCGGAGGCGTTGCGTGGGGCGGGATTTTCGGACGTGCGGTGGATGGGGGCGGAAGAGAGTGGGTTTTATCAGCCGATTGTGTCGGCGCGGCGGGGGTGAAGCACTGTCCTGTCGGACAGGCCCACTGTGCCTATCAGTGCGGGGCGGTCACGCGCTCCGTCCCACCTTGTCGCGGTGAGGCGAAGGCGGGACACCCAACTTCCTCTCCACAGCTAACATGCTCTAACGATGTGTGGCCTCTTCGGGCGCGCGGATAGCGCCACCGAGAGCGGTGAGGGTGGCGATAATGGTGGTCCACCACTCGCCGAGTTCGGATTCAGACAGGGTGTGCTCCTGGGACTGAAATACGGCTCGGACGAGCAGGGCGTAGTGGCCTGAGGGGACAGACTTGCCCTTGCGGTCGCGGAAGATCTCGACCGGTTTGAGATCTTCGAGGCCGGGAAGGTTGAGGGCGCGGAGGGCGGATTCGATCTCCGCCCAGGGACGGGAGTCGGGGAAGGTGAAGGAGAAGTCTCGTTCGACGGCCTGGAACCGGGAGAGGCTGCGGGCGGTGACGTGGCGAAGCGGAAGCGCGTAGAGGCGGGCGAGGTCGATCTGCGCAAGATAGACGGGCTGGCGGAGCTTGCGGCGGGACGCCTCGGTGTTGGCGAGCTCGCCGAAGGTGGCGATGGGTGCGGATTCGGGTGCGAGGAAGGCCTGGGCGGCGCGGCCGGGTTCGAGCCACGCGGGCAGGGTGGCGGCGCTATAGGTGACGGACGTGGCCGCGTTCTGGGCGGGGTCTTCGAGGGCGGGGCTGAAGAGGGAGAGAACCGATTCGATAGCACCCTTCAGTTCGAAGAAGGGCGCATCCTGGGCGCTGTGCAGCGGGGTCGGCGCGCTGGTGGAGGTGAGGCCGAGGGTCAGGCTTGGATGCTCGTTGACCTGCCGGGTCGAGCCGGTGAAGATCTGGCCCTGCTCGAAGAGGCGCACCTCGCGGACGTCGCGGTTGAGGTTCAGCGCGAGCATGGTGAGCATGCCGGGGACTAGGGTGGGGCGGAGGAGCCGGGCCTCGTCGGAGAGTGGATTCTCCATCTCGATCGGACCGTTTTCCTGCGTTCCGGCGAAGAAGAATGCGGCGTCGGAGTCGCTGGCGAAGGTGCTGGAGATGGACTCCGAGAAGCCCAGGGACAAGAGGCGGCTGCGGACGGCGGACTCCGCGGCGGCGAGGGGATGGGACTGGACGGGGAGAGGCGTGGGCAGGGTGTTGGCGAAGCGGTTGTAGCCGTAGACGCGTGCGACCTCTTCGATTAGGTCGATCTCGCGTTCGAGGTCGAGTCTCCAGCTGGGGAGCTTGACGCGGAAGAGGTCGTCCTGGGAGTCCGCCGACAGCGGGTCGGCGGGGAGGAGGTTGCAGCCGAGGCTGTGGAGATACTGCTGGACGATGGCGGAGGTGATGCCTTCGGGCGCGATGGTCTGCCCGAGGTGGCGCTGGACCTGTTTGACCGAGAGGGCGATGCGTGGGCGATCGGCGGTGCGAACCCTGACGGCACGGATGACGACGTCGATGAGAGCGCCTTCGAGGTGACCACCCGAGTGCAGGATGAGCTGCGCGACGAGATCGTTGGCGAGCGGTGCCGCGTTAAAGTCGGCTCCGCGCTCGAAGCGGTGGGAGGCGTCGGTGTGAAGGCCGTGCCGGCGGGCGCTGCGGCGGATGCTGGCCTGATCGAACCATGCGGACTCGACGAGGATGTTGCGGGTTTCGGGGGTGATCATCGAATCCCAACCACCCATGACGCCGGCGAGCGAGAGGGCCTTGACCTCGTCGGCGATGACGAGATCGTCGTGGGCGAGGGTGCGGGTGGTTCCGTCGAGAAGCTTGAGGATCTCACCGGGGCGGGCGTGGCGGACGACGATTCCGCCAACGATCTTATCGAGGTCGAAGGCGTGGGTCGGGTGTCCCATGGCGAGGAGGACGAAGTTGGAGGCGTCGACGGCATTCGAGATCTGCTTCTGGCCGAGCAGCGCGAAGTACTCGGCGATGCGTCCGGTGGAAGGACCGATCGAGACGCCGCGGAGGACGCGGGCGGTGAAGCGTCCGCAGAATGGCTCGGCGGCGGGCTCGATGCGAACGCGAAAGGGTGTGGCTGGGGTGGGATCGGGCAGCGTGGTGTCGAGCGACGCGAGCGGCAGGTTGTAGATGGTCGCGGCCTCGCGGGCGATGCCGTAGTGATTCATGGCGTCGACGCGGTTGGTCGTGATGTCCATCTCAAACAGATGGCCGTCGGTGAGCGGATGGACGCCTTCGACGGCGATGCCGCGGAGGGTGAGGTCCTCGGCGAGCTGCCGGTCGTCGATGGAGGCGGGGAGGGCGGGGACAAAGCTGCGGAGCCAATGGGTGAGGATCTTCATGAGGGCAGTGCCTAGTGTACCGCCGTGTTGCGGACTGATGAAGCCGGCCAGATTCCCCGCAGCCTGGTAGCGGCCCGAGCCCGTCTGCGGATTCACGATCGGTTTGACAGGGTGTCGCTGCTTAGAGAGAAAGGCTAAAAATTAATGCGTCACAACCTTTCGTGATGCTACATTGGACGGAGATAGTTACTTTTTCCTGCACAATATGGTTACCTTTATGCGTTTTGTGCTGCTCTGCTTTTGAGGAGTCATCGGATGATGCCGCTTTGTCCCTACTGCCGGGAACGTAATGCTGTGCGAATCTCTCAGCGCAGTTCCATCTTTAGCGTTCTGAAGCATCTTCGCTTCAAGTCGTTCCGTTGCGACGCATGTACGCAACGGTTCTACCGGTTTCACTTCAACAGGCGACTCGTCGCCTAGCTTCGCAGTTTCGGCCCACGGTCTCATTCCGCGCGTGCGATGGCGGCGTGATCCAGCACGGTGCGGACCGTGACCGCGAGTTCTTCCAGACGGAACGGCTTGGTGAGAAGATGCACACCCTCTTCCAGACGGCGGTCGCGGGTGAGAGCGTTGCGGGTGTATCCGGAGGAGTAGAGTACCCGAATCCC
>JAMFSC010000169.1 GCA_026225095.1 bacterium
GCTTTCCATCGACGACGAGGCGCGCGGAGTCGACGAACATGCCTGCGCCGAAGAACTGGATGTAGGCGAGGTGGGCTCCGTCTGGCGACCAGCTCGGGGCGTCGAGTCTGCTGACGGATTTGCCGACTGAGGCAACGACCCTGGTCTTGCCGGTTGCGAGTTCCTGGGACTCGATGGTTCGTCCGACAACACCACCCACGCCGGGTGCGCCGGTGACGAAGACGCCGTTCACGTAGGCGATGGATCTGCCGTCGGGTGACCAGGCGGGTTCGTACTCATCGTTCGGGCCGGAGGTGATCTGCTTGAGGGTCCCGGACGCGAGATCGACGGTCCAGATGTCGTAGGAGCCTTTATTGGCGCGGTCAGAGGAGAAGGCGATGGTCTTGCCATCGGGTGAGAAGCGTGGCTCTCGATCGTCTCCGTGGCCGGAGGTGATCTGGCGCAGGCCCGTCCCATCGGGCTTCATGAGCCAGATGTGGAAGGTGCCCCCCGCGTAGGACTGGATCACAACGCTGCTGCCGTCTGGTGAGTATTCGGGATGCGAGGCTTCGACGAGTGGGCCGGTGATCCGCTTCGCGTTGCCGCCGGAGAACGGCACGGCATAGATCATGCCCTGGAGGTCCATGAGGATCGTCTTGTGGTCCGGCGATGCGGTCACTGCGAGGTCCGTGCCCTGATGCACGGTGATGACCTTGTGCGTGACCGAGGCTGGCTTGATGGGCGCGCTCTGAGAGATGGTTGTGACGGCGGAGAGGAGGACGACCGCAGTAGCAGTGAGACGCATCCGTAAGACTCCTTCAAAGAAGAACGCGGTGGCAGTGGGCCCACTCCTCCTTGTCGTCATCCGTGGAGAGGGGGCATGATGAGATGGTGAGCGGAGAGGTGGGCGCTGCTGTGGATGCTAACAGGGGGATTGAATCCACAACAGCGCCAGGTGAGAGGCACTCAGAACGAGAAGCGGCCAATGAACTGAAGCGACCGAGCGAAGTATTCGACGGGGCTCCCGGTGACGGCCAGCGGAGTTCCGTAGGCGTTGCCGCCTGTTCCGATGCTTGCGGTGGTGGCGAAGTTACCGTAGTTGGGGTGGTTGAAGAGGTTGAATGCCTCGATGGCGACGATGGCGTGGTACTTCTCCCTGATCCGGAACGATTCCTGGAGGCGGGAATCGATGCGGTTGTAGGGTGTTCCGCGGAAGCTGTCGCGTTCGAGGATCCAGTATCCGTAGCCGGTGTCGTAATGGATCTTCGAGAGCGGGGCGTAGGTGGTGACGCAGGTGGTGACGGGGCATGTAGTCCCGGGAGCGATGGGTTGGGCGGTGAAGGTACGGGTACCCTGGCTGTAGCCGTTGACGCCGCTTCCGCCGGTGGCGGGGGCAAAGGCCTGTCCGGAGCCGAAGTGGTAGAGGCTCGAGAGGGAAAGGCCATGCTTCCATTGGTATTCGCCGGTCACGGTGAGAGTGTGGCGCTGGTCATCGGTGCCGTTGGCCCACTCCTGCTGGACGCCGGATTTGAAGGGCTTGTTGGGGTACGAGAAGGCACCGTTGGTGGAGTTCTTGGTGCGGCCCCAGGTGTAGGCGATGGCACCCGTGAAGCCGTGCATCGTGGCGTGCTTGATTCCCACCTGGAGTGCGTCGGCGATGACTCCCGCGCCGGGATAGGTCGTAAACTGCCGAACCGCGGCGCCGAAGAGGTTATTGCAGACCTGCTTTGCTACGATTCCTCCGGGGCCGCCGTTCGCGAGATTGGCGACCGTGTCCAGCAGGATGCTCCCATTTCCGCAGGTGCGTGTGGCATACGTCGACGCGGAGATGGCGCTGCTGGGATTCAGGTTCTGCTCCGGATTGGCGGGATTCTGGAGCAAGTTTCCGCTGAGCGCGATGTAGTCGTCATAGACGCGGGTATGGACGAAGTCGGCGGAGAGGGTTGTTCTCATTGGAAGTTCGCGAGCCATTCCGAATGACATCTGCAATGCATAGGGTGTCTTGGCTCCGCGAGCGACAGGTTGCGGCGAACTGACGTAGTTGGATGGATTCGAAAGCGGTGTCTGGCCGGCGAAGGGGCTGGGCAGGGACAGTGCGGCGGCACCGGTGGATTGGTTGGCTGAGACGGTGGCCTGGAGCGCGCGGGTTGTGCTGCTGTAGAGCTCTTCGTCGATGATGGCGTTGGCGACCTGATCGGCGTAGTAGAGGCCTGCTCCTCCGCGAACCGATGTCTTGCCGTCGCCGAGGGGATCGTAGGAGAATCCGAGCCGGGGTGCGAAGTTGGCGTTTGGATTGGTATTCGGTGTCAGCAGTCCAGGGGTTGGCACGTAGCCCGTGTTGTAGGCGCCGAGGTCATTGTCGTAGCGGAGACCAAGATTCAGGGTTAGGCGCGGCAGGATCTTCCAATCGTCCTGTGCCCATACGCCGAGGGTATTGCGGGTGATACTGATGTCATAGCTGCCGAAGCCCTGGGTGAAGGTTTCGCCGGTGTTGCAGTACTTTCCGATGGCGGCGTAGTTCCAGGTCGTCGGGTCCAGGGTTCCTTTGGGGAAGAAGGTTGCGTAGTCGGCGGGACCGAGTGCGGCAGCGCGGTTCGAGGTGCAACCTGTCAGGCCGCCCCGCGCATATTGTGCAAAGGATCCACCGTGAAAGGTATAGAGATACTCGCCACCAAGCTTGAAGCTGTGTTTTCCCTTCAACCAGAAGAGATCGTCGCGATACTGCTGGGTCGCCTGGCTGAAGGTCTCGGGCTGGTTGTAAGCCTCACCGACAGTGACGGTAGGGAGGGTGATGACGATCGAGTTGTTGTTGTAGTAGGGCAGGTTCTGGAAGACGAAGTGATGGTAGCCCGCGTGAACGTCGTTCACCAGATTGGCGCCGATGTTCTTATTCCAGTCGAAGACGTATCCGTACCCGGAGTATGCCGAGAAGTAGGACGAGCTGGGTTCCGCCGTACCCACAAAGTCGGTTGTGTTGGTGAACTTATCGCCCCGAAGGAGGAAGTGATTCTTCTCGTTGAGCTGGTAGTCTCCGCGTCCCATCCATTCATTGACCTTGAGGGTGGTGGGGTGGGAGAAGGGGACGTTCGTCACGACGGGGGTCGTTGTAAAGGTGTTCGGTTTATGCTCTCCCTCGTAAGAGCCAAAGTACCAGAGCTTATCCCGCTTGATCTTGCCGCCGAGCGTCCCTCCATACTGCTGGTCGGCGAAGTCGTTGACCTTGTGACTGATCGGATCGGCCGCATTGAAATAGGAGTTGCGGAAGTACCCGAACCCTCCACCATGCAGGACATTGTTGCCCGTCTTGGTCTGGGCGTTGACATAGATTCCGGCGGAGCGGCCGGCGGTGGCGTCGAAGCGATTGGTGATGATCTGGAACTGCGAGATGGCGTCCTGGGAGTAGCTGGGCTGGCCGAAGCTCGATCCGACGGAGTCCTGGGAGATCTCGAGACCATCCATGGTGATCTGAAACTTGCCCGTCTCAGCGTCTCCGTAGGAGGCCCCTCCGGGAGCAGAGACTGGGGAGTTGCCGAATGCGTTCGCCTTGACTCCCGGGATCAAGGTCGAGAGCTGGATGTAGTTACGTCCGTTGATGGGAACGTCTTCAACTTCTTTTGGTGTTACATTTCCGGCAACCACGGAGGAGGTGGTATCGATTGCTAGTAGATCGGTCGCGATGACCTCCGCGGTCGTGGTGGTGCCGGCAAGGGGCAACGAGAAGTCCACCTGGGCAAGTTGTCCTACGAGAAGAAGAAGCTTCTTTTCCGTGGTGGCAAAGCCTGGGGCACTGACCGTGACGGTGTATTCCGTCGCGACGAGACTAGGAAGGACATAGACGCCCTGGCCGTTTGTGGTGGCGAAGAAGGAGGATCCGTCGACCTTCTTGACCTCGACCCTGGCTCCCGGCATCACTCCTCCCTGCGTGTCGGTGACGACGCCGCTTAGTCCGGTCTGCTGCGCCTGCGACCCAGGGACGGCGACGATGAAGCCAAGGAGGACGAAAGAGAACAGGACGCGGAAGACCATCTTCATGTGCGGAGGAACCTCTCTGGAGACAGGCTGAGGGTGAGGATCGACTGATTGGAGCAACTGTCGATCTGGGATCGGCTATTGGCATGGCGTGGCGCGGCTAACAGGGTGATGCCGCGGCCTGGAGTCGTGGTGACCAGGAGACATGCGAGTGGGGTGAGAGATCCGTTTCGCAGCTCGCGAGAATCAATGCCGCCCCGGTATGTATCGGGAGGTGCCTCCGCGAGTCAACGCATAAGACATGAGAAGGGTGCAGGCATGAAGGTCGATCGATTTCTGTTTTCAGTTGAATGATTGAAGCGTAAGGGGGCCGGAGAGGGGTGTCCAATCGAAAGATTTTCTCCGTTGATCGGAAAATCTGATCGCGTGCTTGACATTTCGAGGCTGGCCGGTAAAACTTGGGCCAACGGCTGACAATATTTCCTAAATATTCATGTTTTGTATTCCCCCGCTTTCTCTTGTGCTGGTAGGGCGTTTTTCTGGTTCAGGCAGACGCACTGCCTGAACCAGTTGCTTGACCGAGGGCCGCGGCATGGATTTCAGAATCCGTCAGTTGCAATGCTTTCTAACGCTCGCTGACCTGTTGCACTACGGCAGGACGGCACGTGCGCTGTACATGAGCCAGCCAACGATCACTTTTCAGATCAAGGGCCTGGAGCAGACCTTTGGCGTACCGTTGTTCGAGCGCAACCGGCAGCAGGTGAGTCTTACCCCCGCCGGGGCGGAGTTGCGGCCGTACGCTCAAAGCATCGTGGATACAGCCCGAAGCGCGCGGAGCCGGCTGGGAGACATGGGGAACCGGCAGAGCCTGAGGATCAGTTGTGGGACCCTCGGTCAGGCGCTCATTCTGCCGGCGATCCTTCGTGCGCTGTCGGAGGGTTATCCCGGCTTTTCGCTGCAGGTGGATGAGCTGACGACCGAGCAGCAGATGGCGGGGCTTTCAGCGGGGAAGGTGGATGCTCTTCTGATGGTGGAACCACTTCCGGTAAAGGGAATGCGGTTTGATTGCCTTCGCGAGGAACCGCTGGTTGTGATTTTGCCACGGAGTAGCCCTCTGGCCAAACAGCGCAGCGTGTCGGTGGAAGACCTGCGGGATGTGGCTTTGGTGGTGCCTCGACTGGAGGATTCTTCGTTGCGGCAACCTTTTCTCCAAGCGTTGCTTGCGCCCTATGGGGTCAAGCCGCGATTTCTGGAGGCGCCGCATAGTCTGTCGGGCCAACTGGCGTATGTTGCGGCGGGAGAAGGCGTGATCGTCGGAACACGACTGCGGGCGAGTGGCCGCTCCTCGGCGATCGTAGTGCGCCCGTTTCGTGAACCGCTGCCGCGCCTGCAATTTGGCCTGGCATCGATGAGCTCGAATCTTACGCCGGCGATGACGACGTTCCGAAGCCTGGTGCTTGGGTGTGTCGACCAGAAGATCGTGAAAGAAGAGCGATGCGAGACGGACCCGAGTGCGGCAGCGCGTTCGGGGACGATGGGCGCTATCGCGGCGCCGCGACTCGGTTAGAGTGATGAGAGAGGGAAGGAAGCGAGGTTTGCGAATTCGGTTCGGGCGGTTGTGTGTGATGTTGGGACTGTTGGGACTTGGAGTGGGGAGAGCGCACGGACAGGACGACGGATTTATCTTTGAGCCGCTTTCGAGTGGGAAGAGCCTGCCGGGCACTCAACCGGACAATCATGCATCGACGTTGGTCGAGTTGAAGGGTGGGGATGTTGAGGTGGCGTGGTTTGGGGGGATCAGAGAGGGCGATCCGGGTGTGGCCATCTATGGGGCTCGCCTGCACGATGGGAGTTGGAGCAGGCCGGTGGAGTTGGCTCGGGCAGACCATGTGGCGTGCTGGAACCCGGTGCTCTTCCACACCAGGGATGGAAGGCTGTGGCTCTATTACAAATATGGGACAAAGCCGAGCACATGGGCCGGAGCGCGGAAGTGGAGTGGGGATGAGGGGCTGACGTGGAGCGCGGAGGAGCGGCTGCGGGAGGGAGTGCTGGGGCCGATCAAGGACAAGCCTCTGGTGCTGGCGGATGGCACGATTGTCAGCGGGTCTTCCGTGGAGCACGGTACCTGGGACGCATGGGTCGAGCGGTCGCCGGATGGGGGAAAGACCTGGACGAAGTTCGGCCCGATCGTGCTGCCAGAGAGCGTTGATATTCCGGACGAGGGAGCAAAGGCCGCGAGCCTGGCTGGGCCGGACACGGTGAGTGCCGCCGATGAGGGTGCGCACACGAAACTCTACCCGCCTGCGAAGACGACGATTGGCATCATCCAGCCGTCAGTGGTCTGGCTTGGGGGGCATCATCTGAGGTTCTACGCGAGGAGTCATGCGCGGGCGGCGCGCATTGCAGTGTCGGACTCGATGGACGATGGCCGCACGTAGAGCACAGCAAGCTTGATCGGTCTGCCGAACCCTAACTCGGGCATCGATGCGATCCGATTGAAAGATGGGCGTATCGTGCTGATCTTCAATAATAGCTACAATACCCGGACCCCTCTGAATCTTGCTGTGAGTAGGGACGGAGAGCACTTTACCGTGTTCAAGTCGCTGGAGACAGGTGCAGGTCAGTATTCTTATCCGGCGATTGTGCAGGCGGCCAATGGCGACTTGCTGATGACTTATTCATGGCGTCGGCAGACGATCAAGTTCGTCAGAGTGAAGCTTGCCGAAGTGCCGCGGTGAGATTGTTGCAGGCCTCTTGATCGAGGCGTAGAAGAACGCTCTCTCAGCGTGGAATACTCTGGTTGCCTACGATCGTGAAGCTTGTGGACTGGCCTGCGCCAGCAATTGGTTGGGAACCTCCGAGTGCGAGGCGGTAGCTGCCCGCGCGAACGGCACGGATACCTTGCTCGTCCACCTGAGAGAGGGTGCGCGGATCCAACTGGAAGACGATGTGCCTCTTCTCACCGGGAGTGAGGTGGAGGCGGGTGAAGCCA
>JAMFSC010000170.1 GCA_026225095.1 bacterium
CAACGCAATGCGCAACCGACTGGATCGGCGAATGTTCCTTCAGGCCGCCGGTGGCACCATGGCCGCGGGCCTTCTCGCGTCATCGTCCACCGGGCAGGCTCAGACCCAGACGCCGGCCCCTCCGACGACGCCGGAGACCGTCGTCCATGCTGGGTCCACCCGTCCATTCACCGACCAGGAGAAGGTCCACCGCATCGCCTCCAACAGCTACCCCATCCGCTGGATCTTCAAGGCGCACGGCAACGTGGGCGACAAGGCGACGGTCGCGCAGATGAAACAGAAGTACGGCGAGATCACCCTGCTCGACTTCCCCGACTTCACGAAGAAGACCTTTCCCGGCGTCACCAAGATGGATATCTGGTCCAGCCTCTTCGGCGATTCGACCGACGAGAGCCAGTACGTCAAGAGCACAATCCTCGGCTACGACGGAACGCCACGCACTATCTCCGAGTTCGATCCCTCCACCCCATCGGCGAAGAAGTGGCTCGATCGGATGGCCAACAAGCAGGCCGCTGTCGGGGTGCAGACCCATCACATCTCCAACAACGCCCCACGTGACATCTGCGAGATCGATCCAGCTAAGCGCAAGGCCGGTGTTGAGGTCGCGAAGAAGTGGCTGGACGGCGCCGCCATCCTGGGTGCGAAGTCCATGCGCGTCAACAGCGGGGGGCCAAGGATCTCGCCGGGCCCGCAGCAGAACCCCACCAGCTACCCCAAGAATCCCGAGCTCGAGGTCTACCTGACCAACTGCATCGAATCCTTCAAGGAGATGGCCGATTACGGCGCGAAGCTGGGCGTCAAGGTCACGCTCGAAAATCACTGGGGCCTGACCGCAAATCCCATCAACATCAAGATCATCATCGAAGAGGTTAACAACCCCTTCTGCGAGGCCTCCCCCGACTTCTGCAACTGGGAGCACAAGTACCTGATGTACCACGCACTGAACGACCTCGCTCCCTACGCCCACACCACCGTCCACGCCAAGTACTGGGACCGCTGGGAGAACCCCGATGTTCAGCGGAACGTAAGAATCATGCTGAACCATGGTTATACGGGAGTCTTCGCGCTGGAATACGAAGATGGCCCGTGGGACGGCATTGAAGGTGCAAAATATCTGTATCGCGAAGTGATGGCGGCGCTGTAGCCGGACCTCATACCGCGTGTGGAACCAGCCGGGGCATCATCGAACGAAAGTTGTGCTTCAAACGTGGGGGATGATTTCATGCAGGTCAAGAGGAAGATGCTAGCCGCGGCCCTGGCGGGTCTGACGATGAGCTCGATGTTCTGGGGTCTCGCGCAACAGCCCGCCACCTCGGCTGCGAGCCCGCAACAGCCAGACCCCCAGCAGGAACCGCCACGGCGCGTCGGAGGCTTCGTTCCGGGGCAGAAGCGGGCTCCGATCGATCCCGCCATGGTCGCCAAGGGCAAGACCCTCTACGGCATCAACTGCCAGGCCTGCCACGGCTCGGACCTGCGGGGAGGAGACCTCGGGGGACCAAACCTGCTGCGCTCGCAGGTGACGCTGTCGGACCGCGACGGCGAACTGATCGTTCCCATCATCCAGGGCGGTCGACAGGCCCAGGGCATGCCCGCGATCGGCATCAGCATCGACGATTCGAAGACGGTTGCCGCCTATGTTCGAAGCGTCATCGGAATGATCGGCGTCCAGGGCACGCCGCCCGGTGAGCAGAAGCCGCTGAACATCGTCACCGGCAACGCACACGATGGCCAGACGTACTTCCAGGCGACCTGCGCGCGGTGCCATGTGTCCGATCTTCAGGGCATCGCAGGCCGCATCACCGATCCCAAGAAGCTGCAGGAGACCTGGCTCGAAGGCGGCATGCGCAGCGCCCAAGGGCCTGCTGCAACGACCACCAAGGCCACCGCCACCGCAACCATCACACCCGCCTCCGGAGACACCATCCAGGGGACGCTGATCCGCATGGACGACTTCCTTGTGACCGTCCGACAGCCCGACGGCACGGTTCGCAGCTTTCGCCGCGATGGCGACACGCCGACGGTCTCCGTCAACGATCCACTGAAAGCGCACAAGGATCTCCTTTCGACCTACACGGACAAACAGATCCACGATGTAACCGCTTATTTGGTGACCTTGAAATGATACGAAAGACGTTGCTTCTGGCCGCCTCTCTGCTGGCCTCGCCGATGCTGCTGATGGCGCAGGGGAAGGGCGTCGATCCCGCCGACCTGTTGAAGCCGCTCAAGAATTCCTGGCTCACCTATAACGGCGACTACACCGGCCGCCGCTACAGCGCGCTCACCCAGGTCGACCAGACCACGGTCAAACACCTGACCCTCGGCTGGATGGCGCAGATGACCCCCGGCGAAGTCTCCGCCACCGCTCCTGCCCAGGGCGGCCGTGGCGGTGGCGGGGGAGGACGCCCGCCCGTCCCGCAGAACACCGGCGGGGAAGGCCCCGGGGATATCGTGATTCGCGGCGGATCGAT
Organism: bacterium; assembly: GCA_026225095.1. GTDB lineage: Bacteria > Acidobacteriota > Terriglobia > Terriglobales > Acidobacteriaceae > Edaphobacter. Next base: position 2,469 of record JAMFSC010000170.1, read on the forward strand.
CAAAGGATCGGTCCTCCAGGTTGACGGCACCCTCTACGTCACGATGCCCGATAACGCCTGGGCACTCGACGCCCGCGATGGCCACCAGCTCTGGCACTACTTCTGGAAGACCAAGGGGGGGACCCACATCGGCAATCGCGGCTTCGGCATGTGGCGCGGCTACCTCTATATGGAGACGCCCGACGACTACCTTGTCTCGCTCGACGCGAAGACCGGCAAAGAGCGCTGGCACAAGACGATCGCAGACGTCGACCAGGGCTACTTCGCCACGCCTGCGCCTCTGGTCATCGGCAATCATGTCCTGGTCGGAGTGGGCAACGACATCGACTCACCCGGCTTCCTGCAATCGTACGATCCCGAGACCGGCGACCTGCAGTGGAAGCACTACAACGTGCCCATGAGCAAGGACGACCCCGGCGCCAGCAGCTGGGCTTCGCTCGACGCCGCACGTCACGGAGGCGCGCAGACCTGGATCACCGGGGCGTATGATCCCGAGACGAACCTCTACGTGTACGGCACCGGCAACCCCACGCCCGCCTACACCACCGGGACCCGCGGCGACAAGGACAACCTCTTCACCTGTTCGCTGATTGCGGTCAACGTCGACACGGGCAAGATGGCCTGGTACTACCAGACCTCGCCCCACGACATGCACGACTATGACTCCGCCCAGACCCCCGTCATGGTCGACGGCATGTTCAACGGGAAGATGCGCAAGATGGTCCTCACCGCCGCGCGCAATGGGTACTTCTTCGCGCTCGATCGCGTCACCGGGGAGCACCTCGTCACGAGCAAGTACGGCGAGATGACCAACTGGGCCAAGGGCCTGACCCCGGCGGGCGCGCCGAAGCACGACCCGGAAAAGGACGCCACCGTTGCTGGGTCGTTAGTCTCGCCGAACTCGAGCGGAACGGTCAACTGGGAGCCGCCTGCCTTCTCTCCGCAGACTGGCCTGCTGTATGTGTTCGAGGCCGACAGTTACTCGCTGTTCTACCTCACGGACCTTGATAAGCGCGGCTCGATGGGTCTTGGTGGCAAGGAAGAGGTGCAGATCGGATCAGCCGGAAGCTACCTCACCGCCATCGACTACAAGACGGGCAAGACCGCGTGGCGCCACCGCTACTACAGCAACGGCTTTGGTGGAGGCGGAGTCCTCGCGACTGCGGGAGGCCTCGTGTTCGCGGGTGACGGAGCCGGTAGCCTGGTAGCCTTCGACGCGGCTAACGGCAAGCCTATCTGGAACACGCGCATCGGCCAGGTCTCGAACGCACCTCAGACCTACATGCTGGATGGGCACCAGTACGTCATCGCGGCGACAGGCGACACACTCTGGTCCTTTCTGCTCTACTGAGGGGGAGAGATCGATCATGAGGTCGCGCATCTTCCGTCTGTCTCTAATGACATTGCTTGTTGTCATAGGTTGTAAGGAGACGCAGCAGAGGCACTTCGACAGCGTCAGTGCGGTCAGGCTGGAGCACATGATCGAACGTGGATGGATTTCCGACTTCATCCCAGAAGACGCCACGGATATCAGGGTAGACGGCGACCTCGATTCCGCGAGAGTCTATGGGAGCTATATCTCGAGCGATACCGAGTTACTCCTAAGACATTGCTCAACTGCGGCCGAATCACTTCGCGTACCGGGCCACGGACCGAAGTGGTTCAGCCGTGACGTAGAAGCTGCCGGTACGGCGGGTAGGTTGAGGTCGAAAGGCTATGAAGTGCTGCACTGCGACGATGGCAACTTCAACGTGGTCCTTGTACCGTCAAGAAGACACGTATCTTACTGGTCCGTGAGAGGGTAAGTCCGAACACATGAATCGGCGAAGATTCAGAGCCCCATCTCCACCTTCCACCCCTTCAGCCGCTCAATCGCCGTCAGGATATCCGCCGTCCGCCGCGCCACATCCGGCTCCTCACGCTCGATCGTAAGCGCCCCCAGGTAGCCGATCTTCTCAAGTGTCCGCAGAAACCCCGGAAAGTCCACCTCACCGTCCCCCAGTCTGACCTCCTGCCCCAGCATCCCCGATCCCGCCACCGGCGATTTTCCATCCTTGCAATGGATCGAGATCACATGCGCCCCCAGCAGTTCGAGAGCCTTCAGTGGATCACCCGACCCATAGAGAATCATATTGGCCGGATCGAAGTTTACCTTCAGGTTCGCCCGCCCAACCGCCGCGATAAACCCAAGCAGGACCTCCGCCGACTCCTGCCCTCTTTCGAGCACAAAGCTCTGTCCGTTCGCTCCGCAGTAGTCGCAGACCTCCCGCGCCAGATCGCGAAGGTCGGTATACAGCCGCTCTGAAGCATCCTCCGGAATAAAACCGATGTGGCACGAGACCGCCTCGATCCCAAGCGACTTCGCGAACTCCGACACCTCTTTGGTCCGCGCAACCCGCTCCCCACGCAGCTCCGGAGCAGTGAAACCCACCGTCCGGTGGACCGCAGCCATGTCCGCATAGTCCTCGCCCGCATAGGCGCAGACCGCGCTCGTGATGCTGATCTGCTCCGTCGCCAGGGCGGTAGCCCAGCTCGGCAGCGCCATCTCGCAGTCGAGCCCAGGCGGCACGCCAAGCTGCCCTGCACGCAGACCGAATTCCTCCATCTGCCGCATCTGCGCGGCGCTCTCCTGCTCGGCCCAGAAGACAAGGCCAATCTCCATCGGAATCACATCGCGCATCGCATCTCCCTGCCACCCTCGCTCCTCGATGCCCTGAGAAGGTTCGCCACCCGCAGCGCCCGCGCCGACTCCTCCGGCAGACAACGCTCCGGAGCAGCACCCGACTTTGCACACTCCACAAAGTAGCCGATCTCATCCTGATAGGGATCGTGTTCCGGAATCACGACTGTCTCGTCAAGGCCAGTACTCAATCGCCGCAGCCGATCACCTTCAAGCACCACCGAAGCACCCGCCGCATCGATGCGGAAGCCCGCCGAAAACTCGACCTCCGGCGTCATCCACCCACCCTCGATCATCACCTCAAGCCCGCCTGCATAGCGCAGCGTCCCGCGCAGGGTATCGATCTCGCCGATCGACACCGCACTCACCGTCTCCGGCAGCCCAAACATCACCAAGGCCATATCGATATCGTGGCTCAACAGATCGACGATCGCCCCACCGCTATACTCCTCACGCGCCAGCCACTCGCTCCACTGCGGATACCCGGTGCGCCGGTGCATCGTGCAAGCCGTCACCGCACCGCGCCCAACCTCCTGCACAAAGCTGTCCGCGTACTGATACGGAAACATGAACCGCAGCACCTGCGCGACCATGAAGGTGCGCCCGCTCTTCGCCGCGGCCTCCAACATTACATCGCAGTCTTCCGTTGTGAGCGCCATGGGCTTCTCGCACAGCACATGCTTGCCCAGCTCAAATGCCCGCAGCGCAACCTCGCGATGCATCTGGGTCGGCAGGCAGATGTCGATCGCATCGATCTCAGGATCGACGATCATCTGCCGCCAGTCGGCGTACCATCGCACATGCTCCGGCAGCGCCGCTGTCTTCAGATGATGCAGATTTCCCCGCGCAGGCCCATCCGCTATCGGCTTCGTTCTCGACGCAACCGCAACCAGCGTCGCGCCGTCGAGCCGCTCGATCGCCGAAAGGTGTACTCCGCCCATGAAGCCCGAGCCGATGAGTCCTATCTTCATCTTTGCAGGTTCGGTCGACTCAGCGCTTGGAGAGGTCACGAATCCACAGATCCTTGAACTGCATATTGCCCTGCCCGCCCGCATGCAGCTGCAGCGCGATCTTGCCGTCGAAGCTGGTCGCCTTGGGGTCCGTGAAGTCCACCATCTGCACCCCATTCAGGCGCGACTTGTAATGGTTTCCTTCGACCTCCACCAGGTAGTCGTTCCACTCGCCCATTCGTACGACACCCTCGTTCTCGGGCGAGGGCCACACCACCCAGCCCCGGCCATCCTCGGCGTAGACGCCCGCCGTGTGATGCATCATCGTGCAGTCGATCTCGAACTGCATCCCCTGCGTTGTATCCACCGATCCAGGCTTGAACCCCGTGTGGAAGAACACACCGCTGTTACCGTCGCCCACGCACTTGAAGCGCAGCGACATCTGGAAATCCTTATAGTCCTTCTCGGTCTGGAGATACCCATAGGCCTTGGTCAGTCCACGCCCATGCAGAAGCCCATCTTCGACCGTCCAGCTTTCGGCCCCGATCTTCACCCACCCGGCCAGATCGGTTCCGTTGAACATCTGGATCCAGTCGTTCCCCGGCAGCTTCATCTTCTGCTGCGCCACCAGGCCGACACCTGTTGCCACCGTCAACGCCGCCAACAGCAACGCTGCGAACAACCGCTTCGAGGCCCGTGGAAGAGGCGTGTTTGCAGATTCAGGTGCAGCATTCATGAGGCGTAGATCCCTTCAGGAGCAGGTGTATTTGCTCGAATCCTATCACAGCGAAAAGACGGAGAAGCCCGCTACGCGCGGGGCGGTCACTTCGTGACATGTATACCGCGTCGCGTGGGCCTCCCGATGGTCGGCAAGGAGTTTCGCTTGCGACCATCGGGAGCATCACGCGTAGTGGGTACTCTAGGAAGCTCCATGCAGAAAAGCGTAGTCCGCTTTCGCCGACTCCAGCGAGTTCACCGGATAGGGCTCTTCCTGCTCCGAGAACGCGTGTTGAATCCCCGCCTTCTTCCCCGCGGCAAAGATCCGCTTGTAGTCGATAAAGCCCGTGCCCAGGTCCGCGCCCTTCGGCCGGTCCGGACCGCCCAGGCTCGTCGATGGCTGACTGACCGGCTGAAAGTCCTTCACGTGAATCATCCGGAACCGACCCGGATACATCCCGAAGTACTTGACCGGATCCGCCCCCGCCACCGACATCCAGCCACAATCGATCTCGAACTTCACCAGCTCGTGATCGGTATTCTTCACCAGCACATCGTAGCCATAGCTCCCGTCGGGCATCTTCTCGAACTCATAGTTGTGGTTGTGATACCCATACTGCAACCCGGCCGCCTTGGCCTTCTTGCCGATCTCGTTCATCTGTTCGGCAAGCTTGGAGAAGCCGTCCATCCCAAGCGCCGTCATCCTCGGCATCGATCCGCGCGGAGTTCCCGGTGCAGGCCGCGGCATGTTGCTGGTCGCCAGGCTCGAACTCACCGCATACTGCGCCCCCAGTGCATGCGCATCGGCAAACGCGGGCCCAAGGTCCGGCTTCGAGAGATCCAGGTGAGCGCTCGGACACTTCAGCCCCGCATCATCCATCAGCTTGCGGAAGTCGGCCGTCGTGTACTTGCCAAAGCCCGCCGTCTCCACCTCGCGGAAGCCGATATCGTGCAGCTCCTTCAAGGCGCCGGGCGTATCTTTCGCAAGCCGGTCACGGATCGTATACAGCTGAATGCCCGGCGGCAGCCCCATCGGGTCGGCCCAGGCGAAGCGGGGCAGAATGGAGCAGGCCACCCCGGCTGCGGCGAGGTTGCGGGAGGTGGCGAGGAATTGCCTTCTGTTCAAGATGCTCACGTGATCTTTCTCCTGTTTGCCTGACTTGCTTGCCTGGATTGATTGCCATCCGGCGCGAAGCCTGGAAGACACAGTCTTCCGTACGCTCCAGCCGGAAATGAATATACTCTATGAGTCCTTCGGCCTGCACTGCGGGCGGGGCTCAATCCAGGCATCCCGTTCGATCGCTCGTGAAGGATTGAAGTTCCACCAGCAGCCGTCCGACACGTACGCCGACTGATTCACTCCGGGAGCTAGCCTTGAAGTTGAAATTCTCACACGTCGCCGTCGCAATCCTTGTCCCGGCCCTCGTGGTCTTGCTCCACGCATCCATCGATCCCGGCAGAGTCAGCGCCCAGCAGTCCCCCGCAGCCGCCGCGCAGGGCTCGACCCAGAAGCCCCTCGGAGGAGCACTCCCAGCCCCACCACAACAGCGCCCGGCCGCCTATCCCGACCGGCCCAAGGCTCCGCAGGACGTCCTCGACCGTGGCCGCGCCGTCTACGGGGTCAGCTGCGCCTTCTGCCACGGCTCCGACGCCGGCGGAGGAGAGATCGGTCCCAACCTCCTCCGCTCCGCCACCGTGCTCGACGATCAGAACGGCGAACTTCTCCTGCCCATCGTCCACGGAGCCCGCGTCGATAAAGGCATGCCCCGCATCGAGATCACCGATGCCCAGGTTCAGGACATCGCTGCGTGGTTGCATAGCATCCACGTCGCCAGCCGCACCGACCCCAACGAGAACCACATCAACATCGTCACCGGCGACGCCACCGCAGGCAAAGCCTTCTTCCAGAAAACCTGCGCGCAGTGCCACTCCATCGATACGGACCTCAAGGGTCTCGCCACCCGCTTTCCCGAGCCCAAGGTCCTCCAACAGACCTGGCTCCTGCCCGGCGGCGGCGGTGGACGCGGAGGCCTCGCAGCTCCACCCGTCCCCGGCATCAAGGTTCCACCCCTCACCGCCACCGTCACCCAACCCGACGGCAAGCAGATCGAAGGCACCGTCACCCGCATCGACGACTTCTACATCGGCCTGACCCAGAAGGATGGAACCCTCATCGGCTTCGACCGCACCGGAGACACCCCGAAGGTCGTCCTCCACGACGCCCTCGCCCCACACCGCGAACTCCTCCGCACCTACAAGGACAAGGACATCCACGATCTCACGGCGTACCTGGTGACCCTGAAATGACGACAGTCCGCGCGCTCCTCCTCACCACCCTCGCCGCCCTCGCTCCCGCCCTGTCGCAAGCCCAGAGCCTCGATCCCGCCGAGATCCTGAACCCCGTACCCGATTCCTGGCCCACCTACTCCGGCGACTACTCCGGCCAGCGCTTCAGCAAGCTCGACCAGATCAACCAGCAGAACGTCTCGCACCTCTCCCTCGCCTGGGCCCAGCGCGTCGTCTCCGGCTCCCGCGGGCCCCAGGGAGCACCCGCCGTCAACATCGGAGGCGAAGGCACAGCCGAGATCAACAACCCCGCCAACATCCGCGGAGCGATCCTCCAGGTCGACGGCGTCCTCTACCTCGCCGCGCCCGATAACGCCTGGGCCCTCGACGCACACGACGGCCACGAGATCTGGCACTACTTCTGGAAGACCAAGGGCGGAACCCACATCGGCAATCGCGGCCTCGGCATGTGGCACGACCGCGTCTACATGGAGACGCCCGACAACTACCTCATCTGCCTCGACGCCAGGACCGGCAAGGAGATCTGGCACAAGGAGATCGCCAGCTTCAACCTCCAGTACTTCTCGACCATGGCCCCCATCGTCATCGGCAACCACCTCATCATCGGCACCGGCGACGACCTCGACGAGCCAGGCTACGTCCAGGCGATGGACCCCGAGACCGGCGACCTCCAGTGGCGCTTCTACACCGTCCCCATGAAGAAGGGCGACCCCGGCCTCGACACCTGGCTCAACGTCGACGCGGCCTCGCACGGCGGAGGCAACGTCTGGGTCCCCGGCTCCTACGATCCCGAGACGCATCTCTACATCTTCGGAACCGGCAACCCCAGCGCCGCCTACACCTCGCAGAAGCGCGGCCCCGGCCTCAACCTCTACACCTGCGCCCTGGTCGCGGTGAACGTCGACACGGGCAAGATGGCCTGGTACTACCAGACCTCCCCGCACGATACCCACGACTACGACTCCGCCCAGACCCCTATCCTGGTCGATGCGATGTTCAACGGCAAACCCCGCAAGCTCGTCTTGACTGCAGCGCGTAACGGGTACTTCTTCGTCGCCGACCGCACCACCGGCGAGCACCTCCTCACCAGCAAGATCTCCGACACCGTCAACTGGGCCGGCCCCATCGACAAGGAGGGCCACCCCGCCCGCATCCCCGCCAAGGACTTCGACCTGGCCGGTGCCCTCGTCTCCCCCGCCAACCAGGGCACCGTCAACTGGATGCCCCCCGCCTACAGCCCCGACACCGGGCTCTTCTACGTCCAGACCACCGACAGCTACGCCATGTACTACCTCACTACCACCGACCCCCGCGGCTCCATGGGCTTAGGTGGCAAAGACGAGCAGAGCCTCGGCTCCATGGGCAGCTACATGGTCGCAATCGACTATAAAACCGGCAAGATCGCCTGGCAGCACCGCTACCCCGGCGTCGCCAACTACGGCGTGCAGAACGGCCCCCTCACCACCGCCGGCAAGCTCCTGTTCGCAGGAGACCCCAGCGGCAACCTCGTAGCCTACGACTCGGCCAAAGGCACCCCCCTCTGGCACTCAAGAGTCGGCGTCAGCAACGCCCCCGAGACCTACATGCTCGACGGCCACCAGTACATCCTCGTCGGAGCCGGAGACATGGTCTACGCCTTCCGGCTCAACTAGAACTCGAGCTTCAGCGCCAGTTGGACCAGCCGCGGCTGGTAAGAAAGAATCGTCGAGGTCAACGCACCGAACGTCGCCGTCGTTGTAAATGCGCTTACGGGATTGGCATAGTTTGTCTGATTGGCGATATTGAATCCCTCGGCCCGGAACTGGAGTTTGGTCTCACGGTAGAAGTCGAAGCTCTTGAAGACCGATACATCCAGATGACGGAAGTGAGGTCCATGGAACATGTTGCGCCTCTCATTGCCAATCGTTCCTGACGCCTGTGGCGCAAATGCGTTGTAGTTGAAGAACTGGAGCGCAGCCAGCCCAGCGTGTGGCGTGATGTTGCTGAACGGATTGCTGACGATGTTCAGACGGTCTGCCGAACCTGTGGGACTCGTGTTACTGATGTTCGAGCCGTTCAGCACCGTGAACGTCTGCCCCGTCGACCAGAGCTCGATCATGTTCGCCTGCCATCCCGCCTCCAGCACGTGACGCAGGCCATGCGTCCCTTTGCCAAAGGGAGCGGTGTAGTTGCCCGAGACCACAATGCGATTGCGCGTATCCAGATCGCCATTGCCGTAGTCGTCCGTGTTGTGGGTCAGCAGCAACTGGCCGACACCGTTGCCGTTCTGCCCGTTGATGTTCGGAGCATCATCGAGCAGATGCGCCCAGGTCGTGTTTGCGTTGAACCCCAGCCCATGCGAGAAGCGCCGTTCAAACGTCGCCTGCAGCGAGTGGTAGGACGACGCGCCCTCGCTGTTGGTCTGCGTAATCGTAGTCACATTCGGCAACTGCGCAAAGTAAAGCCGATTGGCCGCCGTGCTGACCGTCGAAGGCGGAGCCCGGTTGATATCGTACCCGTTCGACAGATGACGCCCAACCGCCCCAACATAGGAAACCGTCAGCGCATTCCCATGGAAGTCCTGCTGCATCGTCATGTTGAACTGTTCCAGATAGCCCGACTGGAAGTTGAATGCGATCGCCGCCGGAATCGACCCCTTCAGGCCCACACCCGAAAGGGTCGGATTCAACGTGGGCAGCGGCATCCCGTTCTTCAGCAGGCTGTATGCCGTCTGACACCCATTGATTCCAGCCGCGGCCGTGATGGTCGAGCAGTTCCCGTAGATCGCCACGTTTGGCTGATTCTTCAGGTTGGTGGGTGACTCATAGTTGCTTGGGAAGAACGCAATTCCAAAGCCTCCACGAAATACCGTTCCCGGCCGCGCCGTATAGGCGAACCCCACTCGCGGAGCGAGATCGTGATAGTCCGTCTTTACACCCGCAGTCCGGCTCACCCCATTGACACCTGCCTGGATGATGGTCGCCGTCGTCGGATCGAAGTTCGAGATGTGATTGTGCTTCTCCGTAAACGCCGTGAAAACGTCATAGCGGATGCCAAGGTTCAGCGTCAGGTTCTGCCGCACATGCCAGTCATCCTGAAAGTACATGCTGGGTTCCCATGTCTGGTAGTACGGCGGAAACAGGTTATTGCTCCGCGTCGCGATTGAGAACGTTCCCGCCAGCAGCCCAGGCGCGCCCGTACGAAACGTCCAGCTACCCTCACCCTGGTTATCCTGCAGATTGAGCGCAATCCGCCGAATCAGCGCAGAGCCTGCCTTGAACGAGTGATTGCCACGGCTATAGATCACACCGCCGTTGATCTGATAGTTGTTGTCCTTGTCGTTCAACGGCACAAAGTTGCTGCCGCCGCCCAACCCCACCAGGCCCGTGGGAAGGACCACCGCCAGGCCCGAGGTCAACTGGCTCACATTGATATTCGGCTGCCCGAACTTCTGGTTCGGATTCATCCCATAGTTCAATGGATACGAAGCGTTATTGATATAGGTGTAAGCCGCGCCAAGCGTAAGCAGCAGATTCGGAGTGAGCGTGTGCGTATAGATCACCGTCGCATTCCGCGCCAACTGAGGCGCCGACCCGAAGCCGTTGCCGGTCTGAGGATCGACCGCGAAGCCATTCGCGTTCGAGATCGGAAGCGCGGGCGGTGAGAAGGTGAAGACATCGTTGATGATGTACTTCGCGAACATCTCGTTCGAAGGGTTGAAGTGGTAGTCCACGCGAATGTCGTACACGGTCGAGAACTGCTGGTTATTGCGAACCCCGACATACTGGTTGGTACCGCTGTTGGGCGCCGGATATAGCTTGAAGTACTGCAGACCGACCGGATCGATAAACGCCGACGGAACGATGTTGCCCGCAATCGGAGTCCGCTCGTACTGCGACGAGCCCGAGTAGCCGTTGAGCCCCGTCACATGGGTAGGATCGGGATCATAGACACACCCCGTCGTCTGGCTCTGCGTAGGATCGGTCACAGAACCGGCGATGGTCGCGCAGCCGCTCGAAGGAATCGCATCCGAGAAGTTCCCCGGATTGGCCAGCTCAAAGGATGTTGGAACAGTCAGTGAGGTAGGCAGCCCACCCCGTATCTGGCGAAAGAACTCCGCGTCCCCAAAGAAGAAGGCCTTGTCCTTGAAGATGGGGCCTCCGAGACTTCCACCAAACTGGTTCTGCCGCAGCTCCGGTTTCGGATTGTGCGCGCCAAATTGGTACGGCGCCGTGTTCAGCTTGTCGTTGCGAAAGAACTCATACACCGTCCCATGCAGATTGTTCGTCCCGCTCTTGGTGATGACGTTGATGATCGCGCCACCCGCTCGCCCCGCATCCGCCGAAAAACTATTCGTCAGAATCCGCACCTCCTGGATCGAATCGATCGCGGGCCGCACCCCAATGGTTCCGATCACACGTTCGTTGTTATCCATGCCGTCGACGAGCATGTCGTTGATCACCTCCGACTGACCGTTCATCGAGATCGACGAACTCGGACGGCGATCATCCGGACGCGTGCCACTGTTAATGCTGTTCGCCGCGGCCTCCGTAGCACCCGGAACGATCTGCGCGAGGTTGATAAAGTTGCGCCCATTCAACGGAAGCTCCTGCACCGCCTGCTGACCGATGCTGCTTCCCACCGAGGAGGCATCCGTCTGCAGCACCGGAGTAGCCGTCGAAATCTCCACGGTCTGCGACACGCTCCCCACCGTCAATGTCGCATCCGCCCGCAGCCGATCGCCCGCCTGCATCGCGAGATTCGCCAGGTCCGCCGTTGCAAAGCCCGCGACCTTGATCACCACGTGATAGTTGCCCGGAGGAAGATTCGGAACCGTGTACGAACCCGAACCATTCGTCTGCACCACGCTCGCGATGTTGGTCGCCGCGTTGGTGACCGTCACATCCGCGTTCGCCACCGCGGCTCCCGAGGGATCGGTAACGGTGCCCAGGATCGTCGCGGTCGAGTCCTGCGCGAAGGCCGCGCCCGTGCTGCCGCCAGGCAACAGGGCCACAAGAAGGCAGGCGCGGATCATCGCGCCAAAGAGACCTCTCGCCACTCCACTTCGTCGAGTCGCGTGTGCAAGGAACCTGCCGGTCTTGCCTCTTGATCCTGGGTGAATTTCGTCAAAATGCAGCGCAACAGTTTCTCGTGTTTCGGTGATCATCGCAACCTCAGACACATCTGTTTTTTATTGCTATTTCTGAGCGGGACAACGGTAGACCGCAAATCACAAAAGAGCAAGAGAGTTCTGAATCTCGGACCCCGGCTGGAGAGGTGCAGACCCGTTCCCGGAAGACGCACGATCCTCCCCGATCGCGCGGCGTAAGTCATACTCCACAATCGAGCCGCAACTTCCCGCTTGACTGTCGTTCCATCGATTCGCTAGAGTGCGTATGACTGGAAATAATTCCCCATATGGAAGATCCAGCGTCGGAGCAAGTGCTGGCGCGGCAGTCGCAGCCAACCAATCGTCGTACATCTCGGAGAAATCAGTGATCTATCAAGCGGTCGCCCTGGCGACCAAGAAGTTTGCGCACCTCATCCTCGTCTTAGGGCTCTTTTGCTCCGCCGGACTCCCCAATGCCTTGGCCCAGATCTCAGGAAAGGGAACGCTCCAGGGCACCGTCACCGATAGCTCCGGAGCCGTCATCCCCAACGCCTCCGTCGTCGCCACCCAGCAGGACACCCAGACCACCACCGAGCAGAAGACCACCGGCGCCGGCTTCTACTCGATCGGTGGCCTCGAGCCGGGTACCTACAAGGTCGTCGTCACCGCCTCCGGCTTCCAGACCGCCAGCCAGGAAAACGTTCGTCTCGACGCCATCCAGGTCTTCGGGCTCAACTTCAAGATGCAGGTCGGCGCCAGCGAGACCACCGTCAGCGTCAACGCAGCACCTCCGCCCCTCGACACCACCAACGCCGCCCTCGGCACCACCATGGAGAACGAGACCTACGAGGCCCTGCCGCTCAATATGGGTGGCGCGCCCCGCGACCCCACTGCCTTCATCACCCTGACCCCCGGGGTCGTGGGCGACGGCCACTCCGGTCAGTTCAACGGCGGACAAAGCTACAACAACGAGACCTACATTGAGGGCCTCGCGCTCACCAGCATCTCCGTCGGGGGCGACAACTCCAGCATCAACCGCGGCGTCTCCGTCGATGCCGTCGACCAGTTCCAGGTCCAGACCTCCGGAACCTCCGCCGCCTACCAGGGCCAGGGATTTCAGAACTACACCCTCAAGGGTGGAACCAACCAGTTTCACGGCCGCGCCTTCGAGTACTTCCGCAACACCGTCCTCGACACGTGGGGGTGGACGCCCAAGAACCAGATCAATCCGGTCACCGGAACAGCCATCAAGCCCGTCGAGCGTCAGAACGAGTACGGTGGAACCTTCGGCGGCCCGATCCTGCGCGACAAAATCTTCTTCTTCGCCTCCTACGATGGCCAGCGCTACCTCAAAGGCTCCAATCCCGGCCTCGTCTCCGTCCCCACCCTGGCCGAGCGCAACGGAGACTTCTCCGCCTTCGCGCCCATCTACGATCCGACCACGACCGTCTGCACCAATGGAACCTGCACCCGCACCCAGTTCCTCAACAACGTGATCCCCGCGTCGCGCTTTTCGCAGGTCGCGAAGTTCTACCAGAACTTCGTCCCCCTTCCGACCAACAGCAATCTCGTCAATAACTACCTTGGCGGCTTCAATACCGGCTTCAACTACACGAAGTACAGCATCAAGTTCGACTACGACACCTCCAAGAAGAATCGCGCGACCCTGCTCTTCACCTACGGCACCCGCGTCGCGAACCCCATCTGCTGCGACTCCAGCGGACTTCCCCCGCCGTTCACCGCGACCGTCGGAAATACCCAGTTCACGATGGTTGGCCTGATCGAGGACACCTACCAGATCAACGACCATTGGATCAACCAGCTCAAGTACGCCGTCAACAGGGGCGGAGGAAAATCGACCAACCCTGGCGAGGGTCCTCAATGGGCGGCCACCGCCTCCGGCATTACGAATATCCCCAGTGGCCAGGCCTCCGATGCAGCGCCCCGATTCGGTTTCAGCGGAACCAACGCGCCGGCCTCCCTGGGAGGAACCGCCAACTCGAACAACCAGGCCAACTCTGAGTATGGAACCGGCTTCATCCTTGCCGACACCATGCAGCTCGTCAAGGGCAAGCACTCCATGAGCTGGGGCGGCCAGTACCAGTGGCTCGAGGATAACGACACCCTCTACACCGGTGGCACCTACCTCAACCTGAACTTTGCCCCAAACGAGACCGCCGACTTCACCTACACCAAGGACAGCAAGGGGAACATCACAGCCAGCAGCCCCAATATTGCTCATGGAGCGCCCTACGCCAGCTTCCTCCTGGGAGCAGTCGATAGCGGCGGCATCTCCGACCAGCGCGGGGCCATCGACACGGGTGCCAGGTATTACACCTTCTCGCCCTTCTTTCAGGATGACTTCAAGGCCACCCAGAAGCTAACCCTCAACCTTGGCCTTCGCTGGGATCTCTACTCACCCTTTCACGAGGTCACCAACCGTCTCTCATTCCTCGACGCAACGCGCGTCAATCCAGTCACCGGAACCCTGGGCGCACTCTCGTTCGCAGGCAACGGACAGTATGGATGCAACTGCCTTACGCCGGTCAAGACCTGGTTCAAGAACTTCGGCCCCCACATCGGCTTCGCCTATGCCATCGATCAGAAGACCGTCATCCGCGGAGCCTTCGACATCGCTTACGCCCACGCGGGCGGGGTGGGAGGACGTGGCGGCGGCCGCCAGGGCACAGGTCAGCTCGGCTTCACCGGGGGAACCTCTATCTCCTCTCCCGATGGAGGAATCACCGTGCCTCTCTACCTCAACGCAAGCAACACCGCCCTCCCCTCGTATGCATTGCCCACGCTCAACCCCGCATATGGAACCGGCTACACCACGACCACGGGATACACCGGAACGCCCCTCGGCGTCACCTATGCGGATCCCTACCTGAGCCGTCGTGCTCCCTACTACGAGAACTTCAACCTCGGGATTCAGCGCGAGATTCTCAAGCAGACAATCCTGAACGTCAATTACTCAGGCTCCACCGGCCACTTCCTTGGAACGGGCATCGGGCACGGCATCTATTCCAACCAGGTCGATCCGCAGTATTTCGCCCTGGGGGCTTTGCTGACCTCCCCTGCTACCGCGGCCAATGTGGCCAAGGCGCAGGCGATCGTTCCCAGCTACCACCTGCCCTTTACCAACTTCTCCCCGACGGCCACCATCGGTCAATCCCTGCGGCCCTTCGCGCAGTATGTTGGATTTACGGACATCTGGGGTGATGTAGGAACCTCGAACTATAACTCGCTGCAGATCTCGATGAGCCAGAAGCCCCAGCATGGCTTCAGCTACACCATCAACTACACCTACTCAAAGATGTATGACAACACCGGAACCGGGCGTACGGCCTACGGCAACAACGCCTACACCGAGCGCTCGCTCTCCACCACCGATCTGCCAAGCAACGTCTCCGCCTACGCCGTCTACGAAGAGCCCTTTGGCCGTCACGGCGGAAACCGCTTGGTCAACGCCCTCATCAAGAACTACGCCATCTCCGGAATCTACCGCTATACCTCCGGATACCCTATCGTCCCCACCGCCTCCAGCTGCAGCAGCAGCACCTTCGCAGGAACCTGCGAGCCCAACCTCAACCCCAACTTCGCGGGCCCCGCTCGCATCAACGGCGGCTACGGAAACCCGCTTTACAGCACAGCCACGACGACGAAGTACATCGATCCTGCAGCCTTCTCCAGCATCCCCTCAGGCAACTACGCCCTGGGCAACGCCCCGAGAACCTACGCCTATGGTCTCCGCGCACCCGGCGGCGACAACACCGACATGAGCATCCGCCGCACCTTCGACCTCTACGAGCGGTTGAAGTTCACCTTCCAGGGAGACGTCTTCAACGTCACCAATAACGTCCGTTTCGCCGCCCCCAACGCCGTCGTCGGCAACGCCAACTTCGGCCTCATCTCCGGAACCGCCAACTCCTCACGCGACATCCAGTTCAGCGGCAAGCTAGACTTCTAAACGCATCCAACCCCACCCAAGGCCGGCCCGGACCCCAAATCCTGGCCGGCCTTCGGTCGCTGCAATCCACGAGTTTGTTCCGTCATCGAGCGACGACTTGCCGGCCGATGGCAACGTTCGCCAAAAACAGGCACAATGGTTCGGAGCCGATGACCCTATGACGATCACCGCAAATGCCGCCCAGACCCTCTCGTCGCTGACTGACCACTTCGCCATTCCCGGCGTGCTCGCCTTCCGCGAAGACCGTGGCCTGCTCTTCGCCGACGTCACCTCGCCCGCCGCAACCGCGAGCCTCTGCCTCCAGGGAGCGCATCTCCTCGCCTGGCAGCCCAGGGGCCAGCAGCCGGTCATCTTCCTCAGCCAGCGGTCCGACATGACCCCGGGAAAGGCCATCCGCGGAGGAATCCCGATCCTCTTCCCCTGGTTCGGACCACGTCACGACGGCAAGGAAGGCCCGATGCACGGCTTTGCCCGCACCCAGAACTGGACGCTCGACTTCGCCGCCCTCTCCGGCGAGGACCTCCACCTGACCTTTACGCTCGGACCCACCGACATCAGCCGCGCCCTCGGATTCGATCACTTTCGTCTCGCATACCAGGTCACCATCGGCCCCGCACTCGACCTCCATCTCACGGTAGCCAATGGCGGTACGACGCCCCTGCTCTTCGAAGAAGGAATGCATACTTACTTCAGCGTCCAGGACATCCACGAAATCTCGATCGAAGGCCTCGACGGAACTACCTACATCGACAAGAAAGACGACTTCAAGGTCAAGTCACAGCTTCCCGGTCCAATGCACATCACTGCGCCGACCGATCGCGTCTATCGGGCGACTTCCTCGCCCCTCACCATCCACGATCCGGCGGAGCACCGCATCATCCATATCCAGAAGACCAACTCCAATACGACGGTGGTCTGGAATCCCTGGGCCGAGATGCCCGACATTCAGCCCGACGGCTGGCATGAGTTCGTCTGTGTCGAGACTGTCAACGTCGGCGATCAGTCAGTCACGCTCTCTCCTGGCCAAACCCACACCATGCAGAGCAAGGTCACGCTCGCGAAAACACACTGACAAGCTGACGAGCCCGGAACCCGCACTCAGTTCGCCGCATCGAACCATCATGATCGTGCTCGCCTCCAACTCGCCGCGTCGCAGGGAACTCCTCACTCAGGCCGGAATCACCTTTACCGTCGAGTCCCCGGACATCCTCGAAGAACCACTGCCGCACGAATCCGCCGCGGATTACGTCTCCCGCATGGCGGAGGAAAAGGCCCGGGCGGTCTTTGACCGCATCGCAGCGACGCGTCCCTCCAATCCGGGCGATCCGCTGATCGTCCTCGGAGCCGACACCTGCGTTCTGTCGGAGGGAACGATCCTCGGCAAGCCCGCCAACCGCGACGACGCCCAGAGGATGCTCGAGAGCCTCTCGGGACGGACCCACCAGGTTCTCACCGGAGTCGCGACCGTCACGGGTGCCGGAGCCGCGGTCGCGGTCGAGATCTCCCAGGTTGTGTTCGACCTCATCAAGCCCGCGGAACTGAGGTTGTACCTCGACTCCGGCGAACCCCTGGACAAGGCCGGCGCCTACGGGATTCAGGGCTATGCGGCGCGCTGGATACCACGCGTCGAAGGCTGCTTCTACAACGTCGTCGGACTCCCCATCGCGCGCACCATGGCCATGCTGGACCTCGCCCACGAGCGTCTTGCATCGCCCGCGGCAAACCCTGCCGCGACGACCGTGGTCGCCTAACTCCCGGCAATCATCATGGCCAGGAGGGCCGTCCGCGGCACGATGTGTTCAATCACAACGGATTCATGCGCTGCGTGGGCCCCATCTCCTACAGCTCCCATCCCGTCCAGCGTCGGAACACCCAAGGCAGAGGTAAAGTTTCCGTCCGATCCGCCTCCGGTTGAAGCCTCGTCCAGAACAAATCCGAGCTCCGCCGCGCACTTTCGCGCACGCTCGAACAGGATGACGGTTCCTTCAGTCCGTTCCATTGGAGGACGATTGATCCCTCCCGAGATCGACAGCAAGCAATGCGGATCGGTGCATCGGAGGGATCGGAACAGATTGTCCACGACCACACCGTCTTCGCTCGTTGCAATCCGCACATCAACCTCAGCAGATGCTTCCGCGGCAATCACGTTCGATTGCGTGCCACCGGAGATCTTGCCGACGTTGACGGTCCTCTTTCTCGCGGGATCCGTGAAGTTGAAGACCTTTTCGACCAGACGTGCGATCTCTCGGATCGCGGAATGACCGCGCTCGAAGTCCACCCCGGCGTGCGAGGCAACCCCCGTAACGTGCAGATTGTATTGCCCAACCCCCTTCCGCGCCGTCTTGTAAGCGAGTCCTTGCGCTGGCTCGAGCACGAAAACAGACTCGGATTCTAGCGCAAGCCGCTCCGTGATTGGGCGTGAGACCGGACTCCCGATCTCCTCCTCGCTGTTGAGGAGCAGTGTGACGGAACGCTCGATTCCATTGGCCTTTAGAGCCTTCAGCGCGGTCAATGCCATCACCACGCCGGCCTTCATGTCCAATACCCCGGGACCCCAGAACCGCCGGTCCGCCTCTCGCCAGGGCATCGACGCAATCGTTCCGATCGGCCAGACTGTGTCCAGGTGACCAAGCAGAAGGACGGGTTTCCGGGCGTCGCCCTCGACGCCGAACCGCATCTCGAGCACATCTCCAAATCCGACCTGTGGATGGACGGTGACGACGTGCGGAATGTCGTCGGCCAGACGTCTCACATTCGCGCCCGCCGCGTTGACGGCATGGGCGGCGCTGCTGGGGGATTCGACTTCCACGAGGGAGCGCAGAGCTGCCCAGATCCAAGGCTCGAGTTGGTGGACGGAACTGAGGATCGCTTGTGCCGAAGCAGCCATTCAGAGATCTTATCGCAGGGAACAAAGAGCTTAGGTCTGTGGCGAAGGGGGTACTTGGTAAACACTGTGGCAAATCTGCCACATTCGTTTCGCGGGTTTGCGGGATATGCTGAACGGCGGATCACTTTAGGGGTACATTCTTGGCGCAGGCGGCTCACCTGGAGCAGACAATTCGGAATGAGATCGAGTTCAAGGGCATCGGTCTGCATAGCGGGGCGGCGGTCGCTATGAAGCTTGTACCGGCTGCGGCGGGCTCTGGAATTGTCTTTCGACGAACGGATTTGGACAACTTCGAGATTCCGGCGACCGGGCGCAATGTGGCCAAGGTGAGCTATGCGACGAGCCTGATGCGGCAGAGTGTTTTGATCCAGACGACGGAGCATCTTTTGTCGGCTTTGATTGGGTTTGGCGTCGATAATGTCATCGTCGAGGTCGACAATCTAGAGGTTCCCATCCTCGATGGAAGTGCTTTGCCCTACGTGCAAGCGTTTCAAAATGTGGGACTTAAGAAGCAGCGGCGGAAGCGGGAGTACCTCAGGGTGCTGCGTGAGGTGGAGGTGCGGGAGGGGTCGAAGTTTATTGGGGTTTATCCGGGTCGGGGGTATGGGATCCGGTACTCGATTGATTTTCCTCCGCCGATTGGGTGTGAGACGTTTGTGGGGGATCTGGCTACGGGGGACTATGCGGAGTGGATCGCTCCGGCGCGGACGTTTGGCTTCAAGGAAGATGAGGCGATGCTGCGGAATATGGGGTTGATTCGCGGGGTTTCGGATGAGAGTGCGATCATTCTGAGTCGGCATGGTGTTGAAAATGGGCCACTTCGGTTTGAGGATGAGTTTGTGCGGCATAAGGTGCTGGACCTGATCGGGGACCTGGCTTTGGCGGGGCGGCGGATCCAGGGGCTGGTGGTGGCGGAGCGGGCGGGTCATGCGATGCATACGGCGCTGGTGCAGAAGCTGATGCGGGATCGGTCGGCGTGGGAGCTGGCTTATGGGTATGACGAGGTCGCGGAGGCTGAACATGTTCCGTTTGGCGCGCAGGTCGCCAATGCTTAGGTTCTTTTGGGATTTTGGCTGGGCACGAACTGGGCCGTTGTATGGAAAAACTGGACAGCGGACGTTTTTGGGGATTTCGGCGGCTTGACGGTCGCGGCGATCGCTTTGGGGTCGAACCTGGGGTCCGCGTGGGGGGACCGGGAGGCGACTTTGCGGGAGGCGATCCGGAGGGTGGGGGGGCTGGGACTGGTGGTGAGGGTCTCAAGCTTTCGGGATACGGAGCCGGTGGGATATGCGGAGCAGCCTCGGTTTTTGAATGGGGCGATGGTGATCGAGACGGAGTTGGGGGCGGAGGAGTTGATGGGGGCTCTGCTTGAGATCGAGACGGACATGGGACGGGTGCGCATGGTGGCGAAGGGGCCGCGCACGATCGACCTGGATCTGCTGCTGTTCGGGGATGCGGTGATCGAGACCGAGGGGCTGACGGTTCCGCATCCGGAGATGGGGGAGAGGCGGTTTGTGCTGGAGCCCCTGGCTGAGATTGCCGCGGGGATGAGGGATCCTCGGAGTGGGCGGACGGTGGGGGAGATGTTGGCTGGGTTGGGGTGAAAATAAATAGTTCGGGGTGACATCGGAGTGTCTCGGATGGGAGGCTATTCGGATGGGATTCGGGTTGAAAACGGCTGGTCGCGGGTGGTGAATGCGTGGTGGCGGTCACGGAGTGAATGTGGTGAGGGGTGCGTCTTTATTGGGGATTTGCATTTTGTGACGTGTTTTTTTGTTTGGTTGTGGTGGGAGGGGCTTAGGTGGGCAGGGTGGGGGTGGTTTGGGGGTGGGGTTTGTCAAGCTTTCTGGGATGAGTGAGTGAAAGGGCAAACGCAGATTCCCTTCGGGAATGACAGACAGAAGGGCAACGGCAGCGGCGGGGTGCTATGGCGGTCCCGCCCACCTTAGCGACGATGAGACGTGTCGCGAAGGTGGGGCACCCGACTTCATACGAACGCGTAGTCCGCCCTAGAGTGCGAGGGATTGTGGTGCCTCAGAGGCGATTGGAGGGAGTAAGAGGTTCGACGGGGGTGGGTGGCTGGGGGCGGAGGCGGCGGTTGAGGGGGTCGGCGATGAGACGGGCGGCCAGGGCTCCGAGAGGGGCGGTGAGGAGGACGAGGGCGATGACCCAGAGGGAGGTCGGGCCGCGTCTGAGTTTGAGGTAGAGCGCGGTTCCCCAGACGACGACGAACTCGTGGGTGAGGTAGACCTCGTAGCTGTGGCGTCCGAACCAGCGGATGGGGGCGGTCCAGCGGGAGCCGGGGCGGGGGCGGAGGACGGAGGCGAGCATGACCATGCAGGTGGCGATGGGGAGGAGGGTGTCGTCGAGGTCGGTGCGGGCGAGGAAGCGGAGGGTGGGGCGGAGCCAGTGCCAGTAGGTGGGCCAGAGGGCGATGAGGAGGATGAGGACGGAGCCTGCGATCTGGATGGGGAGGAGGAGGCGGGTGAGGCGTGCGGATGGGCGCTTGGCGAGGTGTGCGGTGAGGAGGGCGGTGAGGACTCCGAGGGCGATGGCGTTCATTCCGCCGAGGTAGGTCTTTTCGCGCCAGATATCGTTGGTGGTCCAGAGGGTGCGGGAGAAGGGGCCCATGACGATGAAGGCCAGGAGGACGGCGAGGAAGACCTTCAGACCGTGGCGATGGGGCAGGACGACGGCGCAGAGTAGGGGGAAGAAGAGATAGAACATCTCTTCGACGGAGAGGGACCAGAGGACGTCCCAGTTGGCGGGGAGGTAGCCGTGGGCGGCTTCGAGCCAGTTGAGATGGAAGGTCAGGGCGCTGAAGAGGGCTCGTGGGAGGGTCGTCGTCCTGAGCGGGATGCGGAAGCCTTCGGCGTGGGTGAGGTGGAGGATGCTGAGGATGGCGAGAAGGGTCAGGAGCAGGGGTGCGATGCGGGCGAAGCGGATGCGGTAGAAGACAAGCGGGCGCATGGCTGCGAGGGATCCGAAACGGCGGATGGAGGTGAGGGTGATGAGGAAGCCGGAGATGGCGAAGAAGACGGTGACGCCGTTGTTTCCGTTGCGGAAGAGAGCATACGAGAGCCAGTGGGGGAGGTTGGGTGCGAGGGTGATGTGGGCGAAGTACATGCGGAGGAAGAGGTGGAGGAGGACGACGGAGAGGATGGAGAGGCCGCGGAGGAGATCGATGGTGTCGAAACGGGCTTCTTTGGTCAGGGATTACAGAGTACGTCCTGCCGGACGGGCCCCCTGCGCGGGGAGCGGTCACTTCGTGACGCGTATACCGCTTCGCGTGGTGCTCCCGATGGTCGCAAACGATCGTTCGAGGACGGAAAGCTCAGGAGAAATGCCGTCCAGACGGCTGAGTGAAGCTGTGCATTGACGCAGAGTGGGAGGTGATTGAAGAGGAAGACGTTGCCTTCGATGTCACGGTGCCC
>JAMFSC010000171.1 GCA_026225095.1 bacterium
ATCGTCCTCGTCGAGATCCTCAACATCCTCTCCACCTACGACCTCCCGAAGCTCGGCCCAGACCGCTCCGCCGCCCAGATCCACCTCATCGTCGAGGCCTTCCGCCGCGCCTACATGGATCGCGGAGACTACCTCGGCGACCCCGACTTCAACGACCTGCCCCTCGCCCAGATGGCCGACCCCAAATACGCCGACGCCTGGCGAGCCACCATCGACCCCTCCAAACCCACCCCCTCCGCCGACCTCAAGCGCCCCGCCGGCTTCCTCCCCCCACCCCCCGCCATCCCCCCCGTCCACGAGTCGCCCCAGACCACCCACTTCTCCGTCGTCGACAAGGACGGCAACGCCGCCTCCAGCACCTACACCCTCAACGCCTTCTTCGGAGCCGGAATCACCGCCGGCAACGGCCTCGCCTTCGCCCTCAACGACGAGATGGACGACTTCACCTCCAAGGTCGGCGTCCCCAACATGTTCCGCCTCATCCAGGGCCCCGCCAACGCCATCGCCCCCGGCAAACGCCCCCTCTCCGCCATGACCCCAACCATGGTCCTCAAAGACGGCAAGCTCCTCCTCGTCCTCGGCTCCCCTGGCGGATCGACCATCATCACCACCGTCGCCAACGACATCCTCTCCTTCCTCGAAAACAGCCTCTCCATCCAGCAGACCGCCGACGCCCCCCGCTTCCACCACCAGTACCTTCCCGACCGCATCGACTTCGAGAAGTCCTTCCCCCGCGACATCGTCGATCAACTCAAAGCAACCGGCTACCCCGTCAACCAGGCCAGCATGTTCGACGAGAAGAGCCCGGGCATCTGGGGCGACAGCGAACTCATCGCCATCGACCCGAAGACCGGCCTCCTCACCGGCGGGCAGGATCAGCGAAGGCACTTCGGTAAAGCGGCGGGTTATTGATCGACACTCAGCATCAGGATCGAAGAAGACACTTCGGCAAGGCGGCAGGATACAAGTAGAGCAAGCTCTGCCTTGCCGTAGTGGCCTTTGCCTTTTTGTCTGTCATTCCCGAAGGGAATCTGCGTTTGCCTTCCGCCACACCCGCAACCAATTGCCTCGAAGCACCCTCCGCCGTACCCCCGCTTTCCCGCCATTCCACCGTACTTTTTTCTTGCTAAATTCACAGATCCGTTTTACGTTGGTTCAACTCCCTGTATTTATCGGCGATTTTTGAACACCGCCGATGGAATGCCGATCCATTCGGCACGTACCACCAGCAGCTCCCGTCTTCCCGAGGGCGCTTTCGTTCGTGTCTCTGGACCCCTGATCCACACCCCTATCGGGCTGAAGCAGCCGTTCCAAACCCGCATCGACGAAGAGTAGACAGGTCCCCGGACCCGGTCCACCACAGAGAGTTCAACCCCCCAGGCAAGTCAGGCAAGCACAACCGAACCATCCCGGGCCTTCGGCCCACAACAACCGCTCCCAAGAGCGGCGACATCCCTTTGTTTCTTTTTCGGAGACCAAATGACCACACCACCGCAACGACGCCTCCTGAAATCACCGATCCTCCTGCTCCTGCTTCTACTCACCACCCTCACCGCCACCACCACCCTTCTGGCCCAGACCTTCCGCGGAGGCATCAACGGAACCGTCACCGACGTGCAGGGCGCCGTCATCCCCAACGCCACCGTCGTCGCCACCGACACCGCCACCGACACCGCCCACACCTCCGTCACCTCCTCCGGCGGAGACTTCCTCTTCCAGGATCTCCCCCTCGGCAGCTACACCGTCACGGTCTCGGTCTCCGGCTTCTCCACCAGCAAGGTCGACAAGATCCCCGTCTCTGCTGGCGTCATCTACACCCTCCCCGTCAAGCTCGCCGTCTCCGCCTCCAACACCACCATCGAGGTAGAAGCCGCCGCCATCGCGCTCGACACCACCACCGTCACCCAGAACACCGTGCTCGACGCCAAGACCGTCACCGACCTCCCACTCAACGGCCGCGACTTCACCCAGATGATCGCCCTCACGCCCGGCTTCGGCGGATACGCCGGCGGCGGCTTCGGCTCGCTCAACGGAACTCGCGCCAACCAGGTCAACTGGCAGATCGACGGAGTCGACAACAACGACCTCTGGCACAACGTCCCCGCCGTCAACCAGGGCGGAGTCTCCGGAATCGCCGGAATCATCCTCCCCATCGACGCGGTCGACCAGTTCTCCGCCCAGACCCAGGCCGGCCCCGAAGGCGGACGCAATCCCGGCGGCACCGTCAACCTCACCCTCAAGGCCGGAACCAACGCCCTCCACGGAACCGTCTACTACTTCAACCGCAACGAACTCTTCGGCGCCAAGAGCCCCTTCGCCGACACCAAGCAGAAGGTCCGCAACTACAACACCGGCTTCTCCGTCGGCGGACCCTTCATCAAGGACAAGCTCTTCGGCTTCCTCACCTTTGAGCACCAGCGCTTCACCATCGGCGAATCCGGCAACGCGACAGAGCCCTCCGTCGGCTGGCAGAATCAGGCCAAAGCCCTCCTCGCCTCCAAGGGTGTCGCCGTCAATCCTGTCATGCAGAGCGTTCTGAATACCCTCTGGGGAACCAGCGTCCTGGCAGCCGATACCACCGGCGTCCTCAACAACTTCCACTCGAGCGACCCCGAATTCGGCTATAGCTGGAACGGTCTCGCCAAGATCGACTACAACCTCTCCCCCAAGGACATCCTGAGCGCTCACTGGTTCATCGGCCAGGGCAACCAGGTCGCGCCGGTCGGATCCCAGCTCCTCGCCTACTACGAGGTGGCCCCCATCCATGTGCAGAACATCGCCATCGTCGAGAACCACGTCTTCTCCCCTTCCATCACCAACCAACTCCTCGTCGGCGTCAACTACTTCAACCAGGTCTTCAACGACAACCAGACCGGCCAGAACGTGCAGAGCCTCGGCTTCGTCACGGGAGCAACCTACCCCAATGCTCCCAACATCACCATCAAGGGCTTCGATTCCGTCGGTCTCACGCCTCCCGAGGGTCGCAACGACATCACCGGTCACCTCACTGACCAGGTCTCTTGGGTCCGGGGCAAGCATCAACTACGTATCGGTGGCGAGTTCCGCCAGGCCCAGCTCGATGAGTTCTACCATCGCCACGCCACGGGCTCCTTTACCTTCGATGGCAGCCAGGTCGCCGGCGACTCCGGACCCGTGGCTGCTCTCGCCGACTTTCTCGCCGGCAAGACCTCGGCGGCCAGCCTCACGATTGGCGACCCCGAGCGTCAGGTATTCGTCAACACCTGGTTCCTCAACGCCGGAGACTCGTGGCAGGTCACTCCCAAGCTGAACCTCAACTATGGCGTCCGCTATGACTACGAGGGACCGCTCCATGATCCCTATAAAGACATGTCGGTCTTCCGCCCCGAACTCACCGCGTCGCAGGGTCTGGCGTTCCAGGGCAGCCAGATCGCTTCGCTCTATCCTCAGTACTATAAGAACGTCAGCCCGCGTCTCGGGCTCAGCTATGCAGTGACGGACAACACTGTCGTCCGGGCCGGCTATGGCTGGTTCGCGGACACTCCTAACCTCAACCCCTTCCTCGATAATCGTCCCGGCAACTCGGCGCCCAACGGAGTCGAAGGAAACCCCGGCGGCGCAACTCCCGTCTACTCGGTCTCTGCAGCCGTCGGCGGTGCCAACACCACCATCGTCAAGGGCGTCCCCATCTTCCCGTCCTCCATCGGATATCCCTGCACCCAAAACTCAACCTGCGGCGTGTTCAGCGTTGCCCCGAACTTCCGCCCCTCCTATAACGAGAACTACAGCCTCAACGTCGAGCGCACCCTCAACAAGAACACGATCGCCCAGATCGGCTATGTGGGCTCCTCCGCACGTCACCTCCTGAGCCTGCTCGACATCAACCAGGCCCTACCCGGCGTTTACACCGATACGATCGACCCTGTCACAAAAGCCGTGCTTGTCCCAGCCGACTTGAATCGCCAGAGAACCCGCCCCTTCTTCAGCCAATATTCTCAGTACGGCAACATCAACCAGATCTCAAGCATCGGGACAGCCAACTACAACTCGCTGCAGGCTCAACTCCGCGTCAACAACTGGCATCACATCACCACCCAGGCCGTCTACACCTGGGCCCATAACCTTGACGAGGTCTCCCAGTACCGTGGAACCCTGCCCCAGGACAGCACCAACTTCAAGGGAGACTACGGCAACTCGGACTACGACACTCGCCACAACTTCACCGCCTACCTCAGCTACGAGGTTCCCGGCTCCCAGCATCTGCCCCTCCTGACCCGCGGCTGGCAGGCCAACGGTCTCGTCAACTTCCACGGCGGACAGCCCTTCGAGATCGCCGCCAACACCGACATCAGCGGCACCAACGAGGGCCTCGACCGAGTCAATCAGATCTCGCCCACCCGCACCGGCCTGAACGGCCAGTCGCCCAACGCCGTCTGGATCGACCTCAGTCACTTCACCCTGCCGGCCCCCGGACACTTCGGCACGTTGCGTCGCAACCAGTTCTACGGTCCTGGATTCAGCGATGTCGATATGTCGGTCTTCAAGAACACAAGAATCGGCGAGAAACTGACGGTCCAGTTCCGCGCCGAACTCTTCAACACCTTCAACCGGATCAACTACGCTCCCCCGAGCACCACCAATGGTCTTCTCAACGACACCATCGGCGACTACAACGGAGCCCCCGGAATCGGTTCCGGCGAACCCTTCAACGCCCAGTTCGGCGCGAAGATCATCTTCTAATCAACCCAACCCGACCAACCGAAGAGCCCCCGCCCAGATCAACCGGACGGGGGCTTTTCCTTTGCCTACTTCCCCTCGATCGCTCTCTCCGCCAGCGGCTCCATGATCGCGTACCCCGCCGCATTCGGATGCACCCCATCCAGGCTGATCCCTTCCTTCATCCCCCCCGCCGCATCCGCCATCGCCGTGTAGTAATCCACATACGTCAATCCCTGTTTCGCACAGTAATCCTTCAACCACACATTCAAAGCCCGAATCCTCGCAGCCGGCTCCAGCCCTTTGTGCCAGGGAAAATCCGCCGCCGGCAGAATCGAAGAGAAGATCAAGCGGATCCCATGCGCCTTCGCCAGCTCCGCCATGGTCTGCCAGTTCTCCTCCGTCATCTCCGGAGTCATTGGCCCTGTATTCATCGCCACATCATTGGTCCCCGCCAGAATCACGACCGCCTCCGGATGTAGATCGATCACATCCTGTCGAAACCGCACCACCATCTGCGCCGTCGTCTGCCCACTGATCCCCCGCCCAAGATACGGCTTGCCGGGAAAGAACGCCTCGGAGAACCGCTTCCCGGCCCAGTTATCCGTGATCGAGTCTCCATAGAAAACCACCCGCCCCGGCACCCTGACCGGCGCCGCCGCATTGGCCTCCCGATACCGACCCAACTGCGCCCAGTCCGCCAGAAGCTTCCGCATCTTCTCAATCTCAACGTCGGAGACAGACGCCTGAGCAACAACCGGAGCAGCCTGCGCCAAAAGCATCCCGCTGTCCAGTTTTGCCAGACAACCGCCCAGTAACAGCAACCGTAAATATCTCGTTTTCTTCACGCTGCAAGTCTAATCGATCCTCCAATCCACCCCGGTAACCACCCGTCATTCCCGCTCCGGGACGGAATCTTCCGCCCCCTTCGAACCAGTCCCCCCATCAATCCCATTCCTCCGCGGCCCGCCATCCTGTACGCTAGACCACGATGCAACCCGGAATCTCCACCCACATCCTCCTCCAGCAGCGCCTCGATCCCACCCACCTCGACGCCTTCGCCAACGCCGGCGCGCGCCACATCGAGATCTTCGCCTCGCGCCACCACTTCGACTACACCGACCGCTCCGCCGTCCGTGAGATCGCCAACTGGTTTCGCGCCAACGACATACGCCCCACCCTCCACCAGCCCACCGACGCCGACGCCCGCTGGTCCCGCCATACCGCCCCCACCCTCAACCTCATCGCCCACGAGAAGGGCCGCCGCATCGAAGCCATGGACGAGGTCAAGCGCGCCCTCGAGACCGCCGAGCAGATCCCCCTCGCCGCCATCAATCTCCACATGGGCCTCGCCCACGACCCCTGGACCCCGCACTCCGTCGAGCACGCCCTCACCGCCATCGAGCACCTCAAGGCCTTCGCCAGCCCGCTCGGCGTCCGTCTCCTCCTCGAAAATCTCCCCAACGACATCGCCACCCCGAGCCATCTCCTCGAGATCGTACGCATCGGCCACTTCGACACCGTCGGCTTCGCGCTCGACATCGGCCACGCCCACCTCGCCGCCAATCAGCACGAGGACGGCATCCTCCCCGCCATCGAGCTCATCCACTCCCGCATCGCCGCTCTCAACCTGCACGACAACGACGCCACCGCCGACCAGCACCTCTGGCCCGGCACAGTCGAAAAGGGCGGCATCGACTGGGCGACCATCATTCCGGCGCTCGCAATCCTGCCCTCCGCCACCCCCTGCTTCGTCGAGATCTCCCACGACCTCCACGAGGACCTCCCAACCATCCTCGAACGCTTCACCGCGACCCAGAACCTGGTTAACGACACCCTCAGCCGCAGCCAGGAGGCCTCTACCCGCACCGCCTAGTGCCCCGTCACCCCCGCCTGCTCCTTCCGGTAAGCCTCGCTCAACGTCTTCTTCGCCTCCGCGATCGGCCGCAACGTCGGATAGAACTGGATGAACGTCGTATCTACCGCCGCGTGCTCCGCGTGGCAGCTATAGCAGTTGGCCTTCGGTTCAAACAGCTTCCCCATCCCGTCCTTCCCAATATCGTAGAAGCCCCACTGCCCACCCACGCCAGGACGCGTGAAGCGTGCCGAATCCTTCACATGGATCTCCAACCCTTCGACGTCGGTGCCCTGAAACCGCCCATCCTTCAGCAGCACCTCACCCTTGGCCTGTGCCCCACGCTGCTCCAGCACCATCACGGTCTTGTCCGGCCACGTCCCCGTCGCCAGAAAGCTCGTATAAGCCTCCGGATTCACGAACACGTTGTCAAACATCTGGTGCTCCGGAACCCCATTTTTCCGTTCCGTGTAAGCCATATCGAACCCTGTCGACAGATAGACCCACTGCCGGTAGTTCGCCGGAGCCACCATCTTCCCGTTCCCCGTGTAGGTCGGCAGGTTGCCGTTCATTTCCGCATGAACCCTGCACGGACGCGTCATCAGGTCGAATCCAAATAAGACCCCCACCGTGCCCAGGCACACCGCCGCAACCAACCGAAGACGCATCGTAGATCCTCCATGAGCAACCCAGCCTCTTCAAAAAGAAGGAGAATGCGCGTCCCACGAAATCACGGGGAGGTCTCTCGATCAGTTCTTCAGCAAAGGATTGAACCCAATCCAACCTACGCCTTCGGAACCTGAAAAGTAACCTGCGTCTATTTTTTAGCCCCCTATCCAACTATCAACGACAACA
>JAMFSC010000172.1 GCA_026225095.1 bacterium
ACAGATCCTCCACGATCGACGCCCACTCCTCCCGCAGCCCACCCTTCGCCACGGGCCTCCCAGCCCGCCGATACCAGTACGCGGCGTTGAACGGATCGCCCTCCACCCGGTGAAGGTACGCATGGACCCACGCCCCATCGGCAGTTTCAATCTCCTGGGCGACGTGGTGCGCCCGAGTCCAATCCCCCCTGCCCGCCCACCAGAGCGCCAGCAAAGGGCCATTGAGCCCCGTCGCCTCGACCGCCTCGAACTCCGCAATCGTCATCCCTGCCACTACATCATCCCCCTTGCCTTCATCCATGTCGCCAGCAGATCCGGCCAACCCTTCAGATCCGGGAACGTCGCCGCCAGCCCCGTTCCATGCGGACCATGCTGGAACAGGTGCATCTCCGTCGAAACCCCGTTCTTCACCAGCGCCGTATAAAACATCACGCTGTTCAGCACCGGAACCGTCTTGTCATCGGTCGTCGCGTACAAAAACGTCGGCGGCGTATCCTTCGTCACCCTCGTCTCGGCCGACAACTCCGTCACCAGCACCGCCGGCGCGTCATCCCCGAGCAGGTACTTCCTCGACCCCTCATGCGCAAGGGGAGCCTCCAGCGTAATCACCGGGTAAGCCAGCACCAGGAAGTCCGGACGGCAGCCCATCCGCTCAATCGGATCCGCCGCAGCCGCATCTCCCCCGTCATAGCGAGTCCCCACCGTCGCCGCCAGGTGCCCTCCGGCCGAAAATCCCCAGATCCCGATATGATCGACCGCCACCCCATACTCCGCCGCCCGCGCCCGCACCATCCGGATCGCCCGCTGCGCATCCCCAATCTCCACCGGGTGGTGGTACGTCGGTCCAAGCCTGTACTTCAGCACAAACGCCGCCACCCCATGCGCATTCAGCCACAGCGCGACGTCCTCTCCCTCCTTCTGCATCGAAAGGTGCTGATACCCGCCGCCCGGAGCCACCACAACCCCCGTCCGCGTCGGATTCGCCCCCTTCGGAAGGTAGACCCGCAGCGTCGGCCGGTCCATCGCTCCATCTCCCAGCGCCCCCGGAGCACCGTTCACGCCGCCCGTCTTATCCGGCCAAAGCAAACCCTCAACCCCACCCGAGATCACAGGCGGAACATAAGCGACGCCCGGAGCCTGACCCGGCAACAGCGCTCCAGACATACCCGCCATCATCAAAACCGACCAAGTGATCCCCTTAAACCGCCAAGACATCATCCAAATCCCTCGTTTCAAACACATTTACACAGAAAGAAGCAAAACAGACACCGCACCATGGTACTTTTTTCTCGTAGCAGTGTGGACGGCCCCTCGCGGTTTCTGAAACAATCCAGCTTACTGCTACCCCAGACCACACTTGGTTTGGACAAGACGCCTCCCCCCAGCGGAAAATTCGGAGCCCTAAAAAAATGAGCACTGTCAAAATCGGCAACAAACTGGTAGGCCCAGGACAGCCCTGCTACGTCATCGCGGAGATCGGCATCAACCATAACGGTGATGTGGACCTCGCCAAGCGCCTCATCAGTGTCGCCGTTGCCGCAGGCTGCGACGCCGTCAAGTTCCAGAAGCGCACCATCGACGTCGTCTACACCGCCAAGGAACTCGCCACGCCCCGGGAGAATCCCTTCGGAACCACCAACGGAGATCTCAAGCACGGCCTCGAATTCGAAGCCGAGGACTATGCCGAGATCGACACCTTTTGCAAATCCGTCAAGATCCCCTGGTTCGTCTCTCCCTGGGACGAGGGCGCGGTCGACTTCATGGAGCAGTTCGACACCCCGGTCTATAAGATCGCCTCAGCCTCGCTCACCGACGACAACCTCCTCAAGCACATTCGCAAGACCGGCAAGCCCGTCATCGCCTCCACCGGGATGAGCACCTACGATGAGATCGACCACGCCGTCGCCGTCCTCGGCACCGACAACCTCATCCTCATGCACACCACCAGCACCTACCCGGCCAAGTACGAGCAGCTCAACCTCCGCGCCATCCCCACCATGGCCGAGCGCTACCACCTCCCCATCGGCTACTCCGGCCACGAGACCGGCATCCCCACCTCGGTCGCCGCCGCCGTGTTGGGCGCGTGTTGCGTCGAGCGCCACATCACCATGGACCGCTCCATGTGGGGCTCCGACCAGTCCGCCTCGCTCGAGCCCAACGGGATCTCCCGCCTCGTGCGCGACATCCGCCTCTGCGAGCAGTCCATGGGCGACGGCGTCAAGCGCGTCTACGACGAGGAAGTGCCCGTCATGAAGAAGCTCCGCCGCGTCGGCGCCGCAGTCTAGCCTCTTTCTTCCCCCACGGCCCCACCCATGCCCGGCATCGGGTGGGGCCTTTGCTTTCTAGACCGAAGTTCCTACTTGTCCAGCACCTTCGGGGCAACGCTTCACCGCGCCTAAGGTGGGACGGAGCGCCACCGCATCGACCAGGGCCATCAGTCCCCCTCCCCACCCATCCACAATACGCAACGTTCCCAACCACGCACCTGCGAAACCGTATCGAAACCATGGCCTTCGACCCCGAAAAACTTCTCACCCTCCAGGCCATCGCCTTCGATGTCGACGGCGTCCTCACCGACGGAACCGTCACCTGGTCCGAGTCGGGAGAAGAGTCGAAGACCTTCTCCTTCGCCGATATTATGGGCGTCTCCCTCGCCCGCCGACTCGGCATCAAGATGGCCCTCATCTCCGGCGAACCCTCCCCCCTCGTCGACCGCTACGCCAAAAAGCTCCACATCCCGTTCGTCGTCAAGGGAACCCGCGACAAGGCCACCGCCGTCTCCGACTTTGCCGCCCGGTTCTCCATCCCTTTCCAGCAGATCGCCTTCTTCGGCGACGACCTCAACGACCTCTTCGCCATGGAACTCATCGGCCTCCCCTGCTGCCCCTCGAACGCCGCCGAAGACGTCCTCGCCTACGTGCACCGGCGCGGCTTCGTCTCCACCTTCCCCGGCGGCCGCGGAGCGGTCCGCGAACTCATCGACGAGATCCTCAAAGCCCGCAACCTCGACGGCAAAGACGTCTTCCAGACGCGTCCCCCTGAGTAGAACTCCGCTGGCGGGTCCCCCACGCGATCAACAAAACCAATACCATAGGATCCAATGAAGCTCTCTGACTACGTCGTAAAATTCGTCGCTGACCTCGGCATCCAAAACGTCTTCCTCGTCACCGGCGGCGGCGCCATGCATCTCAACGCCTCGCTCGGCGCGGAAAAACGCATCCACTCCATCTGCAACTCGCACGAACAGGCCTCCGCCATCTGCGCCGAGGGCTACGCCAAGGCCTCGAACGGCCTCGGAGTCTGCATGGTCACCACCGGACCCGGCGGAACCAACGCCGTCACCGGGGTCGCCGGAGCCTGGTGCGACTCCACCCCCACCCTCTACATCTCCGGACAGGTCAAGCGCCCCGACCGCATGTTCGCCCCCGACGGCTCCCCTCTCGGAATGCGTCAGCTCGGCGTCCAGGAGGTCGACATCGTCTCCATCATTAAACCCATCACCAAATACGCGGTCACCATCCTCGAGCCACTCGACATCCGCTACCACATGGAAAAGGCCGTCTGGCTCGCCCTCAACGGTCGCCCCGGCCCCGTCTGGATCGACATCCCCCTCGACGTCCAGGCCTCCCCCCTTCCCGATCCCGAGACCCTCCGATCCTTCGATCCCGATAGCCCCGCCGAAGCCGGCCACCAGATCAAAGGGTCGGATGTTACGACGGAGGTAACCACCTTTATCGAGCACTTCAACGCCTCCGATCGCCCCCTCCTCTTCGCCGGAAACGGCATCCGCCTCGCCCGCGCCGAGAAGGAGTTCGAAGAGCTCCGTACGTTCCTTGGAGTCCCCACCGTCGCCACCTGGTGCGCCGCCGACCTCGTCCCCTCCGAAGACGCCACCTACGTCGGCCGCCCCGGATCGGTCGCAGCCCGCGGAGCCAACTTCGCCCTCCAGAACTCCGACCTCCTCCTCGCCATCGGAGTCCGTCTCGACTTCGCCATCACCGGCTACGCCCCCCACAACCTCGCCCGCGAGGCATGGAAGGCCGCCGTCGACATCGACGCCGCCGAGCTCGCCAAGCTCCATCCCTACCTCCAGCAGCCCATCCAGTCCGACGCAAAGGTCTTCCTCATCGAGCTCCTCAAGCGCAAATCCGAGCTCAAGCCCCGCGACTTCAAGCCCTGGCTCGCCCGCTGCGCCGACTGGAAGACCCGCTACCCCGTCGTCACCGACGAGCACCGCAAACCCGAAGGCCTCGTCTCCATCTTCTATCTCTCCGAGGTCCTCGGTAACGAGGTCAGCCCCAACGACCGCCTCGTCGTCGGAAACTCCGGCTCCGGTATCGAGATCTACCTCCTCGCCTGCCCCACCCTCCACTCCCAGCGCCTCTACCACACCGCCGGCCTGGGCTCCATGGGCTACGCCATCCCCATGGCCATCGCGGTAGCCATCGCCAACCCCGGCCGCGAGGTCATCGCCGTCGACGGAGACGGCGGCTTCCAGTTCAACATCCAGGAGCTCGAGACCATCCACCGCCTCCAGCTTCCCATCAAGTTCTTCGTCCTCAACAACGACGGCTACTCCTCCATCCGCGCCTCGCAAAAGGCCTACTTCGGAGCCGCAACCATCGGGGCCGACCGCAACACGGGCCTCACCATCCCCGATCTCTCGAAGGTAGGCGCCAGCTACGGCCTCGGAACCCACATCATCAAGGATCAGACCAACCTCACCGCCGAGGTCCGCATGGTCCTCGACATGCCCGGCCCCGTCCTCTGCGACGTCAACGTCCTCCCCGACGAGGTCCGCGCACCCCGTCTCCAGTCCTATCAGAAGGAAGACGGATCCTTCGTCTCCAAGCCCCTCGAAGACCTCTTCCCCTTCCTCCCACGCGAAGAGTTCCTCGCCAACATGATCGTCAAACCCGTCCCTGAATAGACCCGAGAGGTACCGGCGCGGCCTTCACCCCCGAGGCCGCGCCCACGTCGTCCAAAGCGGATTCGCCTCCGAAGCCGTCTCGTAGCCGTACCCGCCAAGACTCTCCTCCACATCTCCATGCGTCATCGCGCCGTCCGCCTTCGGATGATTCGTGTCCACGGCAAACTGCGTCCTGCACCTGCGCAGCAGCTCGCCCGAGCTCCGGAACACATCCACCTCCGCCCCCTCGATATCGACCTTGCAAAACGCCGGAACGCCCCACCGCGCAAACGCATCCTCCAGCGTCAACGCATCGACCGTTACCGTCTCGCCCACCGACTCACGGTTCAGCAGCGACACCAGCGAAGACCCGATCGTGCCCTCCGCATTGAACGCCAGCCTGCCCCCCCTGCTCGCAATCGCCGCATTCTCCGCAACCACATTCGTCAGGCCATGCCGGTCGATGTTCCGCTTCAGAATCGCGAAGTTCCCCGGGTCAGGCTCAAACGCGATCACCCGTCCCCCCGGCCCCACCAGCTTCGACAGATGATAGGTCGACACGCCACAATGCGCACCCACATCGAAGACCAGATCTCCCATCTGCGGCCGATACCACCGGAAGTACTCCTCGATCGCCTCTTCCTCTTCAGGAAACGAAGCCATCTCAAACTGCAGTCCCGACTGCCGATACGTCTGGAACCTCCCCGGTTGCGAATAGTCGAGCACCTCCACACCATCCCGCATCTCCGGAACAAGCGGCGTGTGATACAGATCGAACTTCTCCGCGATATCCGCCACGTAAACGAAGTGACGCTCCGTCAGGATCACCGCCCGATCCCCCATATACAACCACACCCCCCCGTCGCGATGCTCCAGCCTCGCATTAGCCCGCAGACACCTGCGGCATAGATGGAACAAATTCGGGTCAACAGAGTAATCCGTCAGCTTCGTTCCCTTCATCTCCGACCATGGCAACGCATCCGAATACGCATCGAAATCGCGACTCACCTCCGGTGCAAAGAACAGATGCTTCGCACTCAGCCGGATCGCCCGATCTCCGCGACGAAGCAACACGTTGCCGTGTTCACCTTCCACCCGTACGTTGTATCGACCGCACCTCCCATTCGCCCACAGCAGCGCCGGCCAGCTTCCACCAGCGATGCACAGAACCGTTCCACGAAGTCCCATCTCCAGACCTTCCTGTTTCCCTGCCCGTCACCTTGCGCATCAGCAGCTCAAAACCGCCGACTGATTCGCATGCGCAAACGAACGTTGTAAGATTACGTCAGATCAAGCCCACGAGACAGGAATCCAGAAGAAACATGTCTTCTCCCCACCCCTCTAGATCCTACGGCATCATGCAAGGCCGCCTGGCACCTCCCGAAGACAACCGATTCCAATCCTTCCCCCGCGCAGCCTGGCGCGAAGAGATCCCCCGCGCCCGCGAGGCCGGTCTCGACTATATCGAGTGGATCCACGACGACTACGACCGGGGCGCCAACCCCATCTTCACCGAGGAGGGCCGCGCCGAACTGGCTGCCCTCAAGCAGCACCACAACATCGCCACCCCCGCCCTCTGCGGCGACTGGTTCATGGACTTCCCCTTCCTCCGCTGTACCCCGGAAGAGCGCGAGCAACGCGAGCAGCACCTCGCCGAACTCCTCCCCATCGCCCACTCCATCGGTGCCAGCCGCATGGTCATCCCCATCGTCGACAACTCGAAGATGATCACCGAAGAAGATAAAGCAATCATCCTCGAAGTCCTCCACCGTGCCCTCCCCATCGCCCAGGCAAATCAAGTCGAACTCCACCTCGAGACCGACCTCAACGCCGAAGACTTCGCCGCCTTCATCCGCCGTCTCCCCCACCCCATGCTCAAGGTCAACTGGGACTCCGGAAACTCCTCCGGCCTCGGCTACATCGCGTCGGAAGAGTTCGCCGCCTACGGAGACCGCATCGGCTCGGTC
>JAMFSC010000026.1 GCA_026225095.1 bacterium
AATCCTTACCCGAAGGTCGTCCGAATAGGCTCGTCCCATCCTCGTCATCGCGGTTGCTGCGCCAGAGATATACAGCATCCACCCTAACCACCAAGATTGGGTATAGCTATCTTGATTCCGCTCTAAATAATCATCTCCAATTATTGCGACAGAACCAAGTGGACGCCCACGCGAAAGTCGGTCGTTTCATCCCGAACTTGGTACTCGGCCGGAATCTGGAACAAGGCGGGATCGGGTTCGGCGCGGCTCAGATGGACGAGCCGGACCAGGCGGTCGCTCGCTTGTGGATTGAGAAATCTCGACTCGACCACCACCTTCAGCTCGGGCGACGTCCAGACCTCTGAGCTGACGCTCTGGCCAGTGCCGTCCTTCGACACGTCAGGCTTCGTATACCGAGTACCGCGGATCAGTAGTCCATCGAGATGATCCTCGCCCAGACTCTGTGAGAATTTGCTGACGGTAACAGGCAGCGTCGCTGTCTTCTCCGGTTGGTAGCCCGTGTCCGAGTCGAAGGCCTGCACCGTGGAATGTTCGAGCGGTTGGCCGGACACTGCGGTTGTCGCTTCGATCAGCCGTTTCTCGTGAACTTCAGGCGATGAGACGCCGGTAGCGGGCGGCCGGTAAGAATGAGCCACCTTCGCCTGCGAGTCCAGCACATAAACCCAGCCGGAAGCGGCATCGAAGATCTCAATAAGAAGAGGGCCATGGATGGTGTCGACGCCGAGAGACAAGGGCCGTTCGACACGTGTACGGCCTTTGGAATCGCGACAGATCTTTCGCAAAAGGTGCCATTGCTGGTCAGAACTCCCGATAGACGAGAGATTGCCGGAGCGTTCCACTTCGTCGGCCGAGTAGGGAGCATCGAGGACGAGCGCACCCGAAGCCGCTTCGAGATGGAACAGGTAGGTAGCCTGGTAGCGAACTTCGCCGGACGGCTGCAGTGTCGCACTGGCCGTGGCAAGACCCTGCCCCAGAAAGGGGCAGGGCGGCAGGAATACAAACACCATCAGGAACGAGCGCCTGATCGCTTGCAGCGCGCGAAACATCATTACGGCTCCAGGCGAATCACCGCACCCGACAGGTTTTCTATATGGTAGAAAACCTCGTGGATCACGATCGGCGCAGGACTCGAAAAAGAGACGTTGTCAAAGATAGATACACCCGGCTGAGAGAGCGGATTGAAGAAGCCCGGAGTGCATCCCGAATTCGCCGTTCCAAGATGCAGCTTGTCCGTCGTCTGCACCGTGCAGGTGATGGAGTTCGCCGTGGCCAGGAACTGGATGACGCCTTCCTCGGTCGCAATCTGACTTCCACCATCCGTAGCGCGAACCATGTAAAACACCCGGCCCCCGGCTGTGTTGGTCCCCGTGAGGTGGATGGACATTAGCGACGTGAAACCCGGAGCGCTGAGGGTGAGGTTCTTCCGCAGCGTCCCCGTGAAATTAGTCGCAAGGTCAACATCAAGGCTGGCAGCATGACTCGTCGTGGTGCCTTCCTTCGTGTCGAGAATGAAGACGCCGCCGTCGGGCGAAGTAAGGTAGATCCCAAAGTTGCCACCGCCCACATAGTTGGGAGACGCGGGATCGTCATTGTTGCTGAGCCAGCCCTGTACTATATTTGTAATATCAATCGTAACAAACTGGCCACCGCCGGAGACCGCGGCACTCCCAACGGCAGAACCGACAACGGGAAGGGTCGAGTTTGTCACCGTGCTCTCGGTCCACGAATTGAGCACCGGAGCAGCCGTGATCGTACCGGCGATCGCCGCCTTGTTCACGAAGACCGTCAGCGTGGCTCTCCCGATGATCGGGGTCACACTCGCTGGCGTCGGATTCGCCGAGGTCAGCAACTGGGACAGCAGCGACGACATATCGTATTGCAGGAGTCCGGAGTTGCCTGCACCGATGTTCATAAGGGTGGCGGCACCGAAGTTCGTGCCCGAGTTCGCCGCACTCACGTACGTGTCCGCTTTGAGAATGCCGACACTCGCATAGAGGCGGCAAGACATGACAGCTACAAGGGCCCCGGTGACACAGATCCTGCGAACGATAGACATTACTCTCTCCAATCACGAGGTGAGGAACTAATTATTGAGTTTGAGGTTTCCGGTAGGGGCGTACTTGCGATATGCAGCGAAGAAAACGGATAGAAGCCCACTGCCAGTCAAGGCAAGGGTGGCAGGCTCAGGGGTCACCCCGACAGGTGGTTCCGAGATCGTGGTATCTGCATTGTTGATGCTCAGCGCCCAGGCGCTCGTGCGCTGCTCGCCATCAAACAGAATGAAAGAACCAGGGTTGCCCGTGAATTCGGGCCCGGTGAAATTTCCATTGCCCGTTTGCGGGAAACCCTCCGCAAGCGTAGGCCCGCCCGGAATGTTATCATACTCCGTGAGAGCCAACGTGTAGTTACCGGCATTCAGAAAATTCTGAATCACCGCATCCAGGCAGAAGCCCGAAACAGCGTCGATCGCACGCACGTCGCAGCCAGACGGAATAGTACCGCCCGTGGCGTCCTGCAGGAACAGGTTGCCGGCGGCATCGTATAGCGTGAGCACTGGTTCGAAGCCGATACTCGCTGCATAGGACGTCGTCTGAATGAGCACCGAGGCGCCCGTAGAAATGGTGAAGGGAATAAGAACAACATCGTCATCAGCGGAAAAATTGCCGCTGAATGTCAGCGTGCTTGCCGACAGACGCGCCGAGCACACCCCCAGCAAGCACAAAAATAGTAGCGCTTTGATCCTCAAGAGATCCTCCTATTGCATTGTTCGCGTAGCTTACCGGTAGGTGGGCAGATGTACTGGATCCGGTGAGGGACGTTCACGTACAATGCATCTCAATGGCCAAGTGTCTTCGCGCTGAAAACAAAGGTGTTTAACCGTGAGCATAATTTAAAAGTATGCAATAACTTGCGACAAATTAGGCACCGGCGTGCCCAAGGAACTGCGCCAGGCACAAACATCGCGAACTCAATACTCTCTGTTTGAGGCAGATGTGGTTTTCATGAATGTTGATTCCACAACACCACAGCCCAGCTCGACGCTATTTTGAAACTGACCTTACCCCCGCGAAACGTCGCTCATAGCGAGCTGTCGTAATGCGAAGGGGAAGCGAAAATGACGAAGGCGACGCGGAAGCAATGCACACTTGAGTTCAAGCAGGAGGCGGTCCGGTTGGTTGAGTCGGGGCAGAGTCTGGCCTCGGCTGCACGGACGTTGGGCATCATCGAGCAGACCCTGGGCAACTGGGTCAAGGCGCAGCGCACGGGATCGTTGACGGCGGTCAGTGGTAAGGCTGTCGTGAGCGCCGAGCAGATGGAGAACCGTCGTCTGCGAGCCGAGTTGGCGCGGGTCACCATGGTGCGCTACATACTGGGAAAAGCGACGGCGTTTTTCGCGAAGGGCCAGCGATGAGGTACGCCTTGATTCTACGTTCTGGATGTTCTCCGGCCTCATCACCGACACATCCAACCGTGTGCGTCCGGCAAACACCATGGTTGACGGGCCCAGGCGGCCCGGGATAGGCTACTTTGCCGCTTTGGCGGCGTAAGCGGTCGGGGTGAGCTCGGCCAGGGAC
>JAMFSC010000173.1 GCA_026225095.1 bacterium
GCTAATTATAGGGTCAGAACATTCCGCCCGACGGGTTCAGGACTTTTCACCCACCGACATCAGAACATTCCCAACAACTGCCCCGCCGCGTACTCTTGCCTGTCTTTCCCTGGCGAATCGGATTCCCCATCCCAGCCGCGAATACCTTCCAGCTTTCCACCGGCGGCAGAAATCCCCCGACTCCCCGACAGATACAATCAACGCAGAGGCGCAGCTTCAGCC
This sequence comes from bacterium, assembly GCA_026225095.1. GTDB lineage: Bacteria > Acidobacteriota > Terriglobia > Terriglobales > Acidobacteriaceae > Edaphobacter. The sequence goes on from JAMFSC010000173.1 coordinate 223, forward strand.
GCCCACAAGCAAAATGGCATACCAGGTCCTAGCCCGCAAGTACCGCCCTAAGCGCTTCGCAGACGTCGTCGGACAAGACCACGTCACCGTCACGCTCATGAACGCGCTCACCCAGCAGCGCATCGCCCACGGCTACATCTTCTCCGGCCACCGCGGCATTGGCAAAACCACCATCGCCCGCATCCTCGCCGCCGCCCTCAACTGCCGCAACCCCATCGGCTCCGACCTCCGCCCCAACGCCGAGCCCTGCGAGGTCTGCGAGTCCTGCCTCGAGATCCGCGCCGGAAACGCCACCGACGTCATCGAGATCGACGCCGCCACCAACCGCGGCATCGACGAGATCCGCGAGCTCCGCGACGCAGCCCGCTACGCCCCGTCCCGCGACAAGTACAAGATCTACATCCTCGACGAGGCCCATCAGATCACCGACGCCGCCTTCAACGCCCTCCTCAAGACCCTCGAGGAGCCCCCCGACCACGTCATCTTCATGATGGCCACCACCCAGCCCGAGGACATCCCCCAGACCGTCCGCTCCCGCTGCCAGCACTTCTCCTTCCATGCCGTCAAGCTCGTCGACATCCTCGGCCAGCTCCGCGCCATCGCCGCCCACGAAGGCGTCGAAGCCGACGAAGCCGCCCTCTCCCTCCTCGCCGAAGCCGGCGACGGAAGCATGCGCGACGCTCTCAGCATCATGGATCAGGCCATCGCCTCCGCCCCCGTGGAAGACGGCAAGGCCCGCCTCGAAGCCGCCCAGATCCGCGAACTCATGGGAACCGTCCCCAACGCCGTCTTTGAGCGCATCATGGAGGCCGTAGACCAGAACCAGTCCGCCGAGGTGATGACGGTAGCCAACCAGCTCCTCGACGCCGGCAACTCCCCCGCCCAGCTCGCCCGCCAGGCCGTCCGCTACCTCCGCAACTGTCTCATCGCCAGGATCTCCGGCCTCACCGAAGACTCCACCGAAGGAGCCGCCGCCGAACTCCTCCAGATCTCCCCCGACGAGCAGCGCCGGGCTACCCGCACCGCCGCCCGCTTCACCGAAGAGGAGCTCACCCGCTTCCTCCAGACCATGCTCCGCACCTTCGACGAGCTAGGCTATCGTCAGGAGCAACGCTTCCACTTCGAACTAGGCCTTCTCAAACTAGTCCACCTCCGCCGTCTCCTCCCCATCGAAGACGCCCTGAGCCAACTAGCCCAGGGCCGGCCATCCCCCGCCAAGTCCGCACCCGCCACGCCGCCGCGCCAGTCTCCCCCAGCCACCCCAGCTCCCGTTCCACCACCCACTCCCGCGAAACCCGCCTTCTCCCCCTTCGCCGCCGACCAGAGCCGTCGCCGCTTCGAAGGGATAGCCCCGGGCCAGGCCCCCGGCCCAGCCCAGTCCACGGCGCAGTTCTCGACTCAACCCACCGTCCAGCCCCAAGCTCCAATCCCCCCACCCGTCCCCGTAGCTGCCCCCGCTCCTGTCTCACCCCCACCCGTCCCGGCTCCGATGGCCGCGCCCCCCGCCACTGCAATAGCCGCTCCCGAGCTGGTCGCAGCCCCCATCCCCGAGCCACCCGCACCGAAGCCCCCCGCCGGAGAAGACTCCCCCGCCACCCGCCTCCAGTCCGCCGCCATCGACGCCCTGATCGCCGCCAAGAGCCAGACCTCCGCCGCCGACGCCCTCGGCGACGCCACCTGGGAGATCACCGGCGAAGACCTCAACATCCAGACCGAGCTCTCCAAAACCATGCTCCGCGTCGTCATCAACCCCGAAGCCGAAAAGATCCTCCGCACCACCCTCACCCAATCCGGCAACGGAGCCCTGAGACTCAACCTGCTCCCCCTCGGAGACAAGCCCGCAGCCCCCAAAAAAGCCCGCGCCCCCCGCTCCGGCTCCGCCCAGGCCAAAGCCCTCGAGCACCCCGTCGTCCAACGCGCCCAAAGCCTCTTCCACGCCGAGATCCGCAACGTCATCGACCTCCGCCCCGACGAATCGTAAGGCATCCGGAAGCGCATGAAGGCACCCCGTATGAGCCTCTTCTATCAGTCGTTGGAGTCCCCAGTCGGCAGGTTAAGACTGGTAGCGAGCAACAGGGATTGGTAGCCATCCTCTGGGAGAGAGATAATCCCCGTCGCGTTCCCCTCCGCGATATGACTGAGGACACACAACATCCGATCCTGCTCACCACCAGGACCCAGCTCGAGGAGTACTTCGCCGTCCGCAGGAAAGAGTTCACCGTGCCCCTCGACCTCAGGGGAACCCCCTTCCAAAAGCGCGTCTGGGAGACTCTCCTCGCGATCCCATTCGGGGAGACCCGCACCTACGGCCAACTCGCCGTCCAACTCGGAAAGCCGGGAGCCGCGCGAGCCGTGGGCGCTGCCAACGCGAAGAACCCCATCTCGATCATCGCCCCCTGCCACCGCGTCATCGGATCCTCCGGCAAGCTCACCGGTTTCGCCGGTGGACTCAACGCCAAGGCACACCTCCTGCATTTGGAAGGTTGCGATCGACCCCTCTTCCGCTAGCCTCTCGCAGCCAACCGAACACAGAAGGTCCCGGCTGGGTCCTTGTCTCCCGTTGAGTCGACATTTATGCTCGTCCCTGTAACTCCCATCGTCCCCGTAACCCAAGGAACCCCATGGACCTCTCCGACCTCGCCAAGATGAAAGACATGCTCTCCCAGGCCACCGCCATGCAACAGGAGATGGAAGAAAAGCTCTCCGAGACGGTCGTCGAGGCCCAGAGCGGAGGCGGCGTCGTCACCGCCCGCATGAACGGTCGCAAGGAGCTCCTCCGCCTCAAAATCTCCCCCACCGTCATGGGCAGCACCCCCGCCGACCTCGAACTCCTCGAAGACCTCATCACCGCCGCCATCAACGAGGCCGGACGCAAAGCCGACGACGCCATGAAGTCCTCCACCGCCAACCTCCTTGGCAATCTCACCTAGAACGGGTTAGCTCTTGATGTCAACGTGGCCGGAGCGCCATCGAGCATTCTGGAAAGCTGCTCTCGGCAGAGTCTCATCCTACTCGGCGTTCTCTCTTGAGGAGCACACTCCCAGCTACTTCACCCCATCCAGCCGCGCCTGAAACGCAATCATCCTCTTCAACGTCTCATACGGAATCTCGGTCATCGGCAACAACCGTCCATTGACCGCCAGCATGGGAGTCTGGTCCACGCCAGCATCCTCCGCCAGCTTCACGGAAGCATTCACCTCTGCCTTGGTCGCATCGCTCTTCGCACAAGCCGCCACCACCGCCGGGTCGAGTCCAGCCTTCACCACCGCCGCCTTCAGCACCTCATCCGTCCGCTCCGGCGTCAGCGCCTCCTGATGATCGAAGACATCCTGCGAGTACAGGAAGAAAGCGTCGTTCTTCTGCTTCTGGACGCACACCCCATAAGCCGCGGCCTCGAAGGCCGAAGGATGAATCTGAACGAGGGGAAAGCTCTGGTACACAATCCGCGCCTGCGGAAAATCCGTCGCAAGCTGCTTCATCGTCTCCTGCGCCGTCTTGCAGTGCGGACACTGCATATCCGCAAACTCCACCAGCAGCAGGTCCTTGCCGGCCGCTCCATGCGCCGCCCCATCCGCCCTCTGCTCCAGCATCTTTCGTGTCTCGCTGAACGGATTCGCCCCAAACGGAATCACCCCCGCCCCGTCCGCGATCGCGTGCTTCCCATCCGGCATGGTGAAGAACGAAAACGACTGGACCTTCGGCGCGGCCCCAGGCGTCGCCCCGGCAGCGGTCGCACCAGGGTCGGTCAAAAACACCGTCACCTTGCTGACGCCCTGGACCGCCGTCGACTGAACCGCCATCACTCGCCAAACCCGTGCCGGATCGAACCCCCACTGCGCCTTCAGGAAAGCATTCACCGTATCGACGCTCGGTGTCGTCGCCGTAAAGTACTTCGGATCGGTCGCCGGAAATGGATCCGCCGGAGCAGCGACACTCGCAGGAGCACCCTGCACCGCGCTCCCCGCCTGCCCGTAGCCACTCCCAACCAGCACGATCATCCCCGCCACCAGACGCAAAACGCTCTTCACCAAAACCCTCCCGACATCTCCAGTTATAGATCGACCTTGACCGCAATCGGAAACCGCCGGCCGCTGCCGAACGACTTCTTCGTCACCTTCAGCACAGGCGCAGCCTGCTGCCGCTTGTACTCCGCCCGCTCCACCATCTTCAAAATCTGCCGTACCAGCTTCACGTCCAGGCCCTGATCCGACGCGATCTTCTCGGCCGACTCATACCCTTCCACATAAGCCGCAAGAATCGGATCGAGCACCTCGTAAGGCGGCAGCGAGTCCGTATCCTTCTGGTCCGGGCGCAACTCCGCCGACGGTGCCTTCTCGATCGTACTCAGCGGAACCACCACCCGCTCCCGATTCGCATACCGGCTCAGCTTGTAAACCCGCGTCTTCATCACATCGCCGATCACCGCCAACCCGCCCACCATATCCCCATACAGCGTGCAATACCCCGTGGACATCTCACTCTTGTTTCCCGTGGTCAGAACCAGCGATCCAAACTTGTTCGATAACGCCATCAGCAGCGTCCCCCGAATCCTCGCCTGCATATTCTCCTCGGCCAACCCGAAAGGAGTCCCCGCGAACAGCGGCCCCAGCACCCCGCTGAACGCATCCACCATCGACCGAATCGGCAGCACCTCGAATCGAACCCCGAGGTTCGCCGCCAGGTCCCGCGCATCGTCCACCGACCCGGTGGAGGAGTACTCACTCGGCATCCCGACCCCCAACACATTCTCCGCGCCCAGAGCCTCCACTGCGATCGCCGCCACCAGCGCCGAGTCAATCCCCCCACTCAGTCCAATCAGTGCCTTCGAAAATCCGCACTTCCGCACATAGTCCCGCGTCCCCACGACCAGCGCCTTCCACGTCGCGGCAATGTCCTCGGGATCGTAGCCCCGCACCTCCGCCAGCCCCGCCGAATCCGTATCGAAGCACACCAGGTCCTCGGTAAACGCAGCCGCTCGCACGATCGCCCGCCCGCTCGCATCCAGCGCAAAGGAAGCCCCATCGAACACCAGGCTGTCATTCCCTCCAACCTGGTTCACCATCACCACCACCGCCCCATCCCGCCTCGCCACTGCGCCCAGCATCTCCTCCCGCAGCCGCCCCTTGCCCCACCAGTAAGGCGAAGCCGAAAGATTGATCATCACCCGCGGCCCACCCCCCACCGGCCACCGGCTCATCAGATCCTCCACCGGATCCATCGCATACCGCCGCTCCGGCCAGAACCCCTTGTCGTTCCACGCATCCTCGCAGATCGTGATCGCCAGCGTCTGCCCATCGACCTCCACCAGCGCCTGTTGCGTCGCCGGCTCAAAGTATCTCTGTTCATCGAAAACGTCATAGAAAGGAAGCAGCATCTTCTGCTGCACAAACTGGATCTTCCCCCCGGCCATCAGCACGGCCACATTCCGCACCCGCTTGCCCGCCTCATTTTCAGCCGGCATCACCGTCCCACACAACACCGCCGGACGCCCATCCCCTGCCGTCCAGGCCGCAATCTCTGCCGTCGCTGCTCCGGCCCGCGCCAGAAAATCCGTCTTCTCCAGCAAGTCCGCCGGCGGGTACCCACACACCGCAAGCTCCGGAAACACCACCAGCCCGGCCCCTTCCGCAGCCGCCCGTTCCGCAGCCTCAAGGATCTTCCGCGTATTGCCCGCGAAGTCCCCAACCGTTGGATTAATCTGTCCAAGCGCAATCTTCACAGGGACCAGTCTACAACCTTAGCCGATCCCGCAATCGAGGCTAAGACCCTGTCCCGCTGAACACCACGCCCACCGTCCGCGCGAGGATCTTCAGATCCAGCCAAAGGCTCCAGTTCTCCACATACGCCGTATCCAGCGAGATATAGCTGTCGAAGGAAGGATCCTGCCTTGCCTCCACCTGCCACAACCCCGTGATCCCCGGCAGCACATCCAGCCGCCGCAGATGAGCCAGATCATACTGCTCCACCTCCGCCGCCATCGGTGGCCGCGGCCCCACCAGGCTCATATCCCCACGCAGCACGTTGTACAACTGCGGTAGCTCGTCCAACGAGTACTTCCGCAGAACCCCTCCCACCTTCGTCACCCGGGGATCCTTCGCAATCTTGAACAGAATCCCATCCCGCTCGTTCATATGCTCCAGGTCTTCCTTCAACTTGTCCGCGTTGATCACCATCGTGCGAAATTTGAAGCAGGAAAACGTCCGCCCCTTGCGCCCGATACGCTGAGCCCGATAGAAAACCGACCCTTCAGAACCAAAGGAAATCGCAGCCGCAATCAAAAGCATCAACGGCGAAACCAGCACGAGGCCGATCATCGAAACAGTCATATCCAGCACCCGCTTCAGCAGAAACGCCCCAATCGGAAAGTCCCTCCGATGCAGCGGAATCGTCGGAAACTGACCGATATATTCCACCGGAGCATTCCACGCCAACCCGTCATACAGATCGGGAACCACACGCACATCAATCCCCGCCGCGCGCGCCTCTTCCACCAGTGCGATCACGAGTTTCTTCTCCGCCGGAACAGAGAAAAAGATCTCATCCACGAACAGCGACCGCGCCAGCGAAAGGCAGTCCCGCACGTCCCCAATCACATCCGCGTCGCCAGACTCCGCCTCCCGCTCCGTCAGCGCCACAAACCCCTTGAACCGGAACCCAAGATGCCGCAACGACTCCAGATGATTCCGCAGCGCATGCGCCACCCGCCCTGCTCCGACGATCAGCACATTCCGCGTCTCCAGCCCCTCCCGGTAACGGCTATACACCACCCGCCGCCAGGCCGCCCGCCGAACACACATCAACACCGCGGTAAACAGGATGGTCAACACCACCACCGCCCGCGAGACCACCTCGCCCTGCCCCAGGTACAGCGCACCGCAAAGCAGAAGCCCGGACACCAGCGTCGCCTGTACCGTCATCCTCTGCTCATGCAGCCCGCTGCGAGCCTGGATCGGACCATACAGCCCGTACGATCGCGCAAAAAAGATCAGGCAAACCGCGAACCACGCCAGGTACATTCCCACAACCGGGGGGGACGCGTGCAGAAGCGTAGGAATCACCGCGCCCGGATGCACCCGGGACGGAATCACCAGCCGCGCGCGCAGCGCCAGAAGCCACGCCACCAGCGTCGTCAGAATATCCAACGTCGCCCACGCCAGGCTGGTCACCGACGGCCGGCGGAACACCCCCACACGTGAAACTTCGGACGCGCTGCTTCTGCGCCGACCCGAGATGATCACCTGCTGGAGATAGTCTGGTGTGGCCATCGCCCTCCTAAGCCTCACTCGATCTCTAAAACTCTGCGCCTCAACCTCAGCCATCAGCCCGACGGCCCTTGTAGACTAAGGAATTTTCCTGCTTCGCGACATCCGCCGCCGATCCCCGCCCCGTACGCTCGCTCTAACCCCGGACCCAACAAAACGACTCGTACGGAAGACAGTCTTCCGCCTCGTCAGAGACAACCAGCGATAGCTCTACAGTACGTTGCCGACAGATAGATAGCAAGATGCATCAGACGTTTCTGCTTGTTGAGGTTTTTATCGTAAACCCATCACCTAAAGCCACTTACGTATATCGCTTCACTTTGGATTTCAAACCGGCACCATTTTTTTGCCGCGCCATCATCCCGGCAGCACCAGGCTGTCAAGCGACAGGAACTCCTGTAAAATCTCATCCTTGCTCGCCTCCATCTCCTCCATCGTTCCAAAGAAGCGCGCCTTCCCCTCATGAAGAAACACCACCCGGTCCGCCAGCTTCTTCGCAAAACGCATATCATGCGTCACCACGATGCTCGTCAGATGAAGCTGCTGCTTCAGCCTCTTGATTAGATCGCCCAGCAGATGCGCCATCAAAGGATCCACCATCGTCGTCGGTTCGTCGTACAGCACCGCCTCGGGCTGCGACGCCAGCGCCCGCGCAATCGCCACCGACCGCTTCATCCCCGTCGACAGATCGCTCGGCAGCAGCCCCTCCATCCCCGCCACTCCCACCATCTCCAGCAACCCCCTCACCACCTGGAAGATCTGGTCCTCCGCCAGGTCACCCCGCTCCCGCAGAGGAAACGCCACATTCTCACCCACCGTGATCGAATCGAACAGCGCCCCGTTCTGGAAGACCATCGTCACCTTCCGGCGAATATCCTGAAGCTTCATCTCGTTGAACCGGGTAATATCCTCCCCCGCAACCAGCACCTCACCCTTGTCCGGTTTTAGAAAGCCCATCAGCATCTGCAGCGACACTGACTTACCCACGCCGCTTCGCCCAAGAATGCACAACGTCTCTCCCGGGTTCACGAAGAAGCTCACATCGTTCAAAACCACAAAGTCGCCAAACGACTTGAACACATGGCTAAACGAGATATAAGGTCCCTGCTTCTTCCCGACATCCGGAATCGCGTCCTTGGCCGCCTCGTTCTGCTGCGCCGCCTCCGCCATGAACTCCTCGACCGCCGGAGCCACCTCGACCGTCAGCGGAGTGTTCTCATCCGTCTCATGTCGTTCAGCCTCGCTGTCCGGCTGCTTCTGCTCATTCTGCTCGTTCGCTGGAACGGGAGAATTCTGAGCACTCGGGTCTTTTGGAGCGTTTGGATCTTCAGGGGTAGTCATACCTCTCTAGCCTACCCGATAGACCCGATAGACACGCAGCGAAACCCAACACGAGTCAAGAAGTGCCCCCCATAGACCATCCTCCAACCAACTCAAGTATCCAGCGCATCCAGGTGTCTCTCCGCCTCGGCAAACTCCTCCGGCGTATTCAGATTCGCAAACCACCGACCCCGCTCCCGAACCTGCGCCACGCTCAGCCTCCACCACGGCTCTCCGGGCTCGCCTTCACCATCCCAGCCGGAGAACACCGCTCGATCATCCCAGGGCAGATTCCTGAACACCATTCCCAGGATCTTCCCACGCCGGTCGGCCAGATCCCTCCCCGCCGCCTCCAGTACCGGATACAGCTTGTAGCGCCCCTCCTCCACCGCCCGCTCGACCCAGGGCCGCGCCTCTCGATGAATCATCAGCACCGTCGGCTGGGGAAATCCGTCCACGGTAAACATCGAAAGACGCGCATCAGGCCGCCACACCGTGCTCCGCACCCACCGGTCCAGAAACGCCGTCGGCACAAACGGCACATCCACCGGCACAATCAGACTCCAATCGTTCCGCGCATCTGCGAGCGCTGCCTCGATCCCCCCCAGCGGGCCGCAGCCCTCATGCACATCCCGGACCAATCCCGCATAAGCCTCCAGCGCCGGATCGCTCCCCAGCACCTTCACATCCGCGCACACCCTCCGCAGCTTCTCCACCGCATGGGCCACCAGGGGCCGCCCCGCCAGCTCCAGCAGAGCCTTATCCCGACCCATCCGCGAGCTCCGGCCACCCGCCAGGACATACCCGCTCACATCCGAAGGAAGCCGCCGCACCACCGCTAAGCCCCCACTGCGGTCATCCAGCGAATAATCGTCTCAATCCCCTTGTGAAAGTTGTCCAGATGAAACTTCTCATTCGGAGCATGAAGATTATCGTCCGGCAACCCAAACCCCATCATCAAGGTCGGCGTCTTCAGATGCCGCACAAAGTCCCCGACGATCGGGATCGACCCACCTCCCCTCACAAACACCGTCTCCGCCCCAAACACCGTCCGCATCGCCGCCGTAGCCGCCCGCACATACTCGTTATCCGTACTCACCACAATCGGATCGCCCGAATGAATCAGCCTGACCTCCAGCTGAATCCCTCGCGGACAGATCGAGTCAACATACGTCTTGTAGAGCGCAAAGCTCTCCGCCGGAGTCATATCCGGAACCAGCCGCATACTCACCTTGGCCGTGGCCCTCGCCGGAATCACCGTCTTCGCCCCCGCACCGGTAAACCCACCCGGCATCCCATGCACATCCATCGTCGGCCGAGCCCACGTCCGCTCCATCACACTCATCCCCGGCTCACCCGTCAGCACGGTCGACCCCACCTCCGTCTCCCGGTAGTGCTCCTCGTCAAAGGGCAAAGCATCCCACGCATTCAACTCGTCAGAGGTCGGAGCCTGCACCCTGTCATAGAACCCCGGAATGAGGATCTTCCCATCCTCATCCTTCAACTTCGCGATGATCTGGGCCAGCGCCACAAACGGATTCGGAGCCACCCCCCCATACATCCCCGAGTGCAGATCCGTCCGCGCCCCCCGAGCCTCAATCTCCGTATAGATCATCCCCCGCAGCCCCACGCACAACGTCGGAATCCCCGGCCCAAGCATCTCCGTATCCGACACCAGCGCCACATCCGCCTTCAGCTCCTCGCCATGCTCCCTGACAAACGCCGCGATCCCCTCTCCCCCAACCTCTTCTTCCCCCTCCAGGATCACCCTCACATTCACCGGCAGCGACCCACCCCCCGCCACCATCAGCGCCACCAGCGCCGTCACATGCATCCACATCTGCCCATTGTCAACCACCGCCCCGCGGGCAATGATATTGCCATCCCGAATCTCCGGCTCAAACGGAGGCGACTTCCACTCATCCAAAGGCTCCGCCGGCTGCACATCATAGTGCCCATAGCAAAGCACCGTCGTCGCTGCCTTCCCGTCCGGCCCCAGCCCCGCATGAAGCCAATCCGCATACACCAGCGGATGCCCCTGACGCTCCGGCGTAGAGGTCTCAACCAGCCGCACATGCTCCAACCCGATCTGCCCCAGCTCCGCCGCGCAGAACTCCGCCGCCCGCCGCACATCCCCCACATGCTCCGGAGCCGTCGAGATCGAAGGAATCCTCAGCAGCTCCTTCAACTCCTCAACAAACCGCTCCCCGTTGTCCTTCGCAAACGCAACCGCCGCCTCACCCGCCATGAATCTCTCCTTGCCCCGCCGACTCAACCACAACGCCGGCGCAAGCTGACTTCCAGTCTCTCAGAACCCAGCCCATCTGTTGTCCGATTCTCCGCCATGCCCATTCTGTCATCGTCCCCGCCGCTCCGGCCGCCCACCCGGATTCCATTGCGGCCGAAAGTCGCTCGAAGCCAGCCACCGCACCGGCTCCACCAGCGACTGAATCGCCGAAGTCATAAACGCCACGTCCAGATGCGCCAGGTCATCGCTCGGCTGGTGATAAGTCGGAGGAGTCCCCCAACCCGCCGCCGTATGCGCCACCACCCCCTGCAGCGCCAGCGCATAGTTATCCGACCGCTCAAAGAAGTGCTGCTCCGGATAAGGATCGGGTCCAATCATCGCACCATGCTCCTTCAAGGCAGGCCCCAGGTTCGACCGCTCCCACCCCGTCAGCAGCATCACCCCCTTGGGCATCTTCGGGTCCTGGTTCCCGATCATCTCAAACTCCAGGTTCGCCACCAGCCCCGTGAGCGCAACCGGCGGATGCTGCCCGAAGAAGGTAGACCCCAGCCCCCCCAACTCTTCGCTCCCATAGCAGACGAACAACACATTGCGCCGCAGCCTCGGCCCCGCCGCCAATGCGTGTGCCAGCTCCAGCACCGCCGTCGTACCCGACGCATCGTCATTCGCCCCGTGATAGACACTCTCCCCGGCCGCGCCCTTCCGCGTCCCCAGGTGGTCGAGATGCGCCGTGAGCAGAATCGTCCCGCTCCCCGCATCCGTCCCTTCCAGATACCCGACCGCATTGAACGTCCTGGCATCGCCCTTCTTCCCCTCCGGAGCCAGAAGCACCTTCTGCCGTCCGTTCACCTGCGTCACCTCCACGTTGGCCGTCTGCAGGTACCCCGTCATCCCCGGAGCCGGCTTCAACCCATACCCCATGAACTCCGAAGCCACATAGGTCGCGGCGATCTCCTCATCCCGCGTCGCGCTTCCCCGTCCCGCCATCACATCGCTCGCCAGAAACTCCTCATGCGCCCGAACCCACTCCGGCCTCACCACCCAGCTCTGCGCCACCAAACCAGCATTGCCGAACAACAGCCCAGCAACAGCCACCCGAAAACAGACCCTGACATTCATCCTTATGCGCCCCCAAGAACTTCTGATACTCACCGCATCGTCCCACAAAGAAGCAAACAATGATCTTATGACCATCCAGACCGCCCCAGCCGAAGCCCCCGCCCAGACCCAGACCTGGAACACCACCGCCTACGCCGAAAACGGTCGTTTCGTAGCCACCCTCGCCTCCGAAGTCGTTGCCCTTCTGAACCCCCGACCCAACGAGCGCATCCTCGACATAGGCTGCGGAGACGGTGCTCTCACCGAGCAGATCGCCGCCACCGGAGCCCACCTCACCGGCGTCGACGCCTCCCCCACCATGCTCGCCGCCGCCCGCACCCGCATCGCATCCTCCCCCCACCCCTTCGAAGTCATCCAATGCCCCGCCGAAGACCTCACCACCCTCCAACCAGCCGCCTTCGACGCCGCCTTCTCAAACGCCGCCCTCCACTGGATCCCCGCCGCCCGCCAGCCCCGCGCCCTCGCCGCGATCCACTCCGTCCTCCGCCCCGGAGGCCGTTTCGTCGCCGAGATGGGAGGCCAGGGCAACATCGCCTCCATCCGCGCCGCCCTCTCCGCCACACTGGAGCCCTTTGGAATCGACTCCGAACACGCCGCAGCCAGCTTCTACCCCTCACCCGCCGAGTACCGCACCCTCCTCGAAGCAGCAGGATTCACCGTCCAGACCATCGCCGTCCACCCCCGGCCCACGCCGTTACCCGGCGGCAGTGAAGCCATGACCCTCTGGCTCAACACGTTCCGCAACGGCGTGCTGGACCAACTTGCCCCTACCGACCGCGCGACAGTCCTCGCCCGGACCGTCGCAATTCTCAGGCCCATCCTCTCCGACCCCACTGGAGCCTGGACCGGTGACTACGTCCGCCTGCGCTTCTCAGCTACCCGCGCCTGACCGACCAAACGCGGCATGGGCTGGCCGAAGGAACCCCTTCGCCAGCCCATGCCGCGTTCATCTACCGTAAATCTCCCTACTGTTTCACTGCAATGGCCGAGATCTCGATCTTCGCCCCGCCGATCAGGCCAGCCACCTGCACCGTCGCCCGAGCCGGCTTCGGATCCGGCATCAGCTTCTTGTACACCTCGTTCATCGCCGGAACATCGGCCAGATCCGTCACGTAAACCGTCACCGAAACCAGGTCGGTCATCTTGAATCCCGCACCCTCGACGATCTTCTTGATCACCGCGATCGTATTCGTCGTCTGCACCGTAATGTCCGTTCCCGTCACCTTGCCGTGCTCATCCGGCCCCTGCTGCCCGGCGACATAAAGTGTGTTCCCGGCTACATACGCATTGCTGAACGGCGCGCCCTTGTTGAACCCAATCGCCTTATTCTGCCCCACCGCGCTGCCCGATACGCCAAGGCCAACCAGCCCCGCCACCAGAACCATCCGCCGCACCAACCGTAAAGTCTCCTTCGTCATCCTTGTTCCTCCGTCTTCCGTCAATTGTCCTGCAGTGTTGCACCCATCTTCTCACCTCCCGCTTCCCATCCCTCACAGGTGACGATACCCTTATCACCATGAGCAGAGTCCTCCTCTTCGCCGCGCTCCTCCTCATCCCCGGCGCGGCACGATCCCAGGCCACCCCCGACGCCCCACCCCAGACAACCGTCCCGACCGACCCTCCCCTCAACCCCGCCCTCCCCACCGTCTTCATCGTCGGCGACTCCACCGCTCGCAACAAGCTCGACCTCGGCTGGGGAGACCACTTCGCCCCCTTCTTCGACACCACCCGCATCAACGTCGCCAACCGAGCCCACGCCGGCCGCAGCTCCCGCACCTACATCAACGAGGGCCTCTGGGCCGCGACCCTCAAGGAGATCAAACCCGGCGACTTCCTCCTCCTCCAGATGGGCCACAACGACGGCGGAGACCTCGGAGGAGCCAAGCCCCGTGGAACCCTCAAAGGCATCGGCGAAGAGACCCAGGACGTCCCCCAGACCACCGGACCCCTCGCCGGAACCACCGAAACCGTCCACACCTTCGGCTGGTACCTCCGCAAGATGATCGACGAAGCCAAAGCCAAAGGCGCAACCCCCATCCTCCTCGACACCACCGTCCGCAACATCTGGACCCCCGGCCCCGACGGCAAGCCCCACATCGAACGCGACATGGGCTACAACACCTTCATCCACCAGGTCGCCGACCAGGAGCACATCGCCTTCATCGACATGGCCACCATAGCCGCCGACCAGTTCGAAGCCCTCGGCCAGGCCAAAACCGCCACTTTCTTCCCTATCGACCACACCCACACCAACCCCGAGGGCGCCGAACTCAACGCATCGGCGGTCATCGTCGCCCTCACCAAGGCCCACTCCCCCCTCGCAGCCTACCTCAAACCCTCCATAACCCTCTAAAATGAACGAATGAAAGAGGTAGACCTCAGCAGCTTCAGCCGCGCCATCGCACGTCTCGAAGAGGCCTCGACCGCCTTCGCCGCCGATCCGTCCAATCTCTTCATCCGCGACGCCATCATCAAGCGCTTCGAGTTCACCTACGAGCTCGCCCAGAACACCCTCCGCCGCTTCGTGGAGGCCTACTCCCTTCACCTCCGGACAAGCGACCGCCTGACGCTCCCCGAACTCATCCGCACCGCCAGCCAGGACGGCCTGCTGCGATCCGGCTGGGACGTGTGGCACACCTACCGCGAAGCCCGCAACAAGACCAGCCACACCTATAACGAGGACCAGGCTCTCGCCGTCCTGGAGATCATCCCGGCCTTCCTCACCGAGGCCAACTTTCTCTACGCCCGCATGGCCGAGCAGACCACATGACCATGCCGCCCATCCATATGGAGCCCCACGAGTGGCAGCAGGTCGCCGCCATCCTCGACCGCCACCTTCCCGGCCGCGCCGTCTGGGCCTTCGGCTCCCGATCCACAGGCCAGCACCTGAAACGCTTCTCCGACCTCGACCTCGCCGTTCAGGGCGAGCTTACCTGGCCCGAGCGCGCCACCTTGAGCGAAGCCTTCGACGAATCGCTCCTCCCCTTCAAAGTCGATTTAGTCGAGCTCAACCGAATCGATCCAGCCTTCCGCGCCCGGATCACCCCGAATCTCGTGCCACTCAGAACCGTCCCCACCCCGCAACCCGCACCCGAGATCAAATAAATCGTCCATCCCGCCCACGAATTCCGTAACATGGTGAGAGGATCGTGTAGTTCCACCCCAGTATGAAGCTCCGCCCCACCCAATTCGTCTACCTGGTCATCCTCCTCTCCACGCTCCGCCTCGCCGAAGCCGCGACGCTGCCGCACGGAGACCGGGGAGCCACCCATCACGCGCTCGGCGAACTCCTCAATCCCGACGGCTCCGGCCTCTGGACCCAGGCAACCCTGGTCGATCAGGAGAACCTCTGGGGCGCCACCGTCACCATGGTCGAGTTGCGCCTGCTTCCCGCGCACCCCACCGTCGTGCGCATGGCGAATCCCTTCGCCACCCAGTTCATTCCGTTCCAAACCTCCCCGGACCCGGCCCGGCACAACCTCCCCGTTCCGACCGATCTGGGCGCGCAAGCCCTCCGCACCACCCGCACTCCGTGGTCCATGCGGCCCCCATCGGCCCACTGCGTCGCCTTGCAGTCCGTCACCGGATTCGGCGATCCCTACAGCCCTTTCCGTCCCGCTGTAGACCCCAGGGCCTAGCCCAACCGGGCCTCCCAGCCGCCCTCGAATCTCCAATGATCGGGCCATTTCACGTAAACTAAGGGTTGCAACCCGCTGCGTTCGCCACGCACGCAAGAAGGACACCAAGTTGCTCAATTCAGTCTTAGCCAAAGTCTTCGGAACCAGCAACGAGCGCGCCATCAAGCGCCTGGTTCCCATCGTCGACCAGATCAACGCCCTCGAACCCTCCATCTCCGCGCTCTCCGACGAACAGCTCCGTGACAAGACCGGAGAGTTCCGCCAGCGCATCGCCGACGCCATCAAGGACATCCCCGCCGACCGCGACCACGAAGACGAGATCTACGCCGCCGAAAAGGCCGCCCTCGACGCCATCCTCCCCGAGGCCTTCGCCGTCGTCCGCGAGGCCGGCAAGCGCGCCGTCGGCATGCGCCACTTCGACGTCCAGCTCATCGGCGGAATGGTCCTCCACCAGGGCAAGATCGCCGAGATGAAGACCGGCGAAGGCAAGACCCTGGTCGCCACCCTGCCCGTCTATCTGAACGCCCTGGCCGGCAAGGGCGTGCACGTGATCACTGTCAATGACTATCTGGCTCGGCGCGACGCCGAGTGGATGGGCAAGATCTACGGCTTCCTCGGGCTCAGCGTCGGCGTCATCGTCCATGACCTCGACGACCAGCAGCGCCGCGAAGCCTACGCCTCCGACATCACCTAC
>JAMFSC010000174.1 GCA_026225095.1 bacterium
GCACTTCTGCGATCTGATCCGAAAGGGTCTCGACGAGAGCCCGATCCTGACCCACGAAAAATCCACACAGGTCATGCAGATCCTCGATGAAGCCCGAGCCCAGCTCCGTGTCAGGTTCCCCTCCTCACCTGAAGGAAGCTATTCCGCATCCCGTGAGTCTCCGAAGCCCAAACAGCCATATCCTTGAAGTGAGCAGTCGAACGAATTGAAGAGTCGAACCGAAACGGAGAACTACTTGCGCACGATCTCAACCCGCCGCCAAGCCCTGAAGTCCATCGGAGCCGCCGCCCTCGGCGCCAGCCTCGCCCCCCGTACCGCCATCGCGGCTCCGGCCCCCAACCTCTCGCAGCGCCCCGCCCCCGGCGACCGCCGATTCTCAAGCGCCGCCGTAGAGCAGTTTCTCACAGACACCGCCCGCCGCATCCCCGATCCCGTCCT
The DNA here is from genome assembly GCA_026225095.1 of bacterium. Lineage (GTDB taxonomy): Bacteria > Acidobacteriota > Terriglobia > Terriglobales > Acidobacteriaceae > Edaphobacter. The sequence goes on from JAMFSC010000174.1 coordinate 439, forward strand.
CGCCCAGCTCTTCCTCAACTGCTTCCCCAACACCCTCGACACCACCGTCCAGTCCGGCACCTTCGAAGGCCACCCCGACACCACCGTCATCACCGGAGACATCGCAGCCATGTGGCTCCGCGACGCCTCCGCCCAGGTCTGGCCCTACCTTCCACTTGCGGCCAGAGACCCCGCCCTCCGCAGCCTCCTCGAAGGCGTTATCCGCCGCCAGGCCCGTTGCCTCCTGATCGACCCCTACGCCAACGCCTTCATGGCCGACCTCTCCGCCCCGGCTCTGACCTGGAGCACCCAGGACAAGACCGACATGAAGCAGGGAGTCGGCGAGCGCAAGTACGAGCTCGATTCCCTTTGTTACCCCATACGCCTCGCCCACGGCTTCTGGAAACACACCGGCGACACCCGACCCTTCGACGCCCAGTGGCAAAAAGCCATGCATCTCGTCGTCGACACGATGGTCGTCCAGCAACGCAAGGAGGGCCCCGGTCCCTACCACTTCCAGCGCGCCTCCCCCATCTCCACCGAGACCCTCCCCGCAGACGGCTTCGGCAATCCCGTGAACCCTGTCGGCCTCATCTTCTCCGGCTTCCGCCCCTCCGACGACGCCTGCATCTTCCCCTTCCTCGTCCCCTCGAACCTCTTCGCCGTCACCTCTCTCCGCCACCTCGCCGCCATGGCCCACGAGATCCTCCACGACGACGGCCTCGCGAACCAGGCCAACGCCCTCGCCACCGAAGTCGCCCAGGCCCTTCAAAAATATGCAATCGTCCCTACCCCCCAGGGTTCCATCTGGGCCTACGAGGTCGACGGCTTCGGCGGCCGCGTCCTCATGGACGACGCCAACGTCCCCAGCCTGCTCGCCCTGCCCTATCTCGAATCCTCGCCCGACCCCGCCCTCTACGCCCGCACCCGCGCCTTCGTCTGGAGCACCGCCAACCCATGGTTCTTCCGCGGCTCCGCCGGCGAAGGAATCGGCGGGCCACACGTCGGCAAGGACATGATCTGGCCCATGTCGCAGATCATCTACGCCCTGACCAGCACCAGCGACCGAGAGATCCGCAGCGCCATCCAGGCCCTGAAGGCATCGACCGCCGGCACCGGCTTCATGCACGAGAGCTACTTCCGCAACGATCCCGCCCGCTTCACCCGCGCATGGTTCGCCTGGGCCAACACCCTCTTCGGAGAGATGATCGCCAAGGTCGCCACCACCCGGCCCCAGCTCCTCGGGTAACTCCGATGGCCTGGAGATCGCCTCGAACCGAAAACGGCGAAAGGCGATCCGAACCACCACAATCTGGAGATCGGACTCCGACTATCGCAGCGTTGCCGCCACACGCTTCATCTGCGCCGCAAACATCGGGGCGTTGTACCCCGAAGGATTCTTCACCTGCGCGAAGAGTTGATCGATCGCGGTGCGAGTCGCCGCATTCGGGCCGCCGGCCTTCATGTCGGCGATATACAACGAGTCAACCGACATCGTCGCCTGCTCCGCAGCGCGCTCGCCCTGCCGCGAGATCGCGTCGGCATCATTCGCAATCACCTTCAGCAGCCGTTCCGTGCGGGCCTGGTCATACTGCGCATCGCGAACTTCTCCAAGCAGCTTATCCGCCGTGCGAGCGGCTCGCTTCGCCGCAGCTTCCACCGCGCCGCGATCCGGGCTCATGCTCGTCACCAGCGCCGCCACCTGACCAACCTCGCGCCCAAGCTCCTGGTCACCCGCCGCATCGATCTCTCCAGCAAAGTGCCGGAAGACGATGAACCGGGAGAGATTATAGGGCGGATCCCCAGCCCTGTGTCCCTCATATCCTGACTTCTGCCGCCAGCTCTCCGGCCCCGTCAGCGAGTGATGGCATGTAATACAATCCATCTCGCTGAACTCCGGCCATGGTCCCGACTGCGCCCGCCGCGCCACCCGCAACATGCTCTCCCGCAGCTGAACCGCCTGCCCCACACCCCACGCCCTCATCCCAAACAGCGGATCCTTGCTCTTTTCCACCCAGTGTGGTGGTTCCACCGCTGTAAACGAGTCCAACTCGAACGTCAGGTCCGGATGTCCAGCGGCGATCATCTCGTGATCCACCTGCATGTCCTTGCGCGCCGATCCCAGATGGCAGCTCAGGCACTCCTCACTCCGCACCGCCAGGTTCTTGTTATCGATCAGGCCAAGCTTCACCATGTCCACATGCTGCGCACTGGCCTGGATATGGGGCCCAAGCCATGCGGAGGCGGGCCCATGGCAGCTCTCGCAGCTTACCCCTTCGGACGCATCGAACTCCCGGGCCTTGGCCTCCTGCGGCTCGCTGAGCGCATGGCACACCAGGCAGCGCTGAGCCTTCTCCGCCGGGCCAATCTTCAAAATGGAACTCATCTGCCGACCCAGCGGCTCAGTCAGCACGGCATACCCACGCGCATGCTTGTCCTGCGAGACCCACGTACTGTACTCGTTTTGCAGCACCTTCGTCGACATCCGCGGCTGAATCCCGCCATGGCATGCCACCGCCGAACAGGAACCCGGCCCGACATACTTGTGGTTCACCGTCGCCATGTCGCCGGTCGAAGCCACCGCCAGCAGAGCACGCGCGTGCTCATCCAATGCACCTCGACTCTGTCCCGAAGCCGACAAACACAGGCCCCCCATCATCACGCAGGTAAGGACCACTAAGGCACAGCATAGGCCAACGGAAGTACGCGTCTGCGACAAGTTCGGAGGTGCCTCTCACTCGATCGGTTTTGCTGCCGTTATATCCTGCGACGGGTGCGATTGCAAATGCAATCGTTTCAGCGCTCCAGGTTTTCACGGTTCATAATCGACATACGCTCCGCCATGCAATCCAGATGGGAAGAGGAAACGTAATTTTCTTCAGCAAACCAACATTCCATCGAAACCGGCACCCGGTCTGCTATATTTTCGCAAAACGTATCCATTGCCGTTGGCCGTATTCAAACCCACTCCGGGCCACCCATCCCGGCGTCTTCGACTCCATCGTCACCGCAAGCACCAAGGACACCGACTCACATGCCTCTCCCTGAAGTGCTCGTCAACATCGAACCCGGTCGCAACAAACTGGGTGTCTTTGAAGATCTGCGTCACGTGCAGGAAAATATCGGATACGTTCCCACTCGCGAGATCGAGCGCATCGCCACCCGGCGCGGCGTCGCCGTCAAGGACGTCCACACCGTCGCCAGCTTCTATCCGCACTTCCGACTCAAGCCGCCCATCCGCGTCGACGTTCGCGTCTGCGACGACATGACCTGCCACCTCCGCGGAGCCCACCAGCTCCAGCGCGCCCTCGCCCGCCAGTACGCCTCCGCCTCCGAGCACGTCCAGGTCCGCGACATCTCCTGTGTCGGCCGCTGCGACCACGCACCGGTCGTCAGCATCAACGAGCACTACCACGAAGACACCAACTTCCGTCAGATCGTCACCGAAATCGACAAGGAACTGGTCGCCCCACGCGTCGAAGGCCATAGCCATCCCCCGCGCTCGCCCGAGGAACGCGGCATAGCGATCCAGTGCGACCCCTACTCCTCACCGACCGATCACTACAGTATCTACCGCAGCCTTCTCGCCAACAAGAACTTCGACGAAGCCCTCGCCGAGCTCAAGGGAGGCGAGCTCCGCGGCATGGGAGGAGCCGGCTTTCCGACTTTCATCAAGTGGGAGGGAGCCCGCAAGTCCCCCGGCGACGAAAAGTTTGTCGTCTGCAACGCCGACGAGAGCGAGCCCGGAACCATCAAGGATCGCTTCATCCTCCAGTACCTGCCCCACATGGTCTTCGAAGGCATGATGATCGCCGGAGCCATCGTCGGAGCCCAGAAGGGCTATCTCTACATCCGCCACGAGTACGAGCTCCAGACCGAGGTACTGAACGAAGAGCTCGCCCATCTCCGCGAGATCGGCCTCGTCGGCAACAACATCCTCGGCTCCGGCATCAACTTCGACCTCGAAGTCTTCGTCTCTCCCGGAGGCTACATCTGCGGCGAAGAGACCGCCCTCATGGAAGCCATCCAGGGCAACCGTTCCGAGCCCCGCAACAAGCCCCCCCGTACCGTCAACTCCGGCGTCTGGGGCAAGCCCACCGCGCTCAACAACGTCGAGACCTTCTGCCACGCCATCACCATCCTCGGCCGCGGCGGCGAGTGGTATCACAACATCGGCCGCAACGGATCCCCCGGCATCAAGTTCGTGGGCGTCACCGGCAACGTCCGCAACCCCGGCATCTTCGAGGTTCCTATGGGGACCACCTACCGCGAACTCGTCTTCGACTACGCCGGCGGCCCGTTCGAAGGACGCGAGATCATCGGCTTCGCCCCCTCCGGACCATCCTCCGGCTATCTTCCCGCCTCGCTCCTCGATACGCCCCTCGACTGGGACAAGGTCAAGGCCCTCGGATCCATGCTCGGCTCCGGCGCCGTGGTAGTCTGCGACGACACCTCCTGTATGCTCGACATGGCCCTCGTCGCCAGCCGCTTTTATCGTAACGAGAGCTGTGGCAAATGTTCGCCCTGCCGTATCGGCACCCAGAAGCTCGTCGACCTCCTCGAAAACTGGACCCTCGGCATCAACAACCCCGGCGACAACAAGCTCCTCAAAGATCTCTCGAACGTCCTCCGCGCCGCCTCTCTCTGCGGCCTCGGCCAGATCGCGCCCGCGCCCATCCAGTCCGTCATCAAACACTTCCCCGAGCTGATGAAGCGGCACATCGAGGATCACGTCTGCAGCGCCGGCATCTGCTTCGCGGGGAGCGTCTAACATGGCCCATCACGACTCAGGCCCCATGACCTTGACGGTCGACGACGTCGAAGTCACCGTCCCCCACGGCACCACCGTCTTCGACGCCGCCCGCCTCGCCGGCATCACCATCCCCGTCCTCTGTCACCAGCAGAACCAGACCCCCGTCGGCGTCTGCCGCATCTGCGTCTGCGACGTCGGCGAGCGCGCCCTGCAGGCCTCCTGCGTGTTCAAGGCAGAGCCCGGCATGGTCGTCAAGACCAACACCGAGCCCATCCAGGCCGTCCGCAACACCCTCTACGAGCTCATGCTCTCGGACCACCCGTCCCCCTGCATCCGCCAGCAGCAGAGCCACGACTGCGAGCTCGAAACCCAGGCCGCCGCCGCCGGAGTCCTGCCCGCCGCCAATCGCTTCAAGCAGCGCGCCGTCCCCGTCATGCAGGCCGACGACTCCTCCGTCGCCATCCACGTCGACTACTCCGCCTGCATCCTCTGCGATCGCTGCATCCGCGGCTGCTCCGAGATCCGCCATAACAACGTCATCGCCCGCCAGGGCAAAGGCTACTTCGCCGCCATCGCCTTCGACTCCAACGAGCCCATGGGAAACTCCTCCTGCGTCTCCTGCGGCGAATGCATGGTCTCCTGCCCCACCGGGGCCCTCACCAACAAGAAGATCGTCGGCCAGTCCCTCTTCGAAGACTCCGACGGCGACCCCACCACCCACAACAAGGCCTACCCGGTCGAGACCGAGGAACTCCTCGCCCTCCCTGTCTTCAAGGGAGTCTCCGGAACCTTCCTCGAACTCAACGCCGGCGCCGTCGTCAAGCGCATGTACAAAGCCGGCGAGGTCGTCGTTCGCGAAGGCGACAACGGATCCACCGCCTTCTACATCCTCGAAGGCGACGTCGACATCCTCATCGGAGGCCCCCGCGCTCACGTCACCACGGAAAACGAGCAAGACGGCTTCTTCAAGAAGATGGTCAGCCGCATCCGCCCGAAGACGCAGGACGTCCGCGAAGGCGAGCGCACCACCCCCACCCACATCCGCATCGACGCCCCCGTCGACCTTCCCTACAACGATCCCATCGCACAGCTCCACGCCGGAGACCTCTTCGGCGAGATGACCTGCATGTCTTTCTACCCGCGATCCGCCACCGTCCGCGCCAAGACCGACTGCGTCATGCTCGAGATGCTCCGCAACGTCCTCGACGTCATGCAGAAGAACAAGACCTTCCGCGCCAAGCTCGAAGCCAACTACCGCGGTCGCGCCCTCGGAACCCACCTCCGCTCGGTCCCCATCTTCTCCACCGTCTCCGAAGACTTCATCGACATCCTCCGCGACCGCGTCGAACTCATCCGCTTCGCTCCCGGCCAGATCATCTGCCAGGAGGGCGAACCCGCCGACAGCTTCTTCCTCATCCGCATCGGCTTCGTCCGCGTCTCGCAAAAACGTCTCGGCGAAGATCTGGTCCTCGCGTACCTTCCACGCGGCGGCTACTTCGGCGTGATGGGCCTCCTCCGTGAGATCCCCCGAACCGCCACCTGCACCGCCCTCGATCACGTCGAAGTCGTCAAGATCAAGGCCCCCGACTTTCACCTGATGCTCGACCGCTTCCCCGAGATCCGCCTCCAGATCGAGGCCGTCGCCCGCCAGCGCGACAAGGAAAACACCTTCCAGCTCCAGCGCACCACCGAGCGCCAGAGCGCCCAGCCCCTGCATCAGTTCCTCGCCCAGGGCCTCATGGATGCGCAGTCGCTTCTCATCCTCGACCTCGAAAAATGCACCCGCTGCGACCAGTGCGTCAAGGCCTGCGCCGACGCCCACGACGGCGTCACTCGCCTCCTGCGCGACGGCGTCCGCTTCGATAAATATCTCGTCGCCACCTCCTGCCGCCAGTGCCGCGATCCACTCTGCATGGTCGGTTGCCCGGTAGGCAGCATCCGCCGCAAGAACTCCCTCGAAGTCATCATCGAAGACTGGTGCGTCGGCTGCGGACTCTGCGCCAACAACTGCCCCTACGGCAACATCACCATCCACGAGTTCGACCGCGACGGCAAAGACGCCGGAACAAAGGGAAAGGTCCGCAAGGCCACCTCCTGCGATCTCTGCCACGACATGAAGGAACCAAGCTGCGTCTACGCCTGCCCCCACGACGCCGCGCACCGCGTCAAGCCCAACGAGTTCTTCGCCGGAATGCTCGGAACCAACCTCGACGAGGCCGCCAAGTAGATGCGTATCGATCAGACGCACAAACCGTGGCTCTACTTCACCCTCGCCGCCATCGCCCTCTCGGCGATCGTCTTCATCCCCTACGCCCGCACCGCCACCCAGCCCGGCGGCGGAACCCCCATCGGCCTCACCTTCGGTGTCCTCGCCCTCGCGCTCATGGTCTTCGCGGCCCTGCTCAGCGTGCGCAAGCGCTTCCCCGTCATCCGCATCGGACGCAGCCGTCTCTGGCTCAAAGCCCATCTCTGGCTCGGCTTCCTCGCCCTCCCCATGGTCCTCTTCCATGCCGCCTTCCACGCCCGCGGCCTCCTCGCCGCCATCCTCATGGTGCTCACCATCATCGTGGTCGCCAGCGGCGTCTACGGAGCCTATCTCCAGCACACCCTGCCGTCGAAGATGTTCCGCCAGGTTCCCTACGAGACCATCTACGATCAGATTCCCGTGATCCGCGCCCAACTCGTCACCGAGGCGCAACAGCAGGCGTTTAACGTCGCAGAGATGCTCGCCCCCGCCCGGGGAGCCGGAGCCACCGTCGTCCTCACCATGCTGACCGTCCCCGAGCTTGGAGCGGAGGTAGCCGCCTTCGGTCTCTTCTTCGACAGCGAGGTCCTACCCTACCTCCAGGCCGAGCGCCCCCTCGCAACCAGGATGGCCATGTACGACCGCACCCGCGCCGCCGAGGAGTTCGACAACTACCGCAAGCTCTTCCCGCAAAAAGCATGGGAACCCATCACCGCCATCCAGGATATCGCCGAAGAAAAGCGTCAACTCGACCATCAGCTTCGTCTCCACCACTTCCTCCACGGCTGGCTCCTCATGCACCTGCCCCTCTCCGCCGCGCTGCTTCTGCTCGGTTTCATCCACGCCTTCGTAGCCCTCCGCTACTAACCGGTCTTTGCCTTATCTCTCGTAACCGTTCTTGCCTTTCTTTCTGTCATTCCCGAAGGGAATCTGCGTTTTCTGTTGTATTTGCCCTTGATTTTTTAGAACCAAGAATCGCCCAACCCAGGCCCGCACCCACCGCGGACCGCAACCGCCAAGAGAGAGGAGTGCCGCATGGCGATCCGCAAACGGACCACAAAATCACTCGCCAGGCGCCACGACCTTGACTACTTCAAGAAGGGCTCGGACATCCGCCTCTGGCAATGGCGCCTGGCATTGGTCGCACTCATCGCCGCCATCATCTGGCTCGGCGCATCCGCCTTCCGCAGCTCCCAGGCGTTCTCCTCTGGCCCGATCTCGAATGCCCACGCCGTCTTCGGCCAGAAGTGCGAGGTCTGCCACATCCCTGTCGTCTCCGGGATGGGATGGCTCCCCGTCGTCGGCAACCGCCGCCACGTCCCCGACTCCGCCTGCCTCTCCTGCCACGTCAACACCGGCCCCCACCACACCGACCTCGCGAAGATCACCGAGCCCTGCAGCTCCTGCCACATCGAACACATCGGTGCCATGCATCTCGCCGCCACGCCCAACAAGGGCTGCACCGAGTGCCACGCCAACCTCGAGGTGTCGCACGGCACCCCATCGATCGCCACCCACATCGACTCGTTCACCAAGGGCCACCCCGACTTCCGCCCCCTCCGCCTCGCCTCCGCCGAACTGCGCACCTCCGCCTTCGGCCTCAAGTTCGACCACTCAGTCCACCTGAAGAAGGGCCTCCTCGGCCCGGTCGTCGATGGAGCCCCCCAGGGCAAGGTCACCCTGCAATGTGCCTCCTGCCACCGCGTAGAAGACGCTCGCGGCCGCGACGCCGCACACTCCGGTCTCATGGCCCCGGTCAAGTTCGACACCGACTGCCGCTCCTGCCACACCCTCAACTTCGACAAGTCCGTCGCCGAGCAGGCCCCCCACACCACCGCCCTCGCCGCCCTCCAGTTCCTCCGCACCGGGGTATCCGCCGCACACCCCGGGGACGATGGAGCCATGAAGCGCGCCGAAGCCGTCCTCTTCCGCGAAAAGTGCTCCCTCTGCCACACCGTCTCCGGCGCCGAATCCCTCCCCCGCGTCACGAACATCGCCCTCGAAACCCCCGTCGTCACCCCGACCAAGCAGCCCGAGCGCTGGTTCTCCTCCGCCATCTTCTCCCACACTGTCCACGGCTCCGTCCAGTGTTCCGAGTGCCACGCCAACGCCCTCACCAGCACCAGCGGCAAAGACCTCCTGCTCCCCGACATCAAGACCTGCCAGCGCTGCCACGACGGCCAGTCCCGCCCCCAGGGCCCCGTCCTCCAGAGCGGCCACGCCGAAAGCGGCTGCTTCCTCTGCCACGAATACCACGAGACCAGGCCCCACCCCGTAGCCGTCGCCCAGGGCAGCGAACCGCCCAGCCCCGCCTTCCGCCTCGACGAGCTACTCCCCCGCCACTAGAGCAGATTGCCTGATGGTGTGAAGTTGGGTGCCCCACCTTCGCGACACGTCTCATCGTCGCTAAGGTGGGCCGGAGCGCCACCACACCCAGCCACTGACTCTATACCAAAACCAAACCCGCTCTAACTTCTCGAACGGAATCTGCGCCTGTCGTTGTCGATCGATCCGCAGCCACTTCGTGGAAAAATACACCCCTCCCGATACTCCTCCCAAAGCCCTGTCAAGCCCGAAATCTCTCAACCTATTCATAAGAAAGCACATCCCCGTGGCATGTTAGTTGGCTCAACCAGCTATACTTAAAGAGTGGGGCAAATCGCGGAGGCACACTCCTCGAGGCGGTCATTCCCTCACGCGGCCCATTTTTGACCATGTGAGACTTTTGGACTTATCTCTCATGGATTGAATACTTTGGCAGACTTAGGGGGGAGGGGGGGTACCGTGGAGATCGACGAAGCAAGCACCGTCCAGGATGCAGCGCAAGAAGGGATCCAGCAGCAACAGACGACCCCGCGCGAGCTGAACTTCCGCATGCCCGCCGAGTGGTCCCGCCACGCCGCCACCTGGATCGCCTGGCCCCACAACGCAGAGGACTGGCCCAACAAGTTTCAGCCCATCCCCTGGGTCTACACCGAGATCGTCCGCCACCTCTCCCGCGTCGAAGAGGTGCATATCCTCGTCAACGCCCTCGCCGAAGAGCGTCGCGCCGCCGCCATGCTCCGCCGCAACGGAGCCAACATGGCCCGCCTCCACTTCCACCACTGGGCCACCGACCGGGTCTGGCTCCGCGACTCCGGCCCCATCTTCGTCAAGAACCCCGGCGGCGACGTAGCCCTCACCAACTGGAAGTTCAACGCCTGGGCCAAATACGACAACTACCTCCGCGACAACCTCATCCCCCGCCACGTCGCCCAGCTCTACGGCCTCCAGCAGTTCTGCCCCGAATCCCCCACCCCATCCGGCCACCAACGCCTCGTCCTCGAAGGCGGCTCGATCGACACCAACGGCGCCGGAGTCCTCCTCACCACCGAGGAGTGCCTCCTCTCCGAAATCCAGCAGCGCAACCCCGGCCTCGGCGACCAGGAACAGACCCGCAAGGCGCTCGAACAGGCCTTCCACGACTATCTGGGAATCGAGAAGACGATCTGGCTCCACCGCGGCGCCGCCGGGGACGACACCCACGGCCACGTCGACGACATCACCCGCTTCGTCGCCGAAAACCGTATCCTGACCTGCGTCGAGCCCAACACCTCCGACGAAAACCACCTGCCCCTCGCTGAGAACCTCGACCGCCTCCGCACCGCCCGCAACCTCCAGGGCGCCCCCTTCGAGATCCTCGAACTCCCCATGCCCGAGCCCGTCATCTTCGAAGACCAGCGCCTCCCGGCCAGCTACGCCAACTTCTACATCGCCAACGATCTAGTCCTCGTCCCCACCTTCAACGACGCCAACGACCGCCGCGCCCTCAACATCATCGCCGACTGCTTCCCCACCCGCAAGATCGTCGGCATCCACTGCGTCGACCTCATCTGGGGCCTCGGAGCCCTCCACTGCATGACCCAGCAGGAGCCCGCATGAGCGCCGCCCCATGGCCCCCTCCGCCCGACCTCCACTCCATCCGCGAACTGGTCCGCGCCGCCGACGTTGAAGGTTTGATCGAAATCCACGGCGCTCCCGCAGACGAATATGAGCCGGAGGAAGAGGCGGTCTTCAACGGCATCGCAGGCATGACAACCGCCGAACTCATCTCCCCGAACATCATGCTGGTTCTGGAGAGCACCTGGCTTAAGAGTTTTGAACTCGACGAGGCAGAACTCGAACTCCGCCGTCCCGCACTCGAAGGCCTGGCAACGCAGATTCAACGCTTCTTCGGTCCAGACGCGGTGCCGCAGGTTCGTGGCTGATCTTTCGATGGCCGATCACGACGTGACCGACGAAGAGGCCCTCCGCGCCGCAATCTCCCAGGCTCACGAAGCCGAGCGCGCCGGAGAGGTTCCCGTTGGAGCCGTCATCGTCCATAACGGCAAGATCATCGCCGCGGGCCAGAACCGCGTCATCCGCGACTCCGACCCGACCGCTCACGCCGAGGTCGTAGCCCTCCGCAACGCCGGCCGCGCCCTCGCCAACTACCGCCTCGAAGCCTGCACCCTCTACGCAACCCTCGAGCCCTGCGCCATGTGCGCCGGAGCGATGCTCCACGCCCGCATCGCCCGCCTCGTCTACGCCGTCTCCGACCCCAAAGCCGGTGCCTGCGGATCCGCGCTCTCCGTCATGAACCACCCCCTCCTCAACCATCGCGTCCAGGTCGAACCGGGCCTCCTGGCCGACGAGTGCGGCTCCCTGCTCACCACCTTCTTCCGCGCCCGCCGCAGGACCAACACCTCGCAGCCAGCCCGCATCCAACCCGACGAACCGGAGGATGCGCCCATGGCAACCCGCAAGTGGTCCGCAAAGGTAGACACCGACGAAACCCACCCCGACCATGGCCTCTTCCTCGAAGACGCCGAGTCCATCGCCAACGCCCTGGCCACCCCGAAGGTCTCTCCCAAAGGCCCCGCGTCCGGCATGAGGATGCTGAACTTCTACATCAACCGCGCCGGCAAGAATCTCCCCGAAGAGCGCATCAAGGAACTCGAGAAGGCAAAGACGATTCTCTCCGGCATCATCGCGGATCAAAAACTCGCAGCCAGGAAGACAGCGGCAAAAAAAAGCACCAAAGCGGCCGCAAAGAAAGTCCCAGTGAAGAAGGCAAAGAAGACGGCAAAAAAAACCTCTTCTACGTAGGGCCTGTCACCAAACTAGCGATCGTGTTGGATTGAACGCGTCGATAGCGTAGAGGGATGAGCACGAAGCGCTATGGATTACGAGACGATCCGTGGGAGCGGATCAAGGATCTGCTCC
>JAMFSC010000175.1 GCA_026225095.1 bacterium
ACCTACACCGTCGTCAAGGGCATGGGCATCCCCTGGCAAACCGCCCTCGGAGCCGTCTTCCTCTCCGGCATCATCTTCCTCCTGCTCACCTTCGGAGGTATCCGCCAAAAGCTCGTCGGCGCCATCCCCTACCAGCTCCACGCCTCCGTCGCCGGAGGCATCGGACTCTTCATCGCCTTCATCGGTCTCCGCAACTCCGGCATCATCGTCCCCTCCCCCGCAACGACGGTGACCCTCGGCAACCTCCACTCCCACCCCACCCAGCTCGCCATCGTCGGAATCATCCTCATCGCCATCCTCCAGGCCTACAAGGTCAAAGCCTCCATGCTCATCGGAGTCCTGTCGACCCTGGCCATAGGCATCGCCTTCCACCAGGTCCAATGGCACCCATCGACCTTCAACCCGCTCGCTATCCGCGACACCGCCTTCCACCTCGACATCCGCGGAGCCCTCGGCCTTCACCTCTTCGAGATCGTCTTCGTCTTCCTCTTCGTCGACCTCTTCGATAACATCGGCACGCTCGTCGCGGTAGCGGAACGCGCCAACCTCATCGCCCCCGACTACACCATCCCCCGCCTCGACCGCATCTTCTTCGCCGACGCCACCGCCACCGTCGTCGGATCGCTCGCGGGAACCTCCACCGTCACCAGCTACATAGAGTCCTCCGCCGGAGTCGCCGCCGGGGGCCGCACCGGAGTCACGGCCATCACCACCGGCCTCCTCTTCTTGTTAGCGATCTTCATCGCCCCCGTCGTAGGAATCATCCCCGACTTCGCCACGGCCCCTGCCCTCATCCTCGTCGGAGCCCTCATGGTCGCCGGCTCTGCCCGCATCGACTGGGACTCTCCCCGCATCGCAATCCCCAGCTTCCTTACCCTGATCACGATCCCGCTCACCTACTCCATCGCCACCGGCCTCTCCTTCGGCCTCATCTCCTTCGCCCTGTTAGAAATCGCCACCGGTCGAGCCTCCCGCAAACACTGGATGCTGTACACCCTCGCCCTCCTCTTCCTGGCCCGCTTCGTCTACCTTGGCCAAGCCTAGGAGTCGACTGAAGAGGTTCCGGCGTCCGGGCTTGTTTGCATTCTGCGTCGTCTCACGGATGCGCGGAGATGAGCGAGTTTAGAGCATCTCTCTGGTTGCTGTGGTTTCCGATCACTGTGGCTTTCAAGGCCGAAGGCCCGCCCCATCAGAGCCTCGGCCTCGGCCCCCAGACCCCGCGTGCCGGACGGCGAACCGGCTCTGGGGTTCTCCTACGGACTTCATCCGCGCGATCAACGCACCATAGCAGACCACGTTCGACTCAGCGCCCGCAGTCCAGTTTTTCCATGCAACGGCCCACATTCTGCGCACAAAAAGCTTCTGGTGAAACATTGGGAAATTTCGATCGTTGCCCGCTAACCCTTTTAGAACACCATGGATGCAGGAGACTCGCAAAAAACGGCGATTTCATACCACTTTATTAGAAGTTGAGAACCCAGTGGTCTGCCCAATAGCTGTCGAATAAGGAGGCGAACTACACCTTCAGGAGAACGGCTCTAGGATGAGTTATTCATCGGTGTGACGTTGAAGCAGAGGGTGCCCGAGCACCATCCGTTGCATGAGATTCGATGGCTGACGGATATTGCGTTGCGGTCGTCGAAATCAGTTTGCCATGGCGATCCTGAATGGGTCGCGTCCTGAATCATGCAACTCTGCTACGGCCAATATGACACGATCACGCAAACAAGACGGCGACGCCCTCTCCAGTGGAGAGAAGGACGTCGCCGTCGATTCAAACCCCTACCTTAGTCTCAGCTCTTTGCGCCCACTGTGAAGATCGTATCCAGAACATCTTCGGTCGTCTCTGGAACCATCCCGGCTCTGCTCTGGGTTCCCGTCTCAAGCCAAGTGCGCAGCCAGTAGTACTGGTGAATCCTCACCAACCTGGATGCGATCGGCTGCTGATCGTCAAGAATGGCAGCTATCCGCGAAGCCAACTGCTCGGTCTCTCCCACGGATTCATGTGTGGTCGCAATGAATCGGCTTGCCAGCAGCCTCTGCCTTCCCATCGCGAAGAGACCCTGCTCCAGCAGACCGCTCTCCACCTTCAGATCCGTCATCTGTTCCAGCCCAAACGCCGCCGACGCATCCGGCCGGTCGGGTGACGCAAGATACAGAATCTGCTTCCCCGCGATCCGCAGCGGAAGAAGCTCAAACTCTTCTACAAACTCTTTCGGCATCACCAGGGCCATGGCTTGTGGTGCGAACGACTCGGCCGAAAGAATCGGGCAATTCCACTGGATGCTAAGCCCGCGCGTCACCATCTCCGAAGAGAGCCCGCACTCCTGCTGCAGCCACTCGCCAATCCTGCCCTGCCCTGACTCTCTCTGTCCTTCGAGCGCACGCCGAAGTTGCGGGTGCGTGATCCATCCCTGTGCCAGCATCACCAGGCCAAGCGGAATCCGATGGCGATGCGGAGCCAGGTTCATCGTGGTACTCTCCCCGCTCGACTCGCGCCGGACCGCCTCCCGAATCAACGTTCCCAGGCACTTCACCCCACACGCCCAGCGTCCTTCGAAGATCGGTCTGCGGCGGCTCTTCCATGGCTTCGCCCAGGACGAGTTGCAGTCAAGGTTTGCACATCCCCGGCGCGCTGGCTCAAGGTGGCTCCGGCGTCCCGCTGGCAGAAACATTCCTGCCAGACGAGCCAGATCCATTGAATTTCCCTGCGGTTCGGAACCCGCCGTCGGCTCGTAGGTATCGTCTCCCCACACATCCGCGGCCTCCATCTGGACCATCTGCGCCGTGCGCTTTATGGTCTCTCCCCGTCCACTTAGAAATGACATATGCCACTCTCCAGCCGCGTCTGCGGTGTTGCTACTTCGGTCACCCTCAAGGCGAAGTTGCCATTCGCCACCACCACCTGACCCCGTGCCACAATCCGGTTCGCCACCACCAGATCGACAGGCTGCGAGTCGTGCCGATCCAACTCCACGACGTCGCCCGGCTCATGCTTCAGCACATCCCGCAGCGCCATCGCCCGGGATCCAAAGTGCAGCGTCGCTTCCATCTCGATATCACACAGGAGCTCGAGACCCTTCTCCAACGTCGAACCAATCATTCCCGCCTCCGGTCTTCTTCCATCTATTTTTCCAACTCGTCCCGCCTACCGCTTCTTCTGCTTCGGCTTGCCCTTGCCCGGCGCAATCGATCCAGGTCCAGCCAGCGCCGCCAGCGAGGTCCGCAGCCTGAGCACCGCGGAAGAATGAATCTGCGATACCCGCGACTCCACCACACCGAGCGTCAGACCTATCTCCTTCATCGTCAGTTCCTCGTAGTAGTAGAGCGTCAGCACCATCCGCTCCTTCTCCGGCAGTTCTTCGATCGCGTCCGCCAGCCGCTGCTTCATCTCACCCTTCAGACAGCGGAAGAGCGGATCGTCTTCGGGGGAACCCGGAATGTAGGCCAGCTCTTCATCGCCAGAATCCTCCGAGCGCTCCATCTGCAGGCTGCCGATCTCGAGTCCCTTCAGTTCGCCCAGAAGCTGCTGGTACTCGATCAGCGAGAGCGACATCTCGCCCGCGATCTCCGTCTCATGCGGAGCCCGGCCCAGTCGCTGCGTCATCGAACGGATCGCCTCTTCCACGGCACGGCCCTTGCGGCGCAGTTCGCGTGGGCTCCAGTCGAGCGTGCGAAGCGAATCAAGAATCGCTCCACGGATGCGAAACTGCGCATAGCTCTTGAACTGCACCTTCTTGCTGTGATCGAACTTCGAGAACGCGTCGATCAGACCGACCACGCCGGCCGAGATCAGGTCATCCAGTTCCACATGCTGCGGAAGCCGCTCATGAATCCGCCGTGCCAGGAAGCGAACCGTCGGAAGGTGCTCCAGCAAAAGACGGTCACGATCTGCCACCGTCATTCCTGTCATTCCACTCGCCGGAGCAATTACGTCGCTATAGGGTGACAAGGTAGCCAACGCGGGAAGCTCAGCCGCATGAAATCCCATCGCTTCATCTCCGAAGATCGTGCTGTGTTGCACATTGCTCCGGTCCTGCATTACCTGCATGGGAATCCCATTTGCACCGCCCATCGTGTTCTCCTCTTGGTCCTGATCAATCGTTAGTCTTCGCAGTCTGTTCATGTTGTCCGCCTATCCAACCGTTCCGATACTGCGTACCCGAATCTCCGGTGGAATCTCCGCCGGGGCCAGCACCGTAACCTTGGGAAGATACGGTTCCAACCAGCGCCGCACATGATAACGGGCTGGCGATGGACATAAGAGCACGGGCATAGCCGTCGTCGAGCCACCACCTGTTAGGCGTTTCACAGATTCCACCAGCCGCCGCAGGAAGTCCGCCGGAGTGCCCGCAGGGCGCGACCCGTCGCCCAGCATATGCGCCGCTCCCGCCGGGTCGAACGTCTGCATCAGGTCCGCCTCAAGCCCCTGGTCGAGCATCAGGACGCGCAACCCGCCCTCGTTGTCCAGCAGCGCGTGCACCAGCCCCCGTCCCAGCGACTGACGCACCCGCTCCACGAGGTGAACGATATTCTTCGACTCTGCCGCCGCCTCGACCAGAACCTCCAGCACCGCCCCGAGGTCGCGGATCGATACCTGCTCCCGCAATAGCTGCTGCAGCACCTTCTGCACCTCGCCCAGCGTCATCAGCTTCGGCACCAGCTCCTCCACCAGCTTCGGATAGCCCTCGCTCATGCTGTCCAGCAGGCGCTTCGTCTCCTGCCGCGCCAGCAGCTCATGCGCGTGGCGCCGAATCAGCTCACCCAGGTGCGTTCCAATGACCGTCGTCTGGTCCACCACCGAGTAGCCCGCGGCCAGCGCCTGCTCCTCGAGCCCCGGCTGAATCCAGCGCGCCATCACACCAAACGCCGGCTCCCGCGTCTCGATTCCAGGAAGCGGCCTCGCCTTCGGATCCGCGTTCACCGCCAGCAGGCAGTTCTGCTCCGTCTGCCACCGCGCGATCTCCACCCCCCGCAGACTCACGCAGTACTCACGCGGCTTCAAACGAAGATTGTCTGTGATATGAACCGGCGGAACGATAAATCCCAACTCCGTCGCAAGGTGACGCCGCAGAGCGCGCACCCGGTTCAGCATCTGCCCGCCCTGCTTCTCGTCCACCAAGGGAATCAGCTGGAAGCCTATTTCGAGGGTCAACTCGTCCATTTTCAGCAGGCTGGCGAGATTCTCCGTCTTTGCCGCCTCCTCTGCCCCGCCCGCCTTTGCCTTCGCACCGCTGCCCAGCGCCAGCTCGGCTCCGGCAGCATCGGCAACCGCATCCTCCGGCAGCTTCTTTGCGATGAAAGCCACGCCCGCCGCCATCAGTAGAAACGACAGCTTCGGAAGCCCGGGAATAAGCGCCAACGCAGCCAGCACCCCGGCCGCGATCCACAGCGTCGTCCTGCCTTTGAACAACTGTGTTCCCAACTCCGAATCGAGCGGAGCCGAAGAAGACGCACGCGTCAGGATGATGCCGCCCGCGATCGACACCAGCAGGCTGGGGATCATCGTGACCAGTCCATCGCCCACGGTGAGAATCGTGTAATTCTTGACCGCCGTCATCAGGTCGGTGCCCATCTGCAGTGTTCCGATCGCCAATCCCGCGATGATGTTGATCGCCGTAATCAGAATCGTCGCCATTGAGTCGCGCTGGTTAAACTTCGCCGCTCCATCCATCGCGCCGTAGAACTCTGCCTCCCGCGCAATCACCTCACGCCGCTTCTTCGCGCCATGCTCATCGATCAGGCCCGCGTTCATATCCGCGTCGATGGCCATCTGCTTACCCGGCAGCGCATCCAGCGTGAACCGCGCCGTCACCTCCGCCGTCCTCACCGCGCCATGGCTGACGACCAGGAACTGGATGGCGATCAGGGCCAGAAACAGCACGAATCCAACAACATAGTTCCCACCCACGACAAACTGCCCAAACGCTTCAATCACCGCGCCAGCAGCGTGCGTCCCCTCGTGTCCGTGCAGCAGAATCCGCCGGCTCGACGCCAGGTTCAGCGACAGTCGAAACATCGTCAGCAAAAGCAGCAGTGTCGGAAACACGCTGAAATCCACCGCCTTCCGAATCTGAACCGCCGTCAGAAACACGATCACCGAGGCCGTGATCGACGCCGCCAGCAGTAGGTCCAGTACGAAACTGGGAATCGGAATCAGCATCACGAAGATCATCGCGATCGCCGTCACCGGCAGCAGGAACACCTGTAACTTGCCTCTTGAAATCTTGAACCCGCCGCCCTTTGCCTTTACTGCACTCATATCCCGCCTCCAAAGTTCCGCATTCCCGACATTGCCGCGGTCGCCCGTTGCATCATTCCCTGCTCGCGTGCCCTTTGAGCCTCACGTTCGCGCTGATCCTTCTGCTGTCGCATTTTCTCTTCCACTTTTTGGCGGTAAAGATAAGCAAGAATTCCTGCAACCGCCTGGTATAGTTCAAAAGGGATCGACTGCCCCGGCTCGACCATCTTGTACAGACTCCGTGCCAGCGGTGGGTTCTCGATCATCGGAATCCCCAGGTCACGGGCCTCGTCGCGAATGTCCTTCGCATGAAGGTCCCGCCCCTTCGCCACTACGGTCGGGGCCGACATGGTGTCGAAAGAGAACTCCAGCGCCACCGCATAGTGTGTCGGGTTGGTGATCACCACGCTGGCCTTCGACATATCGCCCTTCACCTTGCGACGGCGCATCGCGTTCTGCAGTTGGCGGATCTTCCCCTTCACCTGCGGGTTCCCCATCGCCTCCTTCATCTCCTCGCGCATCTCCTGCTTGGTCATCTTCATGCGCTTGTTCCAGGCCATCCACTCCACCACGTAGTCCAGCCCGCTCCACACGAACGTCACCCACGCCGCGTCCAGAGCCAGTCCGTACGCTGTCGAAAAGGTCGCCGGCAGCCGCATCACGCTCATCACCGGCATTGGCATCATCAGCGCCTTCAACGCGCTCCACCCATACACCACCATCACCGCAGCCGGTCCCAACGACTTGATCAGCCGCGTCAAAGACCGCAGGCTGAAGATGTTTCCAAGATTCGTCACCGGGTTCAGCCGGTTGATCTTCAACTCCAGCGCATTCGGATGGATGCTCAATCCGCCGCCCTGCGCGATCCCGACCCCTAGCGCCCCCGCAAAACTCGCCGTCATCACCAGGCCCAGGGGAAGCAGTGCCGGCATCATCATCGTCAACATCGCATGGGTCCACTGAATCTCGGTTCCAGTTCCCACCGCCGAGTTCTTGAGGCTCTCGCCAAAGACCTTTCCCCAGCCCGCAACAAAACCCTTGGTCATCGACCCCAACATCAACACGCCCGCCAGCAGCGCCACTGCCGACAGCAGTTCCCTGCTTCGCGCAGAGTCGCCCTTTTCCTTCGCCTTTTTCTTGCGTTGTGGTGTTCCTGCCTCTGTACCTTTTTCGCTCAAGACCGCACCAGCAGCTTCCCCGCCGAGTCAAGCAGCGCACTGAAGTGCTGCTCCACCCACCCGGGCCACACACCCAGCGAACCGATCAGCACCACGTAGCAGGTAATCGTCTTCACCGGAATCCCAACGATCTGCGTCGGAAGCTGCGGAGCCAGCTTGCCGATCATTCCGATCGTCACTTCCACCGCCAGCGCCGCCGCAATCACCGGAGCAGCCAACTGAAGCCCAGCCAGAAAGATTCCCCCTGCCATCCGCACCAGGGCCACGCCCGTCGAAGCCTGAATCACGCCGCGTCCCACGGGAACCACGGCGAAGCTCCGCACCATAGCGGCCAGCAGAGTCCTGTCCAGCCCGGCGCCCAGCAGGATCAGAATCCCCAGCCATCCCAGCATCTGCCCCAGCACCGCCGTCTCCACCTTGGAGTTCGGATCCAGCAGATTAACCAGGGAAAAGCTGAACTCCATTCCCAGCAGCGCTCCCGCAAACTGCAACGCTTCATTCAGCAGCGAAAGCGAAAAGCCAAAGATCAGCCCCACGCCAAGCTCACCCAGCAAGGATTGGTAATCCAGCACCGGCCGCGCCCCAGGTACCAGCGAAACGCTCGGAGCGAGCAACACCGTCATGGCAAACACAAATCCAGCCTTGACACGTGGGGAGATTGCCGCGGAGCTGAAAACCGGAGCAAACACGAACAATCCACTCAGCCGCACCATCACCAGCAGGCCGGCCGTCAGATATTCGGGCCAATCGCGGATCAGCGCCACTTCTTGCGGGTTTACCAGGAGCATCGACACCTCAGCCCAGGTACCGATGCAAATCAGTCCAAAGGCGCCCCGTATACCCAACCAGCCGATGGACCGCCCAGGGTAGTGTCGCCATCATCACCGCAAACACCACCAGCAAGCGCGGCACCGCGGTCAACGTCTGCTCCTGAACACTCGTCAGGGTCTGGATCAAGCTCACCACCAGGCTGATCAATGCAGCCGAGATCAGCAGAGGGGCAGCCAGAAGCATAGCCTCCAGCAACAACCGTCGAAACATCTCTACTGTCTGATCCGGTCCCATGCGACTCCGTCCTTGCAATCTGTCTTTCATTCCCGAAGAGAATCTGCGGTGGCCTTAAAAAGCCCAGCTAGAAGCTCTTAAGCAATTGATCCGCCAACAAATTCCACCCATCCACCATCACAAACAAGAGAATCTTCACCGGAGTCGAGATCACCACCGGCGGAAGCTGCATCATGCCGATCGAGGTCGTCACACTTGCCACCACAATATCGATCAGCAGAAACGGCAGAAACAGCACCGCACCAATCTGAAATCCAGCCTTCAGCTCACTCAGGATGTAAGCCGGAACCACCACCTGCAGCGGAAGATCCTCCTTCGACTTCGGCCGCTCCGACATTCCCGCCGAGGCGAAGACCGCCAGGTCCTTCTCCCGCGCATACTTCAGCAGATAGTGCTTTACCGGAGCAATTCCACGTTCCATTGCCTCTTCGCCGGTGATCGTGCCCGCCCGGTAAGGTGTGGTGGCTGTCTTCTCCACCTCCAGCAATACCGGCTGCATCAGGAACCACGTCATCATCAACGCCAGTCCCATCAGCACCTGGTTCGAGGGAGCCGTCTGGGTCCCCAGTGCCTGTCGCAGGAAGTGAAACACCACCAGCAACCGCACCATCGGAGTCATCGCCAGCAGAATCGCCGGAAGCAGCGTCAGCAACGTCAACCCGACCACGATCGACCATGGCACACTGCCGTTCGCGCCCATCGCCTCGGCGATCGTCGGAAGCTGCTTGCCCCCCGCCGGTGGAAGCTCCGCCGTCTTGTGTGCCGGGGCAGCCTTCAGCAGGCTACGTCCGGTTCCAGACCGCGTGACCCAGTGCGCCTGATCGGGTGCGCTCGCACGCACCACGCCGCAGGTCAAAACCATCACTCCGCTCGCAAACGCGATCACCCGCAGCCAGCGCATTGCTGTCAGGAAGGTCGCCCGTACCCCGTCGTTCAGGACCATATCTCATCCCCGGTCAGCGTCACGCGCACGATCGAGTCGACACGATCCGCGCCCGATCCCACCAGGAACCGTTCGCTCCCGCAAGCCACCAGGATCAGCTGCCTCCGTCCTCCCAGCGCCAGCGTCTCGACCACCCGCATCTGCTTCCTTGCCTTCGGAGCATCGCGGTGCTTGCGCACCAGGCCGATCAGCCAGCCCGCCAGCCCGCCAGGCAATGCTGCCTCTTCCTGCTGCCGTTCCAGACGCTCCAACTCCCGCTCGTCCTGCGACTCGGCGATCCGCATCGATCCGCCCCCGCGCTCAACTCCGAAACCGCGTCCCTGAATCAGCTCCATTGGCATACCCTTCTCCTCCCTGTGTCCTCGCGAAACGTCCTGCCGAGGAGAGGCAGAGCTCGTGAGGATTGTCCGTCCATGCGAGCCCCGGTTAAGGGTCCCGCGTCATGCCGTCGTATCTGGTTCATTCGGATCCACATACGCCCGGCGGTACCACTTGACTACCGTTGCACCAGGAAGTCGGTGAAGAACAGCTCCGTCACCTGGACGTCCGGGTTATGCGCCGTCAGTGCCGCGCGCAGCTTCAGCTTCAGCGCCTCTTTCCCATCCGGCTCGAGCAATGCCTCACTGTTCTGTTGTCCGAGCACCGTCAGCACCGTATCCCGGACCGCGGTCTCTTCTTCACTCATCCCGCGCGCGCCCTTCTCATGCGACGGACGTTCGTTCTTCGCCAACGACTGCGCCACCACCCGCAGCGTGATCCCAATCTTCAGATAGGCCGCACCGTCTCCATCCGAGAGATTCACCAGCAGAGGCTCCAACACCACGGCATGGGTCTCGAAGACCGGTGCAGAAGCGGCAAGACCGAGCTTGCCATGCAGCGCCAGGTAATACACACCGCCTCCCACCGCGGCCGCACCCACCACAACCGCAAGCAACATGGACGCGAAGATCTTCCCCATCGGCATCTTCGCCTTGGCCGGCGGCGCCGAGGGGGACACGCGCACCACGGTAGCTTCTACGGGTACAACAGGAGCAGTGGCTGTGCCTGCCGGCACGGCCGTTGTGGTTGAGGGTGTGGTCGGCGGAGTCGTCGTAGAAGAGGCCATAGTGCCCATACTTCATGCACCTCGGGGGCCACCCGCCACCGATCCGCATTAGCCGATCTTTATGTAAGCCCCCGCGCCGTCGTGACTTGGGGAGTCAAAAGCGCCCGTACAACTCTTCGTCGCGAAAAACCCGCCAAATTTCTGTGTCAAGCCCAGGAACGACCTAACTCTTTAATATGAGACGAGATGTAGATGGATGGCTCAATCATAGCAAGTCATTGACAAAAATGGACTTGCGCCCCGGCAATGGGGAGGAGTATCCCCCTTCCGGAACGAAACGGGGGCGGGACCGGAGATCATCCTCCGTTCCCGCCCCCGCTTCACATCGTTACGGCGTCGACTAGCGAATCATCCCGATTGCATCCTGGGTCACCTGATCGAAGGTCGTAACCGTCTTCGAGTTGGCCTGGAAGGCTCTCTGCGCGATAATCAGCTCCGAGAACTCCGTCGAGATGTCGGCGTTCGAGCCCTCAAGGGCATCGTCCTGGATCAGACCACGGCTTCCCACGCCAGCCGACGCAAAGCTCGCCGCGCCAGATGCCGAGGATGTCTGATAGTTGTTTCCTCCAACTCGCGTCAGACCGCCCTCGTTTGCCACGGCCGCGATCGCAAGCTGTCCCATCACCTGGACATGACCATTGCTGAACGTCGCCGATACCAGCCCGGCCGAATCAATCGCGAAGCTCTTGTAGGTGCCGCTCGGATATCCGTCCTGCGAACTCGCGGTAGCATTCGATGCCGTAGCCGACTGCGCGATCGTCGGAACACCAGCGGCGGTGAACAGGTTCCAGTCGACGACCAAGGGAGCCGCCCCATCGGTCATGCCGGGGAAGGTTATGCCCGCGAGATTCACTGCCGGGGTCGTCACCACGGCCGGCGGACCGATCGTCGCTGTACTGGTCAACACTCCGCTGCTGTTGAAGGTCAGCGTGCCGGTATTGTTTACCGGGGTTCCCGTCGCGTCTGCCGCAGGTAGCGTGATGGCATAATTCCAGTCGGTCGAATTCACCTTTGTGAACGTGACCGACGCCGTGTGGGCCTCACCCAGCGAATCGAACATCTGCACCGAGGTATTGAACTGGCTGCCAGGGGACGTGGTCACATCCAGGTTTCCGTCCACCGAAAAGTTCTGAGTCGCGTAAGCCGCTGTGTTGCCGCCGATCGGCAGCGTAATCGGTGAAAGGTTTCCCGTCGAACTCACGACACCGTTCGTCGCGCCGAATCCCATGACCGGGAGTCCATCACTCGATTCGAGATCTCCCGCCTTGCTCAGTTGAAAGTTGCCGTTCCGCGTCAGGTCCTGGGCCGTCCCATTCTGCAACACGAAGAATCCATCCCCGTTGATGGCCACATCGGTCGAGTTCGTGGTCGTCGAGAGCGATCCCTGGGAGAAGTTGCTGGCCGTTCCAGCCACCTTCACTCCGGCGCCCGTCTGCAGCTGCTGTCCCGACCCTGAGGTCCCAAGCTGCTGATAGAAGAGATCTTCAAACGTCGTCGTCTGGTTCTTGAACGCCGTCGTATTCATGTTGGAGAGGTTGTTGCCAATGACGTTCAGAGCGGTCGAATCCGCCTGGAGGCCGGTAAGTGCGATGGAAAAATTAGGCATGTGGAGATCTCCTGAAATCGTTCGTACAAAAGTCCTGGGTTGGCTGGTGGTTGAGCGTTGGGGAGTTCAGCGCATTACCATCCGCTGATTGATTCGGTGCGACCCGCAGCTTCCTTCTATGTCGAAGGCCGAGCGGACCGCACCGGCACTCATGCGTGTGCTAAGTCAAATTCATCGAAGCCAGGGCTGCGCTCCGGATCTGTGCCGCGGCGGTTGCGTCCGAGCTCGCCGCGATCGCCTGCGGTGCAGCCGTCGGCGAGACATTCGCCACCGGTCCCGACGTGACACTACCCGTGGCCTTCGTCGTGGTCGTCGGCTCGAGCGTCGTGATTCCCTGGTTGATCGAGATCAGCTGCTGCAGGCTGTTCACGCCGACCATCTGCGTAATGTAGGCGTTCGGATCCGTCGGCTGGGTGGGATCCTGGTTCTTCAACTCACTGACAAGAAGAACCATAAAATCGTTCGAGGTGATGGTCGCTGCACCTGTCCCGCTGTCGGTGGTTGTGGACGCCGCATTGGCCTGCGCTGCGTTCGCCGTCGGACGCTTCGTCACCAACGCGTTGGCAATCGAAGATCCCGCATTCTGGGACTGCGATCCGGTAACAATATCGAAAACACTCATTGCCTTCTCCTCGTGGAACATCTATCAAAGTTGATCCTGCTCGCTTCCCCATGCCGTGACGCAACTACTTCACCGGCCGTCCCTTCCAGCGAAATCTCAGTCGGCTCGCGGCATCCCGCGGCGAGCCTCGACAAACCTCAAGCCATCACGTTCAACCAGCCTCCACCGCCCAAACCGGCCTCGCCGTTGTATCGCCCGGTTGTTGTCCACGCCGAATCCGGCGAAGAGATCGGAGCGATGTTCGCAGCGGAATCGACCACGCTCCCCTGTGCCGATCCCTGCTGATACCCTCCAGGCTGACCGGATCCTGCACCGCCCGTCATGCTCCCGGACTGCGTTCCAGTCGCATCAGCACCCGTCCAGCCAGATCCCGATCCTGCGCTCGACCCCTGGTCCGACGCCGACCCATTGCCCATGGCCGTCCCAGCCCCCGATCCACCTCCATCGGTGGCCCCTCCGCTCGCGGCTGCATGTGCTACCTGCAGTGTGATCGGAACATGTTCGCTCTGCAGAAACGCGGCCATCGCCGGCAGCTCCCGATGCAACGCATCCTGCCCTCCGGCCGTCGCAGACGACATCGACGCTTGCACGGTGCCGCCCTCTCCAACCTCCGCACGAATCTTCAGCCAGCCATGGCTTCCACCTGGAACCCCGATCTCGAGGACGGTGGGGGTCGCCTCTACCGTCTTGCTCCCCATGGCCTGGAACATTCCGTCTTCCGAGCTCCCCGTTGCATAGACCCCGGCACTGGCGCCCGCCGCCGATGCCGCATGAGCGAATCCGCCGTCCGTGGCCGCCGTCGTCGTCTTCGAGCCTGTCTCATGCAAGAGTGTGCTGGAAGGCGTAATCAGGTTTGCGGTGGATACCGGGATTGCTCCCTCAGCCGAGACCGCTGACAGGCCCGAACCGCTCTCCGACGTACTGCCCGCACCTGCCATCTGATCCGTACTCGCCCTCACGAATTGTGTTGCCGAATGCGTTCCAGCCACCGCATGATTCGGCAACGCATGAGCCACAACGACCGCCGCTGCGTCGGGACCGTCTCCTGCGGATGCCTTTTGCCCCTGCCGCTTCTCGTCGATCCCCGAGGACTTGCCTGTCTTCGCAACCGATCCTGACTTTCCAGCCTTCGTCAAGAGGTTGCTCGCGCTGATTCCAGCCGCTGCAATCGCGGCGACCGCGCTCGCCGTCAGCGCGCTCTCTTGAGCACCCCCTCCAGCCTGCCCCCCACTCCCCTCCGCGATGGGATTGCCATGCGTATTGACCGGGAGTACGTCGCCAGAGTTTGCAACCGAGGTTACACCGGCCGATTGCGTCCTGGCCGCCCCAATAGTCCTCGATCCGTTTTGTCCTTGAACCGTCTTATCCGAGATCCCGCTACCCACCGCAGGGGTGGTCGCAGTTTGCGCAATCGCCTGCTGCCCCTGCAAATGAAGGCTCGTTGAAGCGACCAAAGCGCTCGGATCCAGAATCGCAGGAGCGTCACTCGCCCCAGCCCCGACTCCTCCCCCGACCGACTTTCCATCTGTCCCATCCGCACTTAGCTCCTGCCAGCGCGTCTTGCCCGAGCTCTTTGCGGTATCCTTCGGTGTCTCCAGGGATGTCCAACCCTTGACGGGCGCCACAGGGAGCTTGCTCCCCGGAACATGGATCTGGCCCGAATCCGAATTCGCCTCGTCCCCCAGATCGGCGGCGACGCCGACAAGACTCCCAACCTGCGAATGTGCCCCGGCAGACTCTACCCCAGCCCCCACCAGGCTTTTTGTGTCTTCGAGATCCGATCCTTCTGAAACTTCACCATTCGAAGCGACCGAGGCCGCTGGTTTGGTACTCGCACCTGCCGCCGATTTGGTGAGTGCTAAACTGCCCTCCGTCGCCGTCTGCTGGCTGGCGGGATCGACCGACCGCCCCGCACCTGCCTTCGTGTTCACTCGGACTCCTCCCGAGCTAGCGGATGCCTTCAGGCTCAAACCCGAAGCTGACTCGAGCAGCTTTGGCATCGCCGCCGATCCACCGGAGTTCAGGTCCGATACCGCAGCCGCGGCTGCCTTCAAGCTCAAACCCGAAGCTGACTCGAGCACCTTTGGCATCGCCGCCGATCCACTGGAGCTCAGGTCCAGTTGACTCCCATCTGCACCCTGCTGGATCACCGACCCCAAAGCGCCCTTCACTCCTGCCTTTACAGACCCCGC
Organism: bacterium; assembly: GCA_026225095.1. Lineage (GTDB taxonomy): Bacteria > Acidobacteriota > Terriglobia > Terriglobales > Acidobacteriaceae > Edaphobacter. The sequence continues at coordinate 14,953 of JAMFSC010000175.1, forward strand.
GACAGATCCTGCAGACGCTGCCCCACCCAACGCACCCTTCACGTCGCCCGCTGCCTGTTCGAACGACTCCGCAAAGAGGCCTGCGATCACATCTTTCTTTCCTGAGGACGCGGATCCCGCATCCATTGCAGTCGGTAGTCCCATTGAGATTGCAATCATCGCTCGTGCTCCTTGCCACACAGCAGAAGGCACTCGGGGTGCCAAACCTGAGCCACTAAATCGCCCAGGAGATTAGGGAACATTCATTCAACCAACAAACATCGCTTCAACTGCGCTTTTCCTTCTCGGCTCTCCACCGAAGACGCGTCAAATAGCGATCGTCTGCCGCAGCCTGGGACCGGCGGCCGTCCTCGACCTCGACCGCTTCCCGCATATTGGCGACCACACTCTTCATCTGTTCCGTACGCACACGGCTATCCATGTACACGGTCCGAGCCACCTCACGCGCGGCCTCTCGCTCCACCCGCAAGCCTTCTAACTGTCCTCGTCGCCAGCCTGCCATCTCGCCCTCTGCGTCGGTCAGCATCCACTCCTCGCGATCGCCCGCAGTCAGTGCTGCTCGACCAGCCACGTTCGCGGCCCGAACCGCGGCGAGTTCACCCTTGATCGCGGTCTCTGCCTCGTTCAGCGAAGAAGTCTTCCGGCTTAACTCCACCGAATGCATCGTCTCCACCGCCCCGTAGAGCTTCGCAATGCGCTTCAGCGCCGCAATCCGTTTGGTCGTCGCCGTCCCGGCCACGTCAGATCGCCATCGCCTGCAGACGCGCCACGCTGTCTGCCATCGTGACGTGTTCGCCTGCCCCTTGCTGCAGATAGTCTCTCAGCAGTGGCATCGCTCTCATCGCCTGGTCCAGTTCAGCGTCCGTCCCCGGTTTGTAAGCTCCAATCCGAACCAGATCTTCCGAGCGCGCATGAGCTGCCAGAAGTCTCCGCGCCACTGCCGCCTTCTGCCGGTGTGCCGGCGCCGTCACTGACGGCATCAGTCTGCTCAACGAATCCAGAACATCCACCGGCGGATACCATCCAGCGGAAGCAAGCGACCGCGAAAGCACAATATGCCCATCCAGCAACGACCGAACCGAATCCACAATGGGATCCTGCTGGTCATCGCCCTCCATCAGCACCGTATAGAAAGCCGTGATGCTTCCCGTCTGAAAGTTTCCCGCCCGCTCTACTAGCTTGGCCAGCCTCGTGAACACGCTGGGCGTATACCCCTTGCTGGCTGGCGGCTCTCCTGCAGCAAGCCCGACCTCCCTGGCCGCCATCGCATAGCGAGTTAACGAATCGAGAACCAGCAACACATGCTTCCCCTGCGCCGCGAACGACTCCGCAATGGACGTCGCCGCCATCGCGGCCCGCATCCGCAAGAGAGGGCTTTCATCCGATGTCGAGCACAGCACCACGGAGCGCCGCAGCCCCTCCTCGCCCAGCGCGTCCTCCACAAACTCCCGAACTTCGCGACCACGCTCCCCGACCAGCCCGACCACCGTCAGGTCCGCCTCTGTGTTTCGCGTCATCATACCGATCAGCGTGCTCTTTCCGACGCCCGAGCCCCCGAAGATCCCAACCCGCTGTCCACGTCCCACCGTCAACATCCCATCCAGCACCCGCAGCCCCGTCGACAGCGGCTCACGAATCGGAACGCGCTCCATCGGTCGCGGAACCGCTCCGTCAAGCGGCCACATCCGCGAGACCTGAGGAGCCGGCATCCCATCCAGAGGGCCCCCAAGCGCGTTTAGAATTCTTCCCTGCATCTGCGACCCCACAGCGATCGCTGGAGCCACGCCCATCGCCAGTACCGCATCGCCGTAACGCACACCCTGCGTAGCAGCCAGCGGCATCGCCAACACATGCCGTCCGCGAAAACCGATCACCTCAGCCCGGTGCCGTCCACCCTCCGCGTCGATAATCTCGCAGCACTCTCCTACCGAACACATTGGCCCTTGCGACTCCACCGTCTGCCCATTCGCCTCCACCACCCGACCTGTCCAGCGCCAGGCAGGCCGCGCCGCAAGTTGAGCGAAGTAAGCCCCGAGCTTGCCTCCGTCCGCATGGATCATACCCCGTGAGCCCATCAGGCGGGCCTCTTTTGCAGCAGGTCGAAGAATCCCTTTTCGATCTCTTCCAACTGCACCGCGACCCCCAACTCGACCCTTCCGACGTTTGTCTCCAACACACACTCTCCCGCCGCCAGCCGCTCGTCTCCGATGACCTCGACCGCCCGGTCCGGTCCCTCGCCGAACAAAGCCCGCCACTGATCCGCAGCATCCACCGGCACCCGCAGAAGGGTGCCCGTCTCACCTGCCACCTTCTCCAGCGCCAACCGCACCGATGCTGCCAGCAGCATCGAATCCATCTGCGTCTCACGATGTAGCACGCGTTCGGCGATGCCCAGGGCCAGCCGCACAACCTCACCCTCTACCTCGCTGAAGTAACGTTCCCTGTCCACCGCGAACTGTGCGCAGGCCCTCACTAACGTAGACCGTTCAGCATCGACCCGGGCCAGCAGATCCGCCTCGCACTCCTCACGTGCCTCTGCGATGGCCTGTGTCCTGGCTGCCTCCATCTGTCCGGGAAACGACCTCACCTGTGCGCGAAGAGCCTCCAGCGTCGCCAACTCCTGTGCCTTCGCAGCTTCCTGCACCAGATCGACGCCGGCCTGCTTCAGGTTCTCCCGGCGACGCTCCACCGACTCAAAGATCAGCGGTGTGACCGATCGCCGTTCGACAAACTCCGGGACCGGCGCCGCAGCCGCTGCAGGCGTTCCGACAGGCATTGCACGAGTGCTTCCCATCGGCATCGGGGTATCTTTCATCTGTTCCTGATTAAGCATCTTCTGGCTCTATCCTCAAGATCATCTTGCCTTCCGCTTCCAGCTTCCGTGCAAGCAGCAGGATCTCCTGTTGCGCTACCGTGACTTCCTTGGAACGCAAAGGCGGCATCACTTCGATGTCTTCCTTCAGCATCTCCACGGCCCGTGTGCTCATCGCCTTGAACAGGTGAGCCTTGATATTGTCGCGAGACCCCTTCAGCGCAGTCGCCAGAATCTTCTTATCGCACGCACCCACCAGTTCTCGAATGCTTGGCTGAGGAACTGTGAGCAGGTCCTCGAAGGTGAACATCAGCGTCCGGATCCCGATCGCAAGCTTTGGCGCGCCCGTCTCAATATCATCGAGGATCGACTTGCTGTCATTCTGATCCAGAAGATTGAGAAGCTCCGCAACCACTTTGAATCCCGAGTAGGACCGCTTGCCGTTCTTACCGAGCGCTTCCATCCTGCGGTGCAGTACCAGCGCAACCTGCTGAGCCATCTCCGGAGAGAACTGCCGCATCTCCGCAAGCCGGCGAACCGCCTCCACCCGCATTCCGTTCTTCAGGTTCATCAAGACCTTCGCTCCCCGCCGGGAGTCCAGGTGGGCCAGCACCAGCGCAACCGTCTGCGGATGCTCATTCTCCAGGAACTTGCTCAGCTGCTGCGTATCCATCTCCTGGAGAATCTTCAGGTCGCCGACATTGCGGTCTTGCAACAGGCGAACCTGCGCCAGCAGTTCCTCGGCACGCGCCGGTCCAAAGGCCTCCGTCAACAACCGCCGCGCATAGTCGGGGCCGCCCTTGCCCATGTAGTCCTGCGTCTCCAGCAGACCGTAGAACTCAGACAGAACCTGCGTGCATTGCTCCGGCGTGACCTCACCAAGACGCATCACCTCGTCCGTTACCCGCTGGACGTCGTTCTCAGGCAGGTTCTGAAACATCGTCTTGGCGGTCTCTTCGCCAAGCGTCACCAGAAGAATCGCCGCCTTCCGAATCCCGCTCATCTGTTTGATCACGGAGCCGGGCTCATCCGGCAGCAAAAGCAGTCCACCGTCTCTTAATGGTGCTGTGGTTCCCATCAGTCGCTCTCCCCGTCAGTCCGGTTGATCCATCCTTCAAGCAAACGCGTACTCTGTACCGGCTCCTTGGTAATTTGCTCGGAGACGTGCTCGAACAGAACCTGTCCCTGCTTCAACAGTCGTTTCCTTGCAAGAAGAGCAGGATTGGCAGCCAGCTTCGGTGCGCCTGGGTCCGTCGACTCACCCAATGCTTCTTGCAGCGTAACTTCCGGGTCGCCTTCCCCGGCTGCGGGTCCACCGCTCGCCAACAGCACCGGTGCCTTCAACGCCGCCGTCACCTGCTTTGCCACCGGTCTCAGGACGAACAACACCACGCCCATCGCAATCAGAGCCATCACTCCAGTTCGCATCAATGCAGGCTCCGAGTGCAGAATTGACTTCGCTTCTTCCATCACCTTCTCGAGCGGTGCCAGCTTTACCTCTGGACCGTTGGAGTTGAAGCTGACATTCGTCATCACCACATCATCCCCGCGCCGCTGGTCGAATCCCACCGCCGCCTGTGCCAGGTTCTCCAAACGCTTCATCTCCTCGGGACTCCGCGACTTCCACACCAGATGCTCCAGCTTGCCCGCACCCTCCATCACCTGGCGGTCATTCACGACTACCGCAGCCGTTACCCTGCGAATTCGTCCCGGAGCCATCTCCGAATGAATCACATGCCGTGTCACTCCGTACGTGCCGTTCTCTTCCTTCGAGGTCTGCCCACCGCCGCCTGCCCCATTCGGATACACCGGCAAAGGCTCCTTCAGCAAGGGTGGAACACCTGCCGCAACCGCCGCACCCGCGGCCTGCAAAGAGTTCGGTGCCGAGGCCGCCGGAGTATTGCTTGCCGTTCCAGGAACTCCCGTCGCCGCCGGTTTCCCTGCGGAAATCTGTTCGCTCTTTCGCATCGTCAGCGTGGCGGATTGTGCCGGATCGTAGATCTCGTCTGTCCGCTCCTCGGTGCCTTCGTCATAACTCACATTCACCGTAGCCCGCACGTTCTCGCGGCCCGCCAACGGTTCCAGCATCGCCACCAGCTTGGCCTCGAGCGCCGCCTCGACGTCCGCCTCTGCCGCGCTGCCACGGCCCTTGGCCTGGAGGTTCAAGCGACCGTCCGCATCCACAAGCGAAACATTGTCCGAACTCAGATTCTCTACAGCTCCTGCCACCAGGCCGCGGATCGCATCCTGCTGTTCCTGGTTCAACGTAGCCTTGCGCAGCTTCAACACGACCGACGCCTTGGCCACCTTCTCCTGCGTCGTAAACAGAGAAGCCTGTGGCAGCACAAGATGAACTCGTGCCGATTTCACCTCGGTCAACGTCCCGATCGTATGCTCCAACTCTCCCTCGAGAGCCCTCTGGTAGTTCACCCGCTCATCGAATTCGCTTCCCACCCAGTTCGGCTTATCAAACAGCTCGAACCCAAGTCTGCCCGTCTGCGGCATCCCCTTCGCCGCCACCTCCATCCGGGCCTTATCCAGCATGTCCGCCGGAACCTGGATGCCGCTGCCATCTGGAGTTGTCTCGAAAGGGATCCCCGCCGCGGAAAGCTCCTGCGTCACGGTCTGGACATCCTTCCCATCCAACCCGGTGAACAACGTCCTATAGTCCGGACGCTGCCACATCCACACCAGGGCCGCACTCACCGCCGCGAGGAAGAACACTCCTCCCATCAGCCAGGTACGCCGCTTCGCAGGAAGCGCCATTACCCGTTCCTGAACCTGATTGACCGCCGTCCGTGCCTGGTGAACCAACCCGGTTCCCGGCACCGCATCCGTCTTGGCGGTCTCGGTTCCCCCAGCCCCGGCATTCGGTACTGCTTTTACATCCGCCATATCGCCTCAGTCCGATCCGTTGTCCCATTCGTGATGTTCTGGCTCTTTCCTCAGAATCTAGAACTGCATCGCCATCATCGACTGATAAGCCGAGACCGCCTTGTTCCGAACCTGCAGCGCCATCTGAAACGCCACATCGGCCTTCTGAGTGGCAATCATCGCGTCATGGACCTCGACGCCCTGGCCCGAGAGAAGACCCGATACGGCCTCCGAGGCCTTTGTCTCTAACGCGCCCGTCTGCTCCACCATCGAGCGCAGCATTCCGCCGAATGGAGCTCCCTGCACACCATTGGTCGTTGCACCCAGGGCGCTCTTTGCTGCCCCACCAACACCACCGAGAACATCTGTAAGTCCTGCAGCCGATACCATCATGTCAACCTCCCTCAAATTTCCTACGTTGCTCGCTTCACTATCGATAGAGCGTTTCCATGGCCATTCGCGAAGACCGAGTGTTGGTCCCGCCTAACCCTGCGCCAAACTAGGCCTTCAGAATGTCAATCGAAGCGGTAAACATTCCTTTTTCCGCCTGCACTGCCGAAGCATTCATGCCATAAGCCCGCGTCGCCCCCATCAGATCCACCATCTCTGTCAGCGGATTAATGTCCGGATAGGCCACATACCCGTCTGCGCCCGCATCCGGATGACCCGGATCAAAGCGGCGCAGCGGCTCGCTCTGGTCCTGCATAACGCCTGCAACCTCTACTCCGCCTGCGCCCGCATTCGAGGAGAAAGCCGATCCGAAACTTGATCCCGACGCCGAAGTCCCCCCGCCGATCGCCGCCATTTGTCCCCGCAGCGTACTGCCAAAGCTGGCCGAACCACTTCCATCCGCGGCGAAGACCACGTGATGACGCTGATAGGGTCCACCCTCGGCTGTCCGCGTCGTCTCCGCGTTCGCCATGTTCGAAGCCACGACCTCTGCCCTTACCCGCTCCGCCCGCAACGCCGACGCGCTCACATCCATCACTCCAAACAGGTTCATCGCTTACTTCGCCTCCGCATGAATCGCCGCCATCACGTTCGAATACTCCCGCTTCAGTAACTGCACGCCCAGCCGAAACTGCAACTGCGCCTTCGAGAGCTGCATTCCCTCTCGGTCCATCGAGACATTGTTCCCATCCGGTCGCGACACCAACCCGTCGACATCCGTCGCCGCGGCCAGCCCAGGGTTCTCCGTGGCCCCACTTTGCGTGGTCAGTTCCTGCGAAAATGCCGACTCGAAGTCAAATCCTTGCGTTTTGTAACCGGGAGTATCGATATTCGCCATGTTGCCCGCGGTCAACTTCATCTGATCGCTTGCCAGGTCCAGATACCGTCCCAGCGCCGCGCTCATCGGTGTGTTTACGTCCATCTCGAAGATCCTCCGTGCACACCCCTCTACAAGCATTCCCGTCGCCAAAGCCGCCCAGCGAAAAGCGCTCTCGAATGAGAGCGCTCTTATCGACCCAACTTCGATTTCCTAGGAAAGTGTTCGACCTTGGGTCACCTTTTTCGCCCAAATCTAATATCCTGAGCCCCAATCTCCGGTTCGTCCCCGGCCAGAATCGCACCCCGCTCCAGAACATGCATCAGCTCCCGAACGTTGCCCGGCCAGCCATGTCCCATCAGTTTCATCATCCCTTCCACGGAAAGCCGTTTCCTCGGCGAATCCCGGCCCATCGCCTCCAGAAAGTGCTCCACCAACGCCGGCAGGTCTTCCATCCGGTCCCGCAGCGCCGGAACCTCGACCGGAAACACGGCCAGGCGATGGTAAAGATCCAGCCGAAAGGTCCCCTCCCCAGCCTTCCGCTCCAACTCCTGGTGGGTCGCCGCGATCACCCGCACATCCACGCGCATCACCTCGTTGTCGCCTACGCGCTGCAACTCTCCGCACTCCAGAAACCTCAGCATCTTCGCCTGCAGCGCGATCGGCATCTCTCCAATCTCGTCCAGAAACAGGGTCCCGCCATGCGCTGCTTCTATCCTCCCCGTCCGCGACTGCACCGCTCCCGTAAAAGCTCCACGAGTGTGTCCAAAGAGTTCCGCCTCCAGCAGAGACTCTGGTATCGCCGCGCAGTTCAGTACCGTAAAACTCTTGGCCGATCGCGCACTCAGGCGATGAACAGCCTTTGCCACGACCTCCTTGCCCGTACCCGTCTCGCCCTCGATCAACACAGTGGTTGACTTCGGTGCCACGAGGCGAATCATCCTGGCCAGCTCCACCATCGCCGTGCTTGCACCCACCATCTCGGCCAGTCCCGTCCCCAGTCCACTCCCCGCGGGAGCCCTCGCCTCCCGCATCAGCGGCGGCCGGGTCCCGACCCCACTGGACGCCGGAGAAGATGTCACCATCGCCACAGACCCTGCGGTTCCCGGGGCATCGTCCTGCGCCTCCCGGAGTGCATGTAGCAATTCGTTACGCCTCGGACTCCGCGCCCCACCCACCTCCACGACACCGTCCACCCGCAACAGATCGATCCCCGGATACATCATCCGAATCATCCCAGTGAACTCACCGACTTCCAGATCGGGAAGCCAGCAGTCCACCACCAGGGCCTCCGGACGGGCGGTCTCCATCAACTCAATCGCCTCTGCTCCACCCGCGGCCTCCCGCACCTGCCAGCGCAGACCCACCAGGCTCGCTCGTAAACGCTCGCGAAGCGACACATCCGCACAAGCCAGAACCACCGACCGAGCTCCCGCTGCCTGACCACCTGCAGCCGTAATTGTATTCGTCGCCATCTCTACTCCTCCAAATGAAACAGTTCAATAAGTCGCAAAAGCCTTCATGACGCGCAAAGTCACGCAACGCCGCGGCGGTCCGCGCACAGCCGGATCGTGTCCTGTCGATCGTGCCCATCTACCCCCGCAGGGCTAGCCGCCTTCCAGTCCCACCCGCACCATCTCCTGCATCGCCTTCACCCGCGACATCAGGCGTTCACACTCCTTCAGCCCCTCCCGCACCGCCTCCGCGTAACCCGTCGGTGTTGCCGTCAGAGCACCAATCTCTAGACGACATTGGAGCGCCGTGAGCGGCTGACACAGGTCGTGCAAAGCAGACGCCAGTCTCCGGACCGTTTCGTCTGAAGGAGGGATACTCAACCCGTCCGCCTCTTTCACTGCATCTCTCCCGTCTCTTTGTCTCTGGCCCTCAGCACCCACCCATACGTCACGCACGAGCGCGCACCCCGCCAACCGACCGTCCCACAACCATCAGTCCGCCGCCAGCGGCGACCGCGGAACCGTCGTGGCTCGACCCTATACTCGAAAGAATCTCCGACCCAAGCTCAACCTGTCTCTCCGATCGCACGCCCTTTCGGGAACCGGGTACGACGCCCCCGACCGACGCGCCAATCTGGTAGCCCTCGCCGCGCACGGTCTCGATCACAGACTCCGGCGCTACATGCGGGCCGGATTGGTTCGAATGAACCGACGCCAGCTTCTTTCTCAGATAGTTTACGTAGACATCCACCACATTCGTTCCGGCGTCTGGCGACATCTGCCAAACCTCCTGCAGTAGCTCGCTCCGGCTACAGCAACGTCCCCTTCGCTGCAGCAGGTATTCCAGCAGGGAGAACTCCTTGACAGTCAGATCGATCGGCTGTCCCGAACGGGTCACCTTGCGCTCCATTCGGTTTAGCTCCACATCGCCCGAGCGTAGCACCGGGTCGGCGTACTGTTCCCTCCGTCTCAGCAGGGCGCGACAACGCGCTGTCAACTCAAACAAAGAAAAAGGCTTCATCAAAATATCGTCCGCGCCAAGATTCAAACAGCGCACCCGCTCCTCCACCTGGGCTCTGCCCGTGAGGACTATGACCGCCATGCCGGCGTAGAGCCCCTGCATCGCAGCAAGCACCTCCACGCCGTCGCGTTTCGGGAGGCCAAGGTCGAGAACCATCAGATCAGGTCGCTGAGTTGCAGCATGTTCCAAGGCAGCCTCACCATCCGCCACCAGGGTTACGGCATGCCCCTCAAGCTTGAGCCCCTTCTGAAGAAAGGGACCTAACGACGTATCATCTTCCACAATTAGCACACGCATGCTGAACTCTCCTCGCCTCTCAACTCTTCGATCAGGTCGCATCATTCAGGCGCACCTCAAAGCACTGCCGGACGCGCTGAAAAAGGGCAATAAGTATCGCCGTCAGCCCACCCGAACCGCACTCGATACCCTCTTTCAACCCGTGGGGCCAGATGGGTTGAGGTGCGAGATAGCGAGCTTGGTTCATCTTCGTCTTTCAGGGGCGACTCGTACAGATTGTGCTCCCCGTAACTTCTCGATGTCTTCTACCTTCCTCTGCTTCCATCAGTTCAAGCAAGCCATCAGTGCGAAGGGGACACGCCGAAAGTCCCAAAAGGGGAGCGAGTCGAAGTCTTGCCATCTTGGGCCAGACCTATCAAAAAAGCCTCAGATGCTCTCGCAAAAAAAAATCGCGCAATTCGCCTTTTATTCGCTACAATCTCCCCATGGCAATTACAAGGCGACAAAAAGAGGTTCTCGACTTCCTCTCCGGCTTCACCCAAAAGAACGGCTATTCCCCGTCCTATGAGGAGATCGCCTCCGGCCTCGGCCTCAACTCCCTCGCCACCGTCCATAAGCACGTGACCAACCTCCAGAACAAAGGCCTCCTGCAGCGCGCCCACAATCGCAGTCGTTCCATCGATGTGCTGCCCGCCCGCTCCAGCAAGAAAGGCTTCGAGCGGCTTCCCCTGCTCGGACGCATCGCCGCCGGTAAGCCTGTCGAGGCAATAGAGACCGCTGAATCCATCTCGCTCGGGGATATCATCGGAAATCGCGAGGTGTTCGCCCTGGAGGTGCGCGGCGACTCCATGCGCGATGAACACATCGTGAGCGGAGACTACGTCCTAGTGGAACGCACCCGCACCGCCCGCGAAGGTGAGATCATCGTTGCGCTTATCGACGGCGCCGACGCCACGCTCAAGCGCTTCTACCGCGAGGGAAACATGATACGCCTGCAGCCTTCCAACCGGGAGATGGCGCCTATCTATGCCCCAGCCGCCAACGTCAGCATTCAGGGCAAGGTTCTTGGAGTTCTGCGCAAGTACGCATGAAATTGCACCCCAACAAAGACGCTATCCACCCCACGGAACCAAAGTCGCCCAGCCTTCGTACCATCCCCTGACACCAGTTCTTCGGCGTCGACAAGAGATCCGTCAAGGGGTATGGACCATGAACACGCAGCGCAGGAAAAAATCGAAGCTCTGGCTCTGGATCCTCCTTTCGGTCGTCGCCGTCGGAGCCCTCGCCGGAACCGCCATCGCTCGCGGCTCCAAGACCCGCCTTGAGCCCTCGCAACTCGCAAAAGTCGATCGTGGAGATGTCGCCCACTCAGTCGTCGCCACGGGCAAAGTCCAGCCCATCCTCAAGGTCGAGGTCAAATCCAAGGCCTCCGGCATCGTCACCAAGCTCTTCGTCGATGTCAACGCCCACGTCACCAAGGGGCAGGTTCTCGCCCAGCTCGACCAACAGGAGATCCTCGATCAGGTCGCCGCCCAGAAAGCTCAGCTCGCCGCCGCCGAGTCGAACGCCAACGCCGCCGACGCCGCCATCACGTTCGATCGCGTGAACGCCGAGGCGCCCGACCTCCCCATGTTCAAGCACACCTACGAACGTGCACGCGAGATGTCCTCGGCAGGCGTCGTCTCCCGCCAGACACTCGACGATGCCGAGCAGAAGTATCTCTCCGCCAAGAACACCCAGGATAAGAGTCTCGCCCAAATCACGGTCGACACCGCCCGCCTCCGTCAGGCCCAGGCCCAGGTCGCCCAGGCCCAGGCCTCGCTCAAGCAGCTCGAAGAGCAGCTCGCCTACACCACCGTTGTCTCCCCCATGGACGGAACCGTCCTCTCGCGCAACGTCGAGGTGGGCGACGCTGTCTCCTCCATCCTCGTCCTCGGTTCCACCGCCACCCTCGTCATGACCGTCGGCGACACAAGCCAGGTCTACGTGCAGGGCAAGGTCGACGAGTCGGGAATCGGCAAGATCTATCTCAACCAGCCCTCCCGGATCAAGGTGGAAAGCTTCCGTGACCACACCTTCCTCGGCCGCGTAACCCAGATCACCCCCCTCGGCGTCGAAAAGGATAACGTCACCACATTCGATACCCGCATCTCCATCGACAATCCTGGTGGCGAGTTAAAGGCCAACATGACTGCCAATGCCGAGATTCTGCTCGAGGAGCACAAGGGCGTCCTCACCATCCCGGAGCAGGCGGTAACCTACGATAAAGACCGCAACGCCAGCGTCGAAGTTCCCGACCCAAATCAGAAGTCCGGACGCCGCAAACTCACGATCACCGCCGGTCTTTCGAACGGAACCCGCACCGAGGTTCTCGCCGGCCTCAAACAAGGCGAAACAGTAGTCCTCCAGCAGTAACCATGCCTATCAGGTAGGCACCTAATTAGATCTTCAACATCCAATCAGCACGGCATCCCAGGTAGTCCGAAGCCAGGTAGCCGGGAAGAAAGAAGGAGTCATATGTATCTGAATAAAATCGCCATCCCAACAGCAGCTCTGGCCCTCACCTTCGCCGCGACCACCGCCTTTGCCGCCGACCGCAACTTCGACCGCACCCTCTCTACCGGTCCCTCACCCAACGTCAGCGTCTCCACCGGCTCCGGCTTCGTCCACATCCATCCGGGATCCGATAACCAGGTTCACGTCACCGGCCACCTCCATACCAATAGCGGAAGCTGGTTCTCCGGCGGCATCGGCGATGCCGACCAACGCCTCACCGAAATCGCCAATAACCCTCCCATCCACCAGAACGGCAACGACATCATCATCGGCGACCGTCAGACCCACGAGCTCTTCCGCAACATCTCCATCGACTACGAGATCACCCTCCCACGCAACACCACCCTCAGCGCCTTCAGCGGCTCCGGTGACATCGAAACGCAGGACGTAGCCCAGAACCTCCGCGCCGAGACCGGCTCCGGGTCCGTCCGCCTCCGCGGGGTCCACGGTCCAGCCAGCCTCCGCTCCGGCTCCGGAGACATCGAGCTGGACCAGGTCTCCCAGGGCGATGTGAAAGCCGAGACCGGGTCCGGATCCATCCGCCTGCACGGCGTAAACGGGGGCCTCCAGGCTCAATCCGGCTCCGGAGACATCGAGGTCGACGGCCGCATCTCCAATGACTGGCGCCTCCAGACCGGCTCCGGCTCCGTCCGCCTCACCCTGGGCCAGGACGCCCGCTTCACCCTCTCGGCCAGCACCGGCTCCGGAGACGTCCGCGTCCACCAGCCCATGATGTCTGAGTCCAGCACCAACCGCCACCACATCACCGGCTCCGTCAACGGCGGCGGCCCCAACCTCCGCGCTGGCACCGGCTCCGGAGACATCGAAATCAAGTAACGCTTCCTCGATCCGCCAGTCCTCCCCACTCGCCCGCGTCCACACCCGGCCGCGGGCGAGCCTCTTCTACCCTGCCTGCCTGATTCGTTCCCACGCCCCGCATCTCGTATCGTGGATTTATGGCCGTCTCCCACCATCCCACTCATCCCCGCCTCCTCGTATTTGACCTCGACGGAACCCTCATCGACTCCCGCCAGGATCTCTGCAACTCGGTCAACGCAACCCTCACCCATCTCCATCGCCCCGCCCTCCCCGACGCAGTCATCGCCAGCTACATTGGTGACGGAGCCTCCATGCTCATCCGCCGCGCCCTCGGCGACCCCGACCGCTTCGAGCAGGCCCACCTCGACCAAGCCGTCGCCTTCTTCCTTGACTTCTACCGAGCCCACAAGCTCGACTTCACCTTCGTCTACCCCGGCGCAATCGACTCGCTCGAGACCATCCGGACCGCCCATCCCGACCTCCCCATGGCCATCCTCACCAACAAGCCTGTTCATCCCTCCCGAGACATCTGCGCCCACTTCGGACTCGACCGTTTCTTCTTCCAGAACTACGGCGGCAATTCCTTCCACACCAAGAAGCCCGACCCCCACGGCCTCGAAACCCTCATCGCCGAAGCCAACGCCATCCTGTACGATCGCGACCCCGCAACTCCACCCATCACCGCCGCCCAGACCGTCATGATCGGCGACTCCGACGTCGACATCCTCACCGCCCGAAATGCCGGAACACGCTCCCTGGGCTGCACCTTCGGCCTCTCGCCCCACGCCCTCGCCGCCGCCCAGCCCGACCACACCGTGGACTCGCCCTCCGACTGGCCCTCCGCGCTTTTTCCTTCCATCTGAACTTTTACTTGCATCTCGAAAGCAATCCCTGCTAAAAATCCCCCGACGGTCAACGCCCCCGAGGCGCGAACTCTATTCACCGACAAGGAAGTCCCTATGGCCGATCTTCAGAGCCCACCCCGCATCTCTCCATTCCTCTGGTTCGACTCCAACGCCGAAGAAGCCGCCAACTTCTACGTCTCGGTCTTCGGAAACTCGCGCATCCTCAACATTGTTCGCAGCCCCATCGAGATCACCGCCCCGGCTGGAAAGGTGCTCGTCGTCTCCTTCGATCTAGACGGTCAAACCTTCACCGCCCTCAACGGTGGCCCCGCCTTCCACTTCACCGAAGCCATCTCGTTCGTCGTCCGTTGCGAAACCCAGCAGGAGATCGACCACTTCTGGTCGGCCCTCACAGCCGACGGAGGATCTGAAGTCCAGTGCGGCTGGCTCAAGGATCGGTTCGGCCTCTCCTGGCAGGTCGTCCCCGCCCGCATCGGCGAGTACGCCGCCAATCCCAAATCCATGCAAGCCATGATGACCATGAAGAAGCTCGACATCGCCGCACTCGAAAGCGCCGCCCAATCCTGATCCGGTCGCCCGCGTTATATTGTCCGCATGTCCTCCACCCCAACCGTCCTCCCGTCCACAACCGCATGTATCGTAGGCGGAGGTCCCGCAGGCATGATGCTCGGCCTCCTCCTCGCCCGCGCCGGTGTCCCCGTCACCGTCCTCGAGAAGCACAAGGACTTCTTCCGCGACTTCCGTGGAGACACCATCCACCCCGCCACCCTCGAGCTCATGCACCAACTTGGCCTCCTCGAAGGCCTCCTCCGACTCCCCCACCAGCAGGCCGACCACCTCACTGCCGTCATCGGAGGCCAGCAGCTCCCGCTCGCCGACTTCACCCATCTCCCTACCCACTGCCGCTTCATCGCCCTCATGCCCCAGTGGGACCTCCTCAACTTCCTCGCCTCCGAAGCCGCCCGGTATCCGGCTTTCCACCTCCTCATGGAGCACGAAGTCACCGCCCTCACCCGTCATGGCAACCGTGTCACCGGAGTTGAGATCCAAACCCCCACCGGCCCCGCCACACTGGCTGCAGCCCTAACCATCGGCTGCGACGGTCGCCACGCCACCACCACCGCCTCCGCCCACCTCCACACCATCGAGACCGGCGCTCCCATCGACGTCCTCTGGTTCCGCCTCTCCCGCCACCCCAACGACCCGGAAAACGCCCTCGGCTTCCTCAACTTCGGCCAGATGCTCATCCTCATCAACCGTGGCGACTACTTTCAGTGCGGCTACGTCATCCGCAAGGACACCTTCGTCTCGCGGATCCAACACGCTGGACTCCCTGCCTTTCACGCGTCCCTCCTCTCACTGGCCCCCTTCCTCGCCGACCGCATCGACCAGCTCGCCGCCTGGGACCAGATCAAGCTCCTCACCGTCCAGGTCAACCACCTCGAACGCTGGTCCGCCCCCGGTCTCCTCTGCATCGGAGACGCCGCCCACGCCATGTCCCCGGTCGGAGGCATCGGTATCAACCTCGCCATCCAGGACGCCGTAGCCGCCGTCAACATCCTCGCCGAGCCCCTCCTCGCAAACCTCCACCGCGGAGCCATCATCACCGAACTCACCCTCGAAAAGGTCCAGCAACGCCGCCAGCTCCCCACCCGCATCACCCAGACCTTCCAGGTAATAGCCCACCACATCCTAATGACCTTCCTCGGCAACCCCGCCCCGATGCGTCCCAACAAGATCCTCCGCACCCTGTCTTCTATCCCCCTCTTCCGCCGCACCACCGCCCGATTCATAGGCCTCGGCATCCGCCCCGAACACATCCGCCACTAACCCTCTCGAAGGGTCTGCTGTTGATCTTCCTCGCGCCTCGTTCAACTGAACAAGAATTCCTTCGTCCGCAGCTCCCGCACCGTATCCCGCAGCTTCGCCGCCTTCTCAAACTCGAACTTCTTCGCCGCCTCCCGCATATCCGATTCCAGCTTCGAGATGTAAGTATCCAGCTCCGCCTGCGTGGCGAACTCGGGCATCCCCTCCGCCTCATCCGTCAGGTCGGCATAATCCGCCTTCAGAATCCCCGCCAAACCCATCTCCAGCGGCCGGATGATCGACGCCGGAGTAATGCCGTTTTCCTCGTTGTACGCCACCTGGATCTCCCGCCGCCTGTCCGTCTCATTGATCGCCCGCTGCATCGAATCGGTCATCTTGTCCGCATACAGAATCGCCCGGCCCTCCAGATGCCGCGCCGCCCGCCCGATCGTCTGAATCAGCGACCCCTGTGAGCGCAGAAACCCCTCCTTATCCGCATCCAGAATCGCAACGAGCGATACCTCCGGCAGATCCAGACCCTCCCGCAACAGGTTGATTCCGATCAGCACGTCATACTCTCCCTTCCGCAGATCGCGCAGCAACTTGATCCTCTCCAGCGTCTCAATCTCCGAGTGCATATACCTGCACCGCACCCCAACCTCCGTGTAGTAATTGGCTAAGTCCTCCGACATTCTCTTCGTGAGAGTCGTTACCAGTACTCTCTGATTCTTACTCACTCGATCCCGTATCTCCGCGAGTAAGTCGTCGATCTGCCCCTTCACCGGACGTATCTCGACCACCGGATCGATCAACCCCGTAGGTCGGATAATTTGCTCCACCACCACACCGGCGGCCTTCGTCAACTCATAAGGCCCAGGAGTAGCCGAGACATAGATGATCTGCCCCGTGCGCCCCTCGAATTCCTCGAACTTCAAAGGCCGATTATCCATCGCGCTGGGCAGCCGAAATCCATAGTCCACAAGGTTTTGCTTCCGACTCCGATCCCCATGCCACATCCCATGCAACTGCGGAACCGTGACATGCGACTCATCAATAAAAAGTAGAAAATCCCGCGGAAAATAGTCCAGCAAAGTGGGTGGTGGCTCCCCCGGCAATCTACCGGAGAAGTGCCGCGAGTAGTTCTCAATCCCATGGCAGTACCCCACCGACTTGATCATCTCCAGGTCATACCGCGTCCTCTGGTGAATCCTCTGGCTCTCCACCAGCCGCCCCTGCGATTCAAGCTCCTTCTCCCACCACTCCATCTCCGCGATGATCGATGCGGTCGCCGTCTTCTTCCGCTCAGGCTGCACCACGTAGTGCGACTTCGGATAGATCGGCAGCCGAGAGTACTTCTGCTTCACCGTCCCGAACAAGGGATCGATCTGAGACAAATTATCGATCTCATCCCCAAACAATTCGATCCGGTAAGCGGACTCATCATAAGTCGGATAGACCTCGATAATGTCCCCTCGCACCCGAAACGTCCCACGCCGAAAGTCCACATCGTTCCGCTCGTAAAGGATCTCGACCAACCGGCGTGTAATATCCTCCCGCCGAATCTTCTGCCCCCGCTCCAACAGAAGCAACATCCCGTAGTAAGCCTCCGGTGATCCAAGACCATAAATACAGCTCACCGAACTGACAATAATTGCATCCCGGCGCTCGAATAGACTACGCGTGGCCGATAGCCGCAACTTATCCAGCTCCTCATTGATCGTTGCTTCCTTTTCGATAAATAGATCGCCCGAAGGAATATAAGCTTCGGGCTGATAATAATCGTAATAAGAGACAAAATATTCCACCGCATTGTGCGGAAAAAACGTCTTGAATTCATGGTAAAGCTGTGCCGCCAGCGTCTTGTTATGCGCCAGGATCAACGCCGGACGGTTCGACTCCTCGATCACCTTCGCCATCGTGAACGTCTTGCCTGAGCCGGTC
>JAMFSC010000176.1 GCA_026225095.1 bacterium
AGGTCGTTCACAATATACGTGGCCGAAGCACACAGCCCGAACGACAGAAACGAGATCGCCGCCCCCAGCAACAGCGCCCCCCGATGCTCATGCGCCAGCAGCAGCGGAACGAAGATCAACGCATTTTTAGCCCACTGGTGCAGCCGGATCGCCTTCAGCCAGGCCTTCACCCTGTTCGCCCGGTCCTCAAATTGGGCCACGGGCGTAATCCCCGCCGACCGCAGCGCACTGCTCAGGCTCCGGTCCGGATTCGCCACCATTGGCTCTTCGCAGTGCGTCAGCAGCGGCACATCCGGGTGCGCGTTCCCGATATAGCTGAAGTGCTCCCCGAACTTCTCCCGGAAGGCCGCCAGCTTGTTCTTTCCCGTCAGGTTGGTCGTCCCGTCCGAACCCAGCACCCCGGTAAACAGCCCCACATGCTCGGCCACCCGCTCCGCCAGCGCACTGTCCGCCCCGGTCGCGAGGTAGATCTCCCGCCCGGCGGTCCTCTCCTGCTCCAGATAAGCAAGCAGCGGCTGGTTATAGGGTAGATACGTCACATCCAGCTCCACCGAGCGTGTGATGTGCCGTTTGAACGCAGCCTTGCCCTCCAGCACCCAGATCGGCAGTTTTAACAGGAACCCCGGCCGCTTCCGCGCCATCACCACCACCGAATCCAGCAGTGTGTCCGACTTCACCAGCGTCCCATCCAGATCCACGCACAGCGGCATCCCAGCCCCCGTCGCAACCGGGTCTCCGCGCAATCCACTGCCTATAGGCGAACTGGTGCTCATCGATCCCATGGTAACCCCCCTTCCATCGCATCGTTGAGAACAATCGAGATGCACCTTCCTCGTCCGGCGGTCAGCCTCGCGTCTGGGCGTTTATCGCGCAACTGCCCCTTGACACGAAACAATCGGAACTCCCCCAACGTCATTCTTATTTATCCTGAGAGCTACAGGAAAAATCCGCGCGGCCCCCGACTTCAGCGCATCCGACTAGATACCACTCATCCACCCAACCCGGAACCAGCCCGGGCGGACTCCGAGACGCAAAGCGCGCCTGCGAAGAAAGAAACGGTGAACACCAGCAATGCCAGGACCGACGGTGCCAGAACAGACGTCAGAACAGACCGCCTATCACGATCCCATCGCGGCCCTGCCCGCTCCGGATAACGGAGTGCATCCCCACGGCCTGCCCGCCTCCACCGCAACGCCCGAGCCGGTCCCAACCAGCAGGGCCGGCGTCCGCGTCCGCAAGTATCTCCTCATCCTCCTCATCCTCGCCGCCGTCGGCGGAGCCATCTGGAAGATCCGCAAGAATCGCGCCGAGACCGCCGCCGTTCCCACCGGGCGAGCCGCCATGGGTGGTGGACCCACCCCGGTCCTCGTCACCGCCGTCCAGCAGCGCACGGTGCCCGTCTACCTCACCGCTCTCGGCACCGTGACCGCCTATAACTCCGTCACCATCAAGAGCCGCGTCGACGGCCAGCTCCTCAGCGTCAACGTCCGCGAGGGCCAGGCCGTCAACAAGGGCCAGCTCCTCGCCCAGATCGATCCCCGCCCCTACGAGGCCGCCGTCGCCCAGGCCGAGGGCCAGCTCACCAAGGATCAGGCCACCGCCGCCAACGCCACCGCCGAGGCCGGCCGCTACACCGCCCTCCTCAACGCCGGCGTCATCTCCAAGGAGAGCCAGCAGGCCCAGGTCTCGAACGCCGGTCAGGCCACCGGAGCCATCCAGGCCGATCAGGCCGCCATCCAGGCCGCCAAGGTCAACGTCACCTACACCCGCATCACCTCGCCCATCGACGGCATCGTCGGCCTCCGCACCGTCGATCCCGGCAACATCGTCCACGCCAGCGACACGACGGGCCTCATCCTCGTGACCCAGGTCCATCCCATCGCCGTCATCTTCACCCTTCCCGAAGATCAGCTCCCCCAGGTTCTCAAGCTCGTCCGCAACGGGGCCACACTCACCGTCGAGGCCTACGACCGCTCCGAGACCACCCATCTCGCCACCGGAACCCTCCTCACCGTCGACAACCAGATCGACACCACCACCGGAACCGCCCGCATCAAGGCCGTCTTCCCCAACACCGACAACGCCCTCTTCCCCAACCAGTTCGTCAACATCCGCCTCATCATCCAGCAGCGCCAGAACGCCCTGGTCGTCCCCGCCTCCGCCCTCCAGACCGCCACCAGCGGCAACTTCCTCTACGTCGTCCGCCCCGGCAATCCCCCCGCCGGACTTGGCGACGACGCCACCGCAACCGGAGGAGCCGCCAGGAGCGGACGCACCGGAGGCCGTTCCGCCAAACCCGCATCCACGCCCGCGGCCAACGCCACCACCCCAGCCGCCTCCGGAGCCCCAGCGAACACCCCTCATTTCTACGTCGAAGCCGTCCCCGTCAAGGTCGATCTCACCCAGGGCAACAATGTCATCCTCGACAGCGGAGTCAATCCCGGAGACCAGGTCGTCGTCGACGGCCAGGAGCGGCTCAAGAACGGTGCTCGCGTCGTTCCCCGCCAGAGCGACAGTGGAGCCAGCCAGGCCCCCAGCCGCTCTCAGGGAACCGGCGGAATCGGTGCCAGCCCCTCCGCCGGATCCGGCCAGACCCACACCCCGTCTGCCTCCAGCGTCACCGGCCCAGCCGGAACGCCACCCGCCGGATCCAACGGCAACGGAAACGCAACCACCGGAGCCACCGGTTCAGGACGTAACCCATGAGCCCGTCACGGCCATTCATCCTCCGGCCGGTGGCCACCTCGCTCCTGATGGTGGCCATTTTGCTTGCCGGTTTCGTCGCCTACCAGCAGCTCCCCGTCTCCGCCCTGCCCGAGGTCGACTACCCCACCATCCAGGTCCTCACCTTCTACCCCGGAGCCAGCCCCGAGGTCATGTCCTCGGCCGTCACCAGCCCCCTCGAGCGCCAGTTCGGGCAGATCCCCGGCCTCTCCCAGATGACCTCCACCAGCTCCGGCGGCGGATCCGTCATCACCCTCCAGTTCTCCCTCGCCGAGTCCATCGACATCGCCCAGCAGGACGTCCAGGCCGCCATCAACGCCGGCTACAGCTACCTCCCCAAAGACCTCCCCAACCCGCCCGTCTACAGCAAGGTCAACCCGGCCGATTCGCCCATCATGACCCTCGCCCTTTCCAGCGACACCCTCGCCCTCTCCAAGGTTGAAGATCTCGCCGACACCATCCTCGCCCAGAAGATCTCCCAGCTCTCCGGCGTCGGCCTCGTCTCCATCAACGGCGGCCAGAAGCCCGCCGTCCGCATCCAGGCCAACCCCACCGCCCTCGCAGGCTACGGCCTCTCCCTCGAGGACCTGCGCAGCGTCCTCGCCACCGCCAACATCGATCAGGCCAAGGGCAGCATTAACGGCCCCCGCCAGGCCTACACCATCGGAGCCAACGATCAGCTCCTCTCGAGCGCCGACTACGCCAAGGTCATCATCGCGTACAAGAACGGCTCCCCCGTCCGTCTCTCCGACGTGGCCCTCGCCGTCGACAGCGCCGAAAACCTCTACCAGGCCGCCTGGATGGGGACCGCCGCCACCCCCGCGACCAAGACCACCGCCGCCACCGAGGCCATCCTCAAACCCGCCGTCATCCTCAACATCCAGCGCCAGCCCGGCGCAAACATCATCGGCGTCGTCGACGAGGTCCAGAAGCTCCTCCCGCAGCTCCACCAATCCCTCCCCGCCGGCGTCAACCTCGACGTCCTCACCGACCGCACGAACACCATCCGCGCATCGGTCAAGGACGTCCAGTTCGAGCTCGTCCTGACCATCGCCCTCGTCATCATGGTGATCTTCCTCTTCCTTAGGTCGATCGCCGCCACCGTCATCCCCGCCGTCGCCGTCCCGCTCTCCATCGTCGGAACCTTCGGCATCATGTACCTCCTGGGCTACTCGCTCAACAACCTCTCGCTGATGGCCCTCACCATCTCGACCGGCTTCGTCGTCGACGACGCCATCGTCATGGTCGAAAACATCAGCCGCTATCTCGAAGAGGGCGACGACCCCCTGACCGCCGCCCTAAAGGGTTCCGAGCAGATCGGCTTCACCATCCTCTCGCTCACCGTCTCGCTGATCGCCGTGCTCATCCCCCTGCTCTTCATGGGAGACATCGTCGGACGCCTCTTCCGCGAGTTCGCCGTCACCCTCGCCGTCACCATCCTCGTCTCCGCCGTCGTCTCCCTCTCGCTCACGCCGATGATGGCCGCCAAGCTCCTCAAGCACAAACCCGAGTCCGAGCAGGGCCGCTTCTACAACGTCTCCGAGCGCTTCTTCGAAAACGTCATCGCCCGTTATGGACGAGGCGTCCGCTTCGTCCTCCGCCACCAGACCATCACCCTCATCGTCACCTTCGCGACCTTCGTTCTTACCCTCTTCCTCTACGTCATCGTGCCCAAGGGCTTCTTCCCCGTGCAGGATACCGGCGTCCTCCTCGGCATCACCGAAGCCCCCCAGAGCATCAGCTTCCCCGCCATGGCCAGCCGCCAGCAGGAGCTAGCCCGCATCATCCTCCAGGACCCCGACGTCGAAAGCATCTCCTCCTTCATCGGAATCGACGGAACCAACACCACCCTCAACAGCGGACGCATCCAGATCAACCTCCGCGACCGCGAAAAGCGTTCCACCTCCGCCACCGACATCATCCAGCGCCTCCAGCCCAAGGTCGCCCGCGTCGACGGAATCCAGTGCTTCCTCCAGGCCTCGCAGGATCTCACCGTCGAAGACCGCGTCTCCCGCACCCAGTACCAGTACTCGGTCGAGGACGCCAGCGCGACAGAGCTCGCCCAGTGGACCGACAAGCTTGTCGAAAAGTTCAAAACCCTCCCCGAGCTCACCGACGTCGCCAGCGACCAGCAGCTCAACGGCCTCGAGGCCAACCTCGTCATCGACCGCGACACCGCCTCCCGCCTCGGAATCACCCCCCAGAACATCGACGACGCCCTCTACGACGCCTTCGGCCAGCGCCAGGTCTCCACCATCTTCACCCAGCTCAACCAGTACCACGTCATCCTCGAGGTCTCACCCCGCTTCCAGCGCAATCCCTCCTCGCTCGACAACATCTACGTCCACAGCTCCAACGGCACTCAGGTCCCGCTCTCCACCATCACCACCTTCGAGCCCCTCCAGTCCACCCTCGCCATCAACCACCAGGGCCAGTTCCCCTCCGCGACCATCTCCTTCAACACCGCCCCCGGCAAGAGCATCGGAGACGCCGTCACCGCCGTCAACAAGGCCCGCGCCGAGCTCAACGTCCCCCAGAGCGTCAACGCCACCTTCCAGGGAGCCGCCGCCGCCTTCCAGGCCTCGCTCTCGAACGAGCCCATCCTCATCCTCGCCGCCCTCATCGTCGTCTACATCGTCCTCGGCGTCCTCTACGAGAGCTACATCCACCCCATCACCATCCTCTCGACCCTCCCCTCCGCCGGCGTCGGAGCGATCCTGGCCTTGATCCTCTTTCACACCGATCTCTCCGTCATCGCCCTCATCGGAATCATCCTGCTCATCGGCATCGTCAAGAAGAACGCCATCATGATGATCGACTTCGCCCTCGAGGCCGAGCGCGACCAGGGCATGCCCCCCGAAGAGGCCATCTACCAGGCCTGCCTCCTCCGCTTCCGTCCGATCATGATGACCACCATGGCCGCCCTCCTCGGAGGCGTCCCCCTCGCCCTCGGAACCGGAACCGGCTCAGAACTCCGCCGCCCCCTCGGAATCACCATCGTCGGAGGCCTGATCGTCTCCCAGGTCCTGACGCTTTTCACCACCCCCGTCGTCTACCTCTTCTTCGACCGCATCGGCCGCAAGTACCTCCACACCGCCGAAGCCGACGAAGAGATGTACGAGCATTCCCACGGCGGCAAACACATGCCCCACCACGAAACCGTAGGCGCCGACTGACCATGGCAACCAGACAACTCACCCTCACGCTATCCGAAGAGACGATCCGCACCATCGAAGATCAGGTCGCGTCTGGCCGTTACACCGACGCAAGCGAAGTAGTCGAAATCAGCATAGAAGGATTGCGCATGGATCAAGATCAGCAGGACTTCGAAACTGACCCGGACGAGTGGATCCGCCGCGAAGTCCTCCCGGTTCTCGACGCCCTGGAAGCGGATCCCTCCAGCGGCTTGACCGTTGAAGAGGTCTTCGCATCTCTCGAAGAAAAACGAGAAGAACGCCAAAAGGCGAGCTAACCCATGCCGAATCCCCACCAAATCGGGTGCCCCATCCTCACGACGGCTTTATCGTCGTTAGGGTGGGGTCGTAGCGCCGCCGATCTCAATTCCCCGACCGCGGTCCGCTCCGTATCTGCAACGTTTCACCATTCCAAAGATCTCTGTCATTGTGGGCGTAGCGAAGAACCCCCGTATTTCTCCAATACCCATAGCAGAACCATCGTCACAAGTGCCCTTTTCGGCCTTCTGATCGCTTCCATCCCCCCGCTTTCCCAAGCGCAGTCCGCCCCGTGCGGCCTAAGCGCCATGGAAGATTCGACCCAACTTGTCTATCCCCCCATTGCCAAAGCCGCTCACGTAACGGGCGTCGTCGTTCTTCTGGCCACATTCGATCACGATGGGTCAGTCAAGCAGACAACCGTCGTCAGCGGTCCGAAGATGCTGCAGACTGCAGCAATCTCCTATGTCTCAGGCCTCCGTGCAAACCGATACTCCGGACCGCGTCAATGTCCCATAGCCGTTGCCTTCCGAGTGGAGGGCGAGTCCGTAGAGTGCGGATCGACCACACAGACGGCTTCTAAGCCTCAGCCGGTCCTGGGCTTTCGGCGCATCGACCTCCAGCACGTGACGATCGCCGTCCCTGCTCTCTGCTTCTATTCCCAACCGGCCATAGCGGCCTCGGCCCTCTAACGCGTCTCCGATAGCGCAAATCATGTCCTTCGAATACCCAAATCCCGGCGACCAAACCCCCACCGAGCACCCCCACCCCGGCGACCCCACCCGTCTCTCCGGCCGTTCCCAGACCCGTGCCGGCGACACCACCCCCACCGACCACCCCCACCCCAACGACCGCGCCCAATTCGAAGACGCCCCGCCTGAAAATGTAGGCGGCGTCCACTTCTCCGCCCCCTTCATCCGCCGTCCCGTAGCGACCTTCCTCCTCTCCGCCGCCATCATCCTCGCCGGAGCCGTCGCCTACAAGCTCCTCCCCGTCGCCTCCCTCCCCCAGGTCGAGTTCCCCACCATCTCCGTCGGAGCCCAGCTCCCCGGCGGCGATCCCGACACCATGGCCTCCGCCATCGCCACCCCCCTCGAGCGCCAGTTCTCCAAGATCGCCGGCATCACCCAGATGACCTCCGTCTCCTCCCTCGGAAACGTCGGCATTACCATGCAGTTCGACCTCACCCGCGACGTCAACGGAGCCGCCCGCGACGTCCAGGCCGCCATCAACGCCGCCCGTTCCCAGCTCCCCGCCAACCTCCCCTCCAACCCCAGCTACCGCAAGATCAACCCCTCCGACGCCCCCATCCTCATGCTCGCGCTCACCTCCGACACCCTGTCGACCGCGCAGCTCTACGACGCATCCGACTCCATCCTCGCCCAGAAGATCGCCCAGGTCGAAGGCGTCGGCCAGGTCTTCACCGGAGGCTCAGCCAAGCCCGCCGTCCGCATCGAAGCCGACCCCAACCTCCTCGCCAGCTACGGCCTCGGCCTCGAATCCCTCCGCACCGCCCTCTCCCAGGTCAACGTCAACCAGCCCACCGGCTACCTCACCTCCAACGACCAGCGCTACTCCGTCACCACCACCGACCAGCTCTTCGGAGCCGCGGCCTACGCCCCCCTCATCGTCGCCACCAATCGCGGCCCCGTCAGCTCCGCCACCGCCTCCACCGGCCTCCCCGCCTCCGTCCAGACCGCCGTCACCACCGGCTCTTCCGCCGCGACAACCACCGCCGCCTCCAGCGTCTCCGGAGCCTCCACCTCGACCATCTCCGCCAATCCCGGCACCAGCACCAATCGTCCCAACGCCACCGCCACCATCGGCTCCACCGCCTCCGGGCCCATCAACGGAATCGTCCGCGTCCGCGACGTCGCCCAGGTCATCAACTCGGTCGAGGACATCCACACCGGCGGCCTCCTCAACGGAAAACCCGCCATCCTCGTCATCATCACCAAGTCCCCCGGCGCCAACGTCATCACCACCGTCGATCACGTCCTGTCGATCCTCCCCCAGCTCCGCGCCTCCATCTCCCCCGCCATCACCCTCCAGGTCGCCCTCGACCGCACCACCACCATCCGCGCCTCGGTCAAAGACGTCACCCGGACCCTCATCATCTCCATCGTCCTGGTCATCCTGGTCGTCTTCGTCTTCCTGAGAGAAGTCCGCTCCACCCTCATCCCCTCCGTCTCCGTTCCCCTCTCCATCCTCGGAACCTTCGGAGTCATGTACCTCCTCGGCTACTCCCTCGATAACCTGTCGCTCATGGCCCTCACCATCTCCACCGGCTTCGTCGTCGACGACGCCATCGTGGTCATCGAGAACATCAGCCGCCACCTCGAGCTTGGCCTCTCCCCCTACGACGCCGCCATGGTCGGCTCCCGCGAGATCGGTTTCACCGTCGTATCCATGTCCACCTCGCTCATCGCCGTCTTCATCCCCATCCTCCTCATGGGAGGAATCGTCGGGCGTCTCTTCCGCGAGTTCGCCGTCACCCTCTCCGTCTCCATCCTCGTCTCTCTCGTCGTCTCCCTCACCACCACCCCCATGCTCTCGGCCAAGTTCCTCCAGGCCCACGCCGACAACAAGCACGGCAGCATCTACCTCGCCGGCGAGCGCGCCCTCCAGTGGCTCAACGACGAGTACGTCCGAGCCCTCCGCTGGGTCCTCCGCCACCAGCCCCTCATGCTCGGCGTCACCGTCGGAACCTTCGTCCTGACCATGTATCTCTTCACCATCGTCCCCAAGGGCTTCTTCCCCCAGCAGGATACCGGCCGCATCGGTGGCCAGATCCGCGCCCAGCAGGACACCTCCTTCGACGACATGCGCAACAAGATGGTCGCGCTCTCCAACATCGTCAAGCAGGATCGCGGCGTCCAGAACGTCATGAGCTTCATCGGCGGCGGAGGCGGTGGCGGCGGAGGTTCAAACACCGCGAATCTCTTCATGTTCCTCAAACCCGACCCCGAGCGCCAGAAGAACGGAGACACCGCCGAGGTCATCATGACCCGCCTCCGTCCCAAGGTGAACGCGATTCCTGGTGCCCAGCTCTTCCTCCAGTCCCAGCAGGAGCTCAACATCGGCGGCCGCCAGTCCGCCACCCAGTACCAGTACTCCCTCACCGCCGACACCACCGACGAGCTCAACGAGTGGGGCCCCAAGCTCATGGCCCGCATGCTCACCATGCCCGAGCTCAAGGACGTCGCCACCGACCAGATGAACAACGGCCTCCGCGCCCAGCTCGTCATCGACCGCGACACCGCCAGCCGCCTCGGAGTCTCCGCCCTCGCCATCGACTCCACCCTGTCGGACGCCTTCGGCCAGGCCCAGGTCTCCACCACCTACATGCCGCTCAACCAGTACCACGTCGTCATGGAGGTCGCCCAGCCCTTCCAGCAGGACGCCCAGGCCCTCCGCAAGATCTTCGTCAAATCCAGCTCCGGCGCCATGGTCCCCCTCAGCGCCCTCACCCACTTCCAGAACCAGCGCATCCCCCTCCAGGTCAACCACCAGGGCCAGAGCCCCGCCACCACCCTCAGCTTCAACCTCACCCCCGGCTACTCCCTCTCGCAGGCCACCGCCGCCATCGAGGCCGCCCGCGTCGACATCGCCATGCCCGCCGCCATCCACGGCGGCTTCCAGGGGACCGCCCAGGCCTTCCAGGCCTCCCTCTCAAGCGAGCCCGTCCTGATCCTCCTCGCCCTCATCGCCGTCTACATCGTCCTCGGCGTCCTCTACGAGAGCTTCATCCACCCCCTCACCATCCTCTCCACTCTCCCCTCCGCCGGAGTAGGAGCCCTCGTCGCCCTGCTCCTGATGAAGGTCGACCTCTCCGTCATCGCCATGATCGGAATCATCCTGCTGATCGGCATCGTCAAGAAGAACGCCATCATGATGATCGACTTCGCCCTGGTCGCCGAGCGCGAAGAGGGCATGCCCCCGAGCAGGCCATCTACCACGCCTGCCTCATGCGCTTCCGCCCCATCATGATGACGACCATGGCCGCCCTCCTCGGAGGCCTCCCCCTGGCCCTCGGAACCGGAACCGGCTCCGAGCTCCGCCGCCCACTAGGCATCACGATCGTTGGCGGCCTCATCGTCTCCCAGGCCCTCACGCTCTTCACCACCCCGGTCGTCTACCTCTTCTTCGACCGCCGCCGCGCCCAGGCCGCCCGCTTCTTCGGAACCAAGCACCGCAAACCCACCCACACCCCCCAACCCGTCTCCGTAGCCGGCGACTAATCACCTGCCGCCGTTGCCGCTGCTCTTGCCTTTCTGTCTGTCATTCCCGAAGGGAATCTGCGTCTGCTCTTGTCGGGTGCCCCACCTTCTCGACACGTTTCACCGTCGCTAAGGTGGGACGGGGCGCCACGGCACCCAACGCAGAACCCAACCTTCAGCGAATCTGCTCTAAACACCCGGAACCATCGTCAGCACCGTATTGATCGCCCCCAGGATGTCACCGAAGGTCGAGATCCCATCCTGGATCGCGAGGATCTGTTTCTGCAACGCCTTCAGATCGGCATTGGTGCTGTTGATCTGCAGCAGCAGCGCATCGTAGAGCGCCGTGTTCGCCGCAAGTTGATACTCGGCATCCTTCGTCAGGATGTTCCCCACGTCAAGTTGCGATGCGTTCAACGCCTCGAGCACACCGACATCGATCGTGCTTTCGATCGCCGTCTCATACTGGTCATAAAGATTCTTATAGGCACCACGCAGCTCCGGCGTCAGCGGAATCGTTGGGGTGGTCGGCAAAGTGGGCAGGCTGTTCAAATCTCCTCCAATCCCTCATCACGGCAGTGACGAGTAAAACTTTCCAAGGTCTTCCCCGGCAGCCGCAAGCTGCGCCAGCTTCTGCTTCCACGACACGGGATTGTTCCCCTGGAGATCGGCAGCAAGCGCATGATGCGTAAGCTCCAGCCGAACGATCGCGCCGCTAAGCTGCGTAAGCTCTCGATCCGACTCCTGCTGGTTCCGCGCGATCTCCGGCAGCTTCGTGATCAAACCACGGCGCACCCCAGGATCGAGCCTGCCCGCTGCCTCGCGGATGAACAACGTCTGCTGATTGATCACGAAGTTGTAGTCCCGATCCTCGATCCCCTTCAGCAGCATGATGTCGCTTTCGAGAAGATCGCACAGCGCTTTGACATGCGGGTCCATCGTGACCACGATATGCGGAAGCTCCTTCTTGACCTTTCGGTTGGTCAGGAACTGGCCCAGCGCATCGATCGCAGTGCTGACCCCATTCTGGATCGCCGGAGTCACCGGGCTCGACGAACCGGTCGTCTCCACCGAGGGAGCCAGCGTGTTGCCAAGGTCCGCAATCCCATCGCCGGCGGACTTCGCGGCGGCCTGCAGTTCAGGCGAATCCGTTCCGTTCGTGATCGCAACCAGCGACTCCGAGTAAGCCTTGAAGGCCGCAAGAACCGCCAGCCGCGATTGAATCGCCTTCGCCGTCAGCAGCGGTGGTACGGTACGCGGATTGTAGACCGGCGTACGCTGGTCGAACTCCGTAATCGCATCGTAGTCCGTGCGCATCGCATGGATCGCATTCGCGCTGCTGTAGGCCGCGGCGGCCCCATCGACCACGGGAGCAGTGGCGGCCGACAGCGCCGCGCTGTGCTTCGCATACGTAGACAGGCAGCCCGTACTCGCCAGCGGCAGCGATAAGACCAGCACGCTCACCCAGAGCGTCAGACACGCCCCGCCGCCAGCCCTGGTCCTACCGGAGCGTCCCGCTGCAAAATCATTCTGCCCGCGCTGCATCGTTGCATCTGAAACCCGGATCGACAGGTTGTCAAGATCAAACATCTGTGGATACCATGGACGTCGTTCTGCACGGGCACGTCGTAATGCGGACACGAACTCCGGAGGATACCGATGGGAAAACGCATCGTGTTTTGCTTCGATGGAACATGGCAGACGCCCATGAGCAACACCAATGTCTACCGCATCTACAAGGCCCTCACCCTCACCTCCGATCAGGTCACCTTTTACGACGACGGCATCGGAGCCGACTCCCAGGGGCTTGGCCGCCTGCTGGACGGAGCAATCGGGAAGGGCATCTTTCAAAAGATCATCCACGGCTACACCAGGATCGCCCACGTCTTCGAAACCGGCGATGAGATCTTCCTCTTCGGCTTCAGCCGTGGGGCGTACACCGCGCGCAGCCTCGCCGGAATGATCGCGAACTGCGGTCTACCCACCGGAAACTTCACCGACGATTGCGTCGCCCAGGCCTTCGCCGCCTACCGCGACCGGGCCAACCGCGCCGCGATTTTGGCCACGCTCGGACCCTGCAACCTCGGCCCCGCGACCATCCGCATCGTCGGCGTCTGGGACACCGTGGGCTCGCTCGGAATCCCCGCCATCTTCGGCGGTATCGACGAAAAGGAGTATGGCTTTCTCGACACCGGACTCCACCCCGACGTAAAGCTCGCCTGCCAGTGCCTCGCCATCGACGAGCACCGGGCGCAGTTCCCCGCCACCCTCTGGACCGGCGACCCCGCCCCCGGCCAGACCGTCGAGCAGGTCTGGTTCGCCGGATGCCACGGCGATATCGGCGGCGGAACCCTCCTTGCCGGAGGAGTCGACGCCGGAACCCGCCTCTGCGACATGCCCCTCGCATGGATGGTCGCCAGAGCCCGGGAGGCCGGCCTCACCTTCGATCCCGCCGTCGCTCCCCAGTTCGCCACCCTCCCCGCCGACTACGCCCTCGACGCCATCCGCGAGACCTGGTGCCCCGTCTACGGACCGCCCCATCATCGCCCCATCGCCCCCGGTTCAAAGGTTGCAGACAGCGTCGCCGTCCGCGTCCAATACGCCCTGACCTACCTTCCCGGCAACCTGACCCTCGACGACGGACCCCTCCTCGCAGACGGCTACACCATGGTCAGCGTCCTCGCCGGCTGATCCAGCCTCCAGCAGAAAACCCTTGACACTCTATCCATAGCTGTTCTATGGATAGATATGGCAAAGAAGTCCGACCTCCTCCCCGGAACCCTCGATCTCCTCATCCTCAAGACCCTCTCCCGCGGCCCACAGCACGGATACGGCATCGCCCTCTCCATCAAGCGCCAGTCCGAAGACGCCCTCACGGTCGAAGAGGGTTCCCTCTACCCCGCCCTCCAGCGCTCCCTCCTCCAGGGCTGGGTCAAGGCCGAGTGGAAGATGACCGAGACCAACCGCCGCGCCCGCTTCTACACCCTCACCGAAGCCGGCCGCAGTCAGCTCGGCGCCGAGATCTCCAAGTTCGAGCAGATGATCGCCGCCATATCACTTGTACTCAGCGACCACACCCCGAAGGAGGCCCTATGAATCGCACCCTCTGGAACAAGCTCCAGCTCCTCCTCCGCCGCAATCGCTTCCATCAGGAGCTCGAAGAAGAGATGACCTTCCACCGCGAAGCCGCCGCCCGCGACCTCGAGCACGACGGCCTCCCGCCCGACCGCGCCCGCCGCCTCGCCACCCGCCAGTTCGGCAACGCCGCCAAACACCTCGACCAGTCCCACGAGGTCGTCCACTTCAGCGTCGAGACCCTCCTCCAGGACCTCCGCTTCGCCCTCCGCCAGCTCCGCCGCAACCCCGGCTTCGCCGCCACCGCCATCCTCACCCTGGCACTTGGAATCGCCGCCGGCGTCGCCATCTTCGCCTTCGTCGACGCCGCCCTCATCAAGCCCTTGCCCTACACCCAGCCCAACCGCCTCGTCCAGCTCTTCGAGACCAACCAGACCGGCCCCCGCTTCCACCTCTCCTACCTCGACTACATGGATTGGAAGCACCTCAACAAAACCCTCTCCTCCCTCGACGTCTACTCCGGCGAAGACTTCCTCCTCGACGCCCCCGCCGGCGTCCAGCACACCCAGGGAGCCCACATCTCCGACGGCTTCTTCCGCACCCTCGGCGTCAACCCCATCCTCGGCCGCGACTTCCACGCCGGCGAAGACCTCCCCGCCGCCCCCCGCACCGCCCTCCTCAGCTACCCCACCTGGCAGAGCCGTTTCGCCTCGAATCCCAGCGTCCTCGGCCAAACCGTTACCCTCAACGGGACCCCCCACACCATCATCGGCGTCCTCCCCCGCGACTTCCACTTCGCTCCCGCCCGCGCCGCCGAGTTCTGGACCCCCATCGACCCCGCCAGCCAATGCTCCAAGGAGCGCGGCTGTCACGACTTCTACGGCATCGCCCGTCTGAAAGCAGGCGTCTCGCTCTCCACCGCCCTCGCCGACATGCAGTCCATCGCCCTCCAGCTCCAGAAACAATTCCCCGATCTCAACCGCAACCGCGGAGCCAACGTCCTCGCGCTGACCGACGTCATCCTCGGCGATATCCGCCCCATCCTCCTCGTCCTCCTCGCCGGAGCCGCCCTCCTGCTCCTCATCGCCTGCGTCAACGTCGCCAGCCTCCTCCTCGTCCGCTCCGAATCCCGCCGCCACGAGATTGCCCTCCGCGGAGCCCTGGGAGCCTCCCGCACCCGCCTCATCCGCCAGTTCATCACCGAAGGCCTCTTACTCGTCCTCGCCGCCAGCGCCACCGGCCTCGCCCTCGCCTACGCCGCCATGAACGCCCTGCTCAAGCTCATCCCCGCCAACCGCCTCATGTCGATGCCCTACCTCGCCCACATCGGCCTCAATCTCCACGTCGCCGCCTTCACCACGGTCATCGTCCTCCTCGCCGCCGCCATCTTCTCCCTCACCCCCCTCGTCCGCCTCCCCCTCACCAGCACCCAGGGTCTCCGCGACGACAGCCGCGGCTCCGCCAGCACCCTCTGGCGCCGCTTCGGAGCCAATCTCGTCATCCTCGAGCTCGCCACCGCCACCGTCCTCCTCGTCGGAGCCGGCCTCCTCGTCCAAAGCTCCATCCGCCTCCTCCACGTCGACACCGGCCTCCAGGCCGAGAACCTCGCCATGCTCCGCGTCGCCGGCCCCGCCAGCCGTTACGGCAAGGACGACCAGGCCATCGCCCTCGAGCGCCAGGTGGTCGACCGCCTCTCCCGCCTCCCCGGAGTCCAGTCCGTCACCGTCTCCAACGATCTCCCCATCGGCGAAGGCGACGGCCTCAGCACCATCAACCTCTTCGGCCAACCCGACGACAAGCCCCACGAGGTCAACACCCGCAGCGTCGGATCCACCTACTTCTCCACCCTCGGAGCCCGCCTCCTCCGCGGCCGCTTCTTCACCGACGCCGAAGACTCCACCCGCCCCCGCGTCGCCGTCATCAACCAGCTCCTCGCCTCCCGCCTCTTCCCCGGCAAGAACGCCCTCACCCAACGCATCCTCTGGGGAGATTCCAAGAAGCCCATCGAGATCATCGGAATCGTCGACGACATCAAGGAGGGCCCCCTCGACGTCGCCACCCGCCCCGTCCTCTACTACCCCTACCTCCAGGGCCCCGACCCCGACTTCTACGCCATCGTCCGCACCGCCCAGGACCCCCACGCCCTCCTCCCCGCCCTCAGCCAGGCCATCCACCAGATCGACCCCGGCCTCGCCGCCTTCTCGGAAGCCACCATGGTCGACCACATCCACGACTCCCCCTCCGCCTATCTCCACCGCGTCTCCGCCTGGCTCGTCGGAGGCTTCGCCGCCATAGCCCTCCTCCTCGGAGTCGTCGGCCTCTACGGTGTCATCGCCTACTCCGTCAGCCGCCGCACCCGCGAGATCGGAATGCGCATGGCCCTCGGAGCCCCCCGCGCCTCCGTCTACCGCCTCATCCTCACCGAAGCCGCCCACCTAGCCGGAGGAGGAATCGCCTTTGGCCTCCTGGCCTCCCTCGCCACCGCCACCTTCCTCCGCAGCCTCCTCTTCGGAGTCAAGTCCTGGGACCCCGCCACCCTCTCCACCGTAGCCCTCTTACTAGGCTCCGCCACCCTGCTAGCCAGCTTCATCCCCGCCCACCGAGCCGCCTCCGTCAACCCCACCGAAGCCCTCCGAGCCGAATAAACCCACATCGCAGGAACGCCTCGAAAGAGAGGAAGCGCCACCAACACAAGCGACAGAGCGCCACCGAGAAATAAGAGATGGAGCACCACGAAAGATCGTCATCTCGACCGAAGCGCAGCGAAACCGAAGCGCAGCGAAGTGGAGAGACCCCCGTATTCGCCTTGCTCTGCGTTCGCCTTCGCCCTTGCTTTTCTGTCTGTAATCCCCGCAGGGGATCTGCGTCTGCCTTTGGTGGATGCCACTCCCTCCGCACGGTTTCGTCCGGCCAGGACCGCCACATCTAGAGCGGAATCAAGATAGCTATACCCAATCTTGGTGGTTAGGGTGGATGCTGTATATCTCTGGCGCAGCAACCGCGATGACGAGGATGGGACGAGCCTAT
>JAMFSC010000027.1 GCA_026225095.1 bacterium
GACAGCGGGCGCTGATTTGAAAGTGGTCTGCTATGGTGCGTTTATCGCGCGGATGAAGTCCGTCGGGGAACCCCTGAGCCGGTTCGCAGTCTCGCACACGGATCCGGGGCCGGGGCTCTTAGAGCAGATTCGCTGAAGGTGTAGGGTTGTACGTTGGATGCCGTGGCGCTCCGGCCGACCTTGGCGACGATGAGACGTGTCGCGAAGGTGGGGCACCCAACTCTATACCAACAGGCAATCCGCTCCAGGTGGCGGGCCTTCGGCCTTGAAAGCCACAGTGACCGGAAAGCACAGCAACCAGAGAAATGCTCTGGTAAGAGCGGGAACGGGGTGCCCTTCGGGGCGCCTTTGCTTTTGGGTGCGGCGGTATGACTGGTCCTGCCGGACGGGCCCACTGCGCGTGGGGCGGTACCTTCGTGACTTGTGATCGCTGTGCGTGGGCCTCCCGATGGTCGGCAAGGATTGGATTGGGCTATGAGAGGTCGCGACCGAGGACCAGATCGTCGAAGATGTTGAAGCCCATCTGGAAGGTTCGTTTGCCCACTACCTGAAAGCCGTTGCGCTGGTAAAAGGCGATGGCGCGGGCGTTCTGGCCGTAGACGCCGAGGAAGATTCTTCCGGCCGCCAGGGTGCGGGCTCCATCGATGGCGGCTTCGAGCAGAAGTCTTCCGGCTCCGCTGCCGTGAAAGCGGGAGAGAAGATAGATTCGCTTCAGCTCGATGTCGCTGGGCTTTGGGTTGGGAATGGGGAGGTCGGGGGCGGTGAGCATGGAGTAGCCTACCGGGCCTTGTTCAACCGCGGTCTCGGCGACCCAGATGCGGCATTGTGGATGCTTGAGGTATTCGGCGTACTGCTCCGGGGTGTGGTGGACCATGCAGTGCTTCACGATGGATCTTCCCGGAAGGATTCCGGCGAAGGCGTCGAGGAAGGTCGCGGCGCCGACAAGGGCGAGGGTTTCGGCGTCGTCGTGGGAACAGACGCGAAGTGCAATGTCATCAACAGCCAAGCGAAGATCCTCCCTGCAAGACCATGGTAGCTGACGGGAATCGGGTAGCGTAGAGGGATGGGAGAGGTGAAGGCGGATTGGGCTCCGGCGGAGGTGCAGGAACTGCTGCGGGGAGCGCGGGTGACGGAGCGGCGGGGCGGGGCTCCCGCTCCGGATGGCAAGTGTGTCGTGTACTGGATGCAGCGGGCGCAGCGTGGGGTGGACAATCATGCGGTGAATCTGGGTGTCGGGGTGGCAAATGCGTTGGGGCTTCCGCTGGTGGTTTACTTTGCGGGGATCTCGAACTTTCCTTCGGCGAACCTGCGGCACTATGCGTTTTTGAACCAGGGTCTGGTGGATGTTGAGGAAGATCTGGCGGAGCGGAATATCAGCTTCGTGATGCGGCGGGCTCCGCATGAGTCGCATGAGCGGTTCTTCTCCGATGCGGGCGCTGCGATTGTGATCGGGGACGAGAATCCGATGCGGGAGCCGTTGCGGTGGCGGACGGCGATTGCGGAGAAGATTCGGGTTCCCTTTTATACCGTCGACACCGATGTGATTGTGCCTTCGATGCTGATGGGGCGGGCGCAGTTTGGGGCTTATACAATTCGGCCACGGCTTTATCGTGCGCTTCCAGAGTTCCTGGTGCCTTATGAGAATCCTCATGCGGACCACGCGTGGAGGCGGCCAAAGGGGTTCCATGCGGACTCGGTGCATGAGGACATGACGGCGGGGTGGGCGCATCTTGACCGGACGGTGAAGCCGGTAGAGGGGTGGAAGGGTGGGACGCATGCGGCGCAGGCTCGGTTGAAGCTGTTCACGGGGCGGATGCTGGGAGAGTATGAGAAGAAGCGGAACCGCCCGGAGGTGGATGGGACCTCGGCTCTGTCGCCCTATCTGCACTTTGGGCATATCGGCCCGCAGACGATTGCGCTGGCGGTTGCGGCGGCGGCGAAGGAGGACAGGACGCTCGAGGCGGCGAAGGAGAGCTACTTCAACGAACTGATCGCGTGGCGGGAGCTGGCGGTGAACTTCGTGTTGTACGCGCCGGACACGTACGACAACGCGGGATGCGCTGAGGACTGGGCGAAGAAGACGATTGCGGAACATGCGCGGGATGAGCGGGAGCGGCTGTACACGCTTGGCGAGCTGGAGCGGGGGGAGACGTACGACGAGCTTTGGAACGCGGCGCAGATCCAGATGCTGCGCGATGGGTGGATGCACAACTCCCTGCGGATGTACTGGGCCAAGAAGATCCTGGAGTGGACTCCGGATGTGGAGACGGCGATGCGGTATGCGATCTATCTGAACGACAAGTACTTTCTGGATGGGCGGGACCCAAACGGATATGCGGGGGTCGCGTGGGCCATCGTTGGAAAGTTCGACCGGGCGTGGGGGGATCGGCCGGTGTTCGGGAAGAGGCGATATATGTCGGGGGCTTCGACGGGGAAGAAATTTGATTCGAAGGCTTATATCCGGCAGATGAATTCGCTCCCCGGATGAACATTCAGAGGTCCGGATCCGCCAAAGCTTCCTTTTGAATCCTCAGGGGGTGGACGCTCTCCAATCTGGCAGGCCTAGGTCAGAGCAGATTCGCTGAAGGTGTAGGGTTGTACGTTGGATGCCGTGGCGCTCCCGCCCACCTTAGCGACGATGAGACGTGTCGCGAAGATGGGGCACCCGACTCTATACCAACAGGCAATCTGCTCTAAAGGCTGGCGCGCCACCTCGAACCCGATTCCCTCGTTCGCTCCCGTAGTCAGAGCGATCTTCGCTTGGTGGGGATTCTGCGAAACCGGCGGCGGCGTCCAGTGGTGAGTCGAGGGCTTCTCTGAGGCCGGGCGGGGGCATGAACGTCCGTGGGATTGTTGGTGTGATAGAGCTGGTGTAGATTCGAGGAAAGCATCGCGGGGTAGCGGGGGGCACGGTGTCCCGCTGTCAGGACCGCACGCGCAGAGCAGTATCGGCGGCCCGTGGCAACATGAGAGATAGCTCCTCCCCTTCTGGCGTCTTGTCAGGACTCTTCGATCGTGGTGCGTTGACTTCGCGTTGGCGGAGGCCGCGGGAGCGGGTCAGCGCTGCGATGCTCCAAGCGGCCTGGATGCCGAAGCGCCCGACCGCCCACGCCTACGCTCGATCTCCAACTCGACGCCGTTTTTACGCTGGGATTTGTCTTCTGCTGGTCTGTGCTCCTGCGAGCGTCTGGGGGCAGGCTGGTTCGGCGGGGCAGGAAGCGCATCGGGTGCGGGCTGAAAGGTTCCTGCGCGGACGCACTGCGGCGCGGGCGGCAGAGGACAATGGCGCAACGGTGTCCGGTGCCATGGCGCTGGCGGAGGCCAGGGGTGCTCATGCGGCGATGCGGCAGTCGGGGCCGATGGCGCTGGTGGCTCGTCCGCGGCTTACCAGGTTGACGGCGGCCTGGCAGGCGGTGGGGCCGAACCAGATTGCCAGCATCGCCTATGGCAATGTATCGGGGCGGATTACCTCCATTGCGATCGATCCGGAGGATGCGACGGGGAACACGGTCTATGTGGGGAGCACGGGCGGAGGGGTGTGGAAGTCGATCAACGCGGCGGGGCCGGCGGCGAGTGTGGTATTTGCGCCGTTGACGGATACGCTGCCGGCCTTCAGTGGGAACGCGGGGACGTCGGCGATTCCGTCTCTGTCCATCGGTGCGGTGAGTGTTCAACCGGGAGCGGGACTGGGGGCGGCGGTGCTGGCGGGGACCGGGGATCCAAACGATGCGACAGATTCTTACTATGGCTCGGGGATCCTGCGGTCGGCGGACGGAGGCAGTACCTGGACGCTGGCGCAGGGATCGCAGGATGGCGTGGCAGGGAACCACTCGTTTCTAGGGTTAGGGACGGCCGGCTTTGCGTGGAGCGGAACAACGACGGGGCTGGTGGTTGCGGCGATGAGCCAGGCGGTGGAGGGCACGCTGGTCAATGCGTCGGACTCGGCCAACAGTGTGATGGGACTCTATTTTTCGGCGGATGCGGGACTGACGTGGCAGATGGCGACGGTACGGGATGGGTCGCAGACGGTGCAGACGCCGCTTCCCACGGGGCAGAACGCGGGTGGGAACGCGGCGACCGCGGTGGTCTGGAACCCGTTGCGGAAGGTCTTCTTTGCGGCGATTCGCTTTCATGGGATCTATCAGTCGGCGGATGGGATGACGTGGAGCAGGGTGGCGAGCCAGCCCGGCGCCGGCCTGACGATGGCGGCCTGTCCGACGAATCCCGGCACGACGGGGTCGGTGGGGTGCCCGATCTTTCGTGGGGCGCTGGCGGTGCAGGCGGTGTCGGGTGATACGTTCGCGTTGACGGTGGATGCGAATAACGTGGACCAGGGGCTTTGGCAGGACAGCTGTGGGGCGAGCAGTGGGAGCTGCACCAATGCTTCGGTTATCTTTGCGACGCAGCTCTCGGCTGGAGCGATGGAGCGCGGCGCGGGGAGCAGCGTGATCGCGCAGGGGGACTACAACCTGTCGCTGGCGGCCGCACCGGCGGCGGCTGGAGACACGGCGAACACGGTGCTGTATGCGGGCACGGTTGACCTGTTCCGGTGCGGGTTCGCGAACGGCAATGGTGCGGGATGCCTGCTGCGGAATACGACGAATGCGGTGAACGGATGCGCGGGGACGGCGCGGGTGGCTCCGGCGCAACATGCGATCGGGGTGGCGGCGCTGACGGCTCCGGTGGTTTATGTGGGGAACGACGGGGGGCTCTGGCGGTCGACGGATGGGGTGGCGGAGACGGGTTCGGTGTGTTCGGCGACGGACGCGAGTCATTTTCAGAATCTGAATTCGGCGCTGGGGTCGCTGGCGGAGTCGGTGAGTCTGGCGATGCATCCGACCGATGCGGAGACGATGCTGGTTGGGGTGGGGGCGAACGGAACGGCGCTTACGGCTGCGGCCTCCGGGTTGGGGCCGTGGGCGCAGGTGGCGGCGGGTGAGGGTGGCTCTGTCGCGATCGATCCGGTGAATCCGCTGAATATGTTCGTCTCGACCGGCGCGGGGGTGAGTGTCGCGCACTGCGGCAATGGTGGGGCATGCGCGGCGGGCGACTTTGCGGGGACTCCAACGATTGGGGCGGCGCAGGTGGGGAACGATGCCTCGCTGGTCGATGCGCCCTTTCTCCTGGATCCGCAGGGGTCGATGGGTGTTCTGGTGGGGACTTGCAGGGTTTGGCGGGGGGCGGCAGCGGATGGGTTGGGCTGGTCTTCGGCGAATGCGCTGGCGAGGCCTTTCGGCGGGCCGAACAACGGGACGTGTTCGTTGGCCACGAATCCGCTGGTGCGGACGCTGGCGGCGGGTGGGCCGGTGAGCGGTGCGGCG
The DNA here is from genome assembly GCA_026225095.1 of bacterium. Lineage (GTDB taxonomy): Bacteria > Acidobacteriota > Terriglobia > Terriglobales > Acidobacteriaceae > Edaphobacter. The sequence goes on from JAMFSC010000027.1 coordinate 5,322, forward strand.
GCGGTCCAGAATGCGGGTTCCACGGTACTGTATGCGGGGATGGCGGGGGCGCTCGACGGCGGGGGAAACCTTGGGGGGCACCTTTTCACCACCACGGCGGGGGCGACTGCCGGGCCGGGGACGATCTGGACGGACACAGCGGGGGTGAACGTGACCAACGATGTGGCCAGCAGGCATGTGTTCAATCCGGGGGGCTTCGACCTGTCGTCGATCGTGAGCGATGCGCATGATGCGACGGGGAAGACGGTCTATGCGACGGTGATGGGGTTCGCGGGCAACGGGGTGAATGCGCCGCATGTCTACCGGTCGGTCGACGGCGGGGCGACGTGGACGAATATCTCGAGCAATCTTCCGAACGCTCCGGGGAACTCGGTGGTGGTCGATCCGAACGACGCGAACACGGTGTATGTCGCCCTCGACACCGGTGTCTATGTGACGACCGAGGTGGCGACGTGCGCGGCGGGAAACTGCTGGAGCGTCTTTGGGGTGGGGCTTCCAAATGCTCCGGTGGTGGATCTGCTGGCCTCGGCGATGCTTCCGACGGGGGATGGGAGGGTGGGGGAGCTTCGGGCCGCGACGTATGGACGTGGTGTGTGGCAGGTGCCGCTGTTGACGGCGCTGAACCCTACACCGCCGGCGATTTCGGTGAATCCCGCGGCGCTGGCCTTCGACTCGCGGGCTGTCGGGACCCAGAGCGGGGCGGAGACGGTGACGGTCACGAACACCGGCGCATCCTCGCTGACAATCTCCGGCATCACGACGACGGGTGACTTCAATGAGACGGACGGATGCACGGCGGCTGGATCGAACGTGCTCGGGGTGGGGGCGGCGTGCAGTGTGCAGGTCAGTTTTCTGCCGACGGGTGCGGGCGCTCGTTCGGGGGTCCTGACGATCTTTGGCGATGTCGCGGGGGGGCAGGCGACGGTGACGCTGGAGGGCACGGCGACTCCTCCAGGGGTGATCGTGCTGGACCCGGTGGCGATCAGCTTTCCCACAACCAGCGTGGGGGCAACGAGCGCGCCGATTAACATCACGATCTCCAACACCGGCGGGACTGCTGCCGCGTTGCGGGCACCGGTTCTTGCGGGGGCGGATGCCGGGGATTTCCACATCAGTGCCAATACCTGTGGATCTGCGGGAGATACTCTGTCACCGCAGGCGGGATGCACGGTTTCGATTGTCTTTCAGCCGGTCGCGACTGGTGTGCGGGCGGGAAGCTTCTCGATCACGGACGATGCGGGGACGCAGGTTGCGTCGCTGGCCGGGACGGCGACGGCTCCGGCGACCGATGGGCTTGCACCTCTGGGTCTTGTGTTTGGGCCGCAGATTTTGAATACGACCAGCGCGGTGCAGGCTGTGACTCTGACGAATGCGGGCGATGTGGCGCTGACGCTGATCTCGGCCAGGGTGACCGGCGGGGATTTTACGGCGGTGAATGGCTGTGGAAATTCATTGAGTGGCCATAGCGTCTGTACGATCTCGGTGGCCTATGTGCCGAAGGTGGTGGGGGCGGAAAAGGGCGTGTTGACGGTCGCAGACCAGTTTCGCAGTCAGACTGTGGCGCTGGCCGGGACGGGGCTGGCTCCGGCCGGGGTGTCATTGTCGCCGTTCGCCAGCATCAGCTTCCCGGTGACTGGAGTGGGGGCGACGACCGATTCGCAGTTGGTGACGCTCACCAATAACGGAGACGTGTCACTGAGCCTCGGCGGGGTGGCGATCACGGGAGATTTCCTGATCGTTGCCGGCACCAATGGCTGTGGGGCGTCGCTCGGACCGGGTACGGCATGTACGCTGCAGGTAGTCTTTCGTCCGACGGTGGGCGGGATGCGGACGGGATCGCTGACGTTTACGGACTCTGCCGCGAACTCGCCCCAGGCGCTGACGTTGATGGGGCCAGGGGTGGACTTTACGTTCGAGCCCACAGGGCAGACAACCGTGACGGTGACCAGCGGGACGTCGGCGGTCTATGGCTTCTTGTTGACGGGTGCGGAGGGCATTCCGGGCACGGCGAGCTTCACCTGCCTGGGTGCCCCGGTGAACGCGACCTGCGTGGTGACCCCGCAGAGCCCGGCGTTGGCGGCGACGACCGTGATCGTTGTGACGGTCGCGACAGGGGTCACGACAACTGCCTTCGGGGGGAAACCTGGAGGAAGAGGGTCATCGGGGATACTTTGGGCGGTTCTGCTTCTTCCGCTGGGGATGGTCTGGCCGCTGCGGCGGAGTGGTGTCCGGACGGTGGTGATCGCGGTCGTCTCGTTGGCAGGGATGGCGCTGCTCGGCTGCGGGGCGGGCCGGGCAATTCCGCGCTCGGGCGGGACAGGAAACGGCGGGACGGGAGTCGTGTCTCCGAGCGGGGCTTACAGCATTGCGGTCTCCGCGACCAGCACGGGGGTTACGCGGACGAGCAATGTGACGCTGATCATTCAGTGAGTTTTGGCGGACACTCGGCTTCATGCCGGCCAGCGATCTGCTCTAAGTTCCCGTGCTTCCGAATCCGCCCAGGTTGCGGGGCGTCTCGGCGATGGATTCGACCTCTTCGAAGGTGGCCTCGATGCGTTGGACGATGCGGAGCTGGGCGATGCGATCGCCCTGGCGGATCTCCATCGGCGCGGCCCCGAGGTTCGTCAGGACCACCTTGATCTCGCCCCGGTAGCCTGGGTCGATGACCCCGGCGAGCGTCGTGAGGCCGCGCAGGGCGAGGCCGGACCGGTCTTCCACAAGCGCTCCGTGGGTGGTGGGAAACTCGAGCGCAATGCCGGTCGAGACAGCGAGCGTGGCTCCGGGTTCGATCGTGTGCGGGGTTGCGGCGTAGAGATCGGCGGCGAGGTCGCCGAAGGGTCCGGTGTGGGCGTAGCGGGGAAGCTGGGCGGTGGGCTGGAGCCGGGATACTTTGATATGAACCATCTGCCTTCCATTCTATGCGCCCGAGCGGTCCGGCTCTGTGCTTCCGGTGACCGGCTAGAATTGAATCGATGACCGTGCAGCAGAGCCGATGGAAGACCGCGGGTGCGTGGATGCGATGCGACGACGATCCGTCGCGCCTGCCGTGGCGCATCTTCTGGGTTGGATTTGCGGTTCGCGTGCTCTACATGACGCTCGCTCATGGCTACCGGATCCGCGTCATCGACGATCACTTCGACTTTGGCTGGGAGATGGGACGGATTGCGCGCGCGCTGGCCACGGGCTACGGGTATGCGGATCCGTTCAATGGACACAGTGGCCCGACGGCCTGGAATCCTCCGCTCTTTCCGCTGATCCTGGCGGGGGTCTTCAAGGTCTTTGGCGTGTATACGCCCCAGTCGGCCTGGGTCATTCTGGCTCTCAATTGCGTCTTTTCGGCTGCTGTTGCTCCGGCGGTCTATGAGGTCGCATGGCGTTGCTTTGGGCGCGCCCGGGAAGGGATGAAGATCGCGCTTTGGTCGGGATGGCTTTGGGCGCTGTATCCGGCGGCGATGCAGTTCGCGGTGCGCTGGGTGTGGGAGATGTCGCTGACGGCGATGCTGTTCACCTGGGCGATTGTGCTGGCGCTCCGCATCCGCGGGGTGGGGGAGCAGGTTGGCACGTCGAGGGCGCATGCCACCCGGCGCTGGGTAATCTTCGGCACACTCTGGGGGCTGATCGCGCTGACCAACAGCTCGCTGCTGACGTTTCTGCCGGCGTGTGGTTTGTGGATGATCTGGCCGGATGTTCGCGTACGGGCCCGGATCGGCGCCACGCTGCGCCGTGCGGCGCTTGCCGCGGTCTGTTGCCTGGCCGTGTTGAGCCCGTGGGTGGTTCGGAACTGGCTCGTCTTCCACGCTTTTGTACCGATGCGGGCGAATTTCGGGGCGGAGCTGTTCGAATCGGTGCTGTTGGCGCGGGGCGCGTATCCGTGGGGAACGACCATCTCGCTTGCGGTTCGCAATCCCGAGTACCAGCTCTACCGGCAGATGGGTGAGGTCGCCTATAGTAAACGGCAACAGGCGCGGGCCGTAGCAATCTTCCGGGCGCACCCGCGGGAGGAGCTGCGTATCGTCGGAACTCGGTTTTACTTCTTCTGGGCCGGCGTTCCACATCCCATCGAACAGGGCTTCGCCGTTGAGTTGGCGCGGGAGGCGAACTACGGTTTTCTGAGCCTGTGCGGGCTTCTCGGCCTGGCGCTGGCTCTGCGCAGACGGGTGCCGGGGGCGTGGCTGTTTCTCTGGGCATTCGCCCTTCCGCCAGCCCTATATTATGTGCTGACGGTTCAGGCACGATTCCGCCATCCGCTGGAGCCGCTGATCTGCATTCTGGGCGTGTATCTCTTTCGCTCGGCGGATCGGACAAGGCTCTTCTCCTGGCAGGAAAGACTTCGCGAACCCGTGGAGGAGTATCCAGGGTGAATAAGGTTCTGGTAACGGGCGGTTCAGGCTTTTTCGGAGGCGTGCTGAAGCGCCGGCTGCTCTCGGAGGGTTTCACGGTCGTCAATCTGGACCTGGTCGCTGACCCGGACCGGCATGAGCGACTGACCAGCGTTCAGGGCGATCTCCGCGATGCTTCGCTGATAGAGGGGCTGTTCGCCGCCGAGGGGTTTGGGGCCGTGATGCACTGCGCCGCAATGCTCGCGCACGACGAGACGGATGATGCCACGCTGTGGAGCTCGAACGTCGACGGCACGCGGGTTCTCGCCGAGTCATGCCGCGACCACGGAACGCGGAAGCTGGTGTTCATCTCGACGAACTGCCTTTGGGCCCACAACCTTGGCCGGCCGGTCCACGAAGCGGACCATCCGAAGCCGGTTGAGCTTTATGGTCGGTCGAAGCTCGCGGCGGAGGAGGTGCTGCAGGAGTTCTGGAACGATCTCGATGTCGTGGTGATCCGCTGCCCGACGATCATCGATAGCGGCAGGCTGGGGCTGCTGGCGATTCTGTTCGAGTTTATCGACGAGGGGCGGAAGGTTTGGGTGGTGGGGGATGGCGGAAATCGCTACCAGTTCATCTACGCCCAGGACCTCGCGACGGCGTGCCTGATGGGGATGGAGTCCGGCGCGTCTAACCTCTTCCACGTCGGCTCCGACGATGTGCCGACCCTGCGGGAGGTCTACGAGGCGGTGATACGCGCCGCGGGGACCGGAGCGCGGGTGGCGCAGTTGCCGGAGAAGCTCACGATTGCTGCCATGAAGCTGGCGCATCGGCTGCGGGTGTCTCCGCTGGGCCCGTACCACTACCGCATGATCGCGGAGGACTTCGTCTTCGACACGACCAAGATTCGCGAGCATCTGGGCTGGAGGCCCACGATGACCAACCAGCGGATGATGATCAAGGCCTACGACTTCTACTCCGAGCGGCGTCGGGAGATCGAGGCGCGCGGGGCCGAGGTGTCGGCACACTCGCTGCCTGCGGGCATGGGAGCGATTCGCCTGCTGAAGTGGATCTCGTGAGCCGGATTCTTGCCTGCCCGCGTTGCGTTGGGCGGTATGTCGGATAGCGAGGGCGCGCAGCCGATCGGGCCGCCGGCGTTCTCATGGCGACGGCTGGCGGAGGTCCTGTTTGTGTTTCTGCGACTAGGCTGCACCTCCTTCGGTGGGCCCATCGCCCACCTCGGATACTTTCAGACCGAGATCGTCGAGCGCAGGCGCTGGTGCAGCGCGGCGGAGATGGGCCAGATCATCGGACTCGCGCAGGCGCTTCCCGGTCCGGCGAGCAGCCAGACCGGCTTTGCGCTGGGCATTCTGCGGGCAGGGTGGCTGGGGGGAGTGGCGGCGTGGGTCGGGTTTACGGCTCCGTCGGCAGCGCTGATGTTCGGTCTTGCGTATGGGCATCGCTTCCTCTCGGGCGCGCTGGCCGTCCGGATGCTGCATGGTCTGCAGTTGGTTGCCGTCGCGGTCGTGGGGCAGGCTGTGCTGAAGATGCGGCGGTCGCTCGCACCGGATCGCACCAGGATGGGGCTGGCACTGGCTGGGTGTGGGGTGGTGCTGTTGGGTCACGGGGGTTATGTCAGCCTGCTCGCGATTGCCCTGGGTGCGGCTGGGGGGCTGCTGCTGTGCCGAAGCACGAATGGGTTGGAGGGCAGCCCTTCGGCTGAAACCTACCATTCATCACTCTCGAAGCGAGCCGGAGTATGGGCTGCGGCGGCCTTCGTGGCGCTGTTTTTTCTCCCTCGGTTGCCTGGGTCGGTAGCCCCTGGGCCGCTTATTCCAGTATTTTCCGCGTTCTATCGAACGGGCGGGCTGGTCTTCGGTGGGGGGCATGTTGTGTTGCCCCTGCTCGAAGACTCGGTGGTGCGCCCGGGATGGGTCTCGCAGGAGACGTTTCTCGCCGGGTATGGCGCGGCCCAGGCGCTTCCAGGGCCGCTGTTCAGTATCGGCGCATATCTGGGTGCGTCGGTCGCGGGGGCCTCGAAACCGCTCCTGCTGGGCTTCGCGGGGTTGGTGGGAATCTTTCTGCCTGGGCTGCTGGCGATGGCGGCGGTGCTGCCGTTCTGGGGTACGCTGCGGGAGAATCGGCTGTTCGGGTCGGCGCTGCGGGGGGTCAATGCGAGCGTTGTCGGAGTGCTGATCGCGGCCCTCTACCATCCGTTGTGGACGGACACGATCCGCAGCCGAGGCGACTTCTGGATTGCCCTGGCGGCCTTTTGCCTTCTGGTGGTGTGGCGCCTGCCCTCCTGGATCATTGTTCTGGCTACAGTGGCGGCCAGTATCGCTGGGTGGC
>JAMFSC010000177.1 GCA_026225095.1 bacterium
AGTCCGAACACATATGCCTGAATGATGGCCACGCCGAAGTGCAGACCGAGGAACAGAAGCGGAATGCCTACGGGAATCAGCGAGAAGAACGCCAAAGTCAACAGATCGCCTGCGAACATGTTCGCGTAGAGTCGAACCGTCAGCGAGAGCACACGCGCAAAGTGCGAGATCACTTCGATCAGCAGCATCAGCGGAGCCAGCCACCAGACCGGGCCCAGGAACTGCTTCACATAGCCGAAGCCATTTGAGCGGATGCCGTGGTAGTGGTAGTAGAAGAAGGTGACCAGCGCGCAGCCGAGGGGTACGGTGACGTTCGCGGTGGGGGACTCGAGACCGGGGACGAGGCCCATGAGATTCGAGAGCAGGATGAAGAGGAAGAGAGCGGTGAGATAGCTGATAAAGCGCTCGGAGCCGTGTCCGATAATCGATTCGCTGGATTCGGAGACGAACTCGTGGGTCATCTCGGCGAGGTGCTGGGCTCCGCCGGGCTTCTCGACGGCTAGCGTGGCGCGGACGTAGACGAAGTACGCAACCAGGATCACGAAGACGAGCAGTTCCATGGAGACGGCGTTCGTGATGGGAGCACCCGGATAGACCGGCTGCACATGCACAGCACGCAGCAGCGCCGTCGCGGGCCCTGCCAGGTGGTTGTTCAGAAATTGGGTAAACAAGAGCTGTGTCGGCATAAAAATAGGTTCGGGAGGGGGAGTCGCAGGCTAAACCGTCCAGGCCTTGACCAGCCGGAGACCTTCGATGGAGAGTGCGAACACACCCAGAGCAAGACCTCCAGCAAGCGCGTAAACCGAGCCATCCAGAAACCTTAGACTACCATAGAGGACCACGACCGCGAGTGCGAGGCGGATGAAGAAACCGACCATAACGGGACCAATTGGCCGGGGCGTTCCGCCAACATCCATGCGTTCCATGACGGCCGTCATCAGGCGGAGCCACTCGTGCAGCCCGGAACCGGAGATGAGGGCACCGACGAGGAGAAGCGCGGCGCTCTGCCAGCCGGCCTTCCACCAGACGAGGGGCAGGGCGACGAGTGCGAGGATCGCCATCAGCTTGAGGGCGCTCCAGATCGAGCGCTTGAAATCTTCGTCGGTAAACTGATCCATCAAACCCATCGGGCTACGGACCCCGCTTGATGAAGCGCGCTGAGATGGTGAAGATCTGGATAAATCCGGCGATGGCGCCAAGTACGAGGCCGGCGATGCCGATCCAGGACTGGTGGAAGTAGCGGTCGGCGAGGGACCCGAGGAACCAGCCGATGAGGCAGCCTCCGGGAATCGCGAGGGCGAGCTGGATCATGGACTCGGCCTTGACGAGGTCGCCGAGGGCGCCTGATCCCTTCTTCTGCTTGCCTTCTGTGCTGTCGGCCATCGCCCGATGATTACACGCCGGTATACTAAAGCGTCAACGTTACCCCGTTTTCGGCTCGATGCCGAAGCGTCTTGCATGAGAAGGAAGTGCTGTGTTGGAATCCGATTTTGAAGTAGCCCAGTACGCTCTGCGGCGGCAGAAGCGTGACCAGATTGCGGACCTTGGCGAGGCCGGCGGCCTCCTGCGCGCGGAGGCGATGTACCCGAACCACTATGCGGCGACGCATACGATTCCGGAGTTGCGGGCGGGATTTGATGGGCTGACGTCTGAGGCTCTGGAGGGGCGCCCGCCGATCGAGGTTTCGGTCGCGGGACGGATCATGGCGATCCGGGTGCAGGGCAAGGCGGGGTTCGCGCAGCTGCAGCAGGGCGGGCAGCGGTTTCAGGTCTATGTGCGCAAGGACGATGTCGGCGAGAGGCTGTTTGCGCTCTACAAGCTGCTCGACCTGGGGGACCACGTCGGGGTGCGGGGGTACCTGTTTCGCACGCGGACGGGTGAGCTGACGATCCATGTGCGCGAGGTGGATGGACAGCCGGGGCTGACGTTTCTGGCCAAGTCGATGCTGGCTCTGCCGGACAAGTATCACGGGCTGGAGGATACGGAGCTTCGCTATCGGCAGAGGTATGTGGACCTGATTATGAACTCGGGTGCGACGGCGAAGATGGCGGAGCCGGTTGCTGCGAAGGCTGCTGGCCCGACTCCGGCGTCGTCGGATGCGGCTCCGGATCGGGTGGAGGTGCAGGCGAAGATGCAGGCGGAGGTTACGGGGCAGGAGCTTGCCACGGTGGCTGCTGCGACGGAGGTGGCCGATGCTCCTCCGAATGTTCGGGAGGTGTTCCTGAAGAGGGCGGCGATCCTGAGGGCGATTCGCCGGTACTTCGATGCGCGGGGGTATATCGAGGTGGAGACGCCGATGCTGGTCGGGATCGCGGGGGGTGCGGCGGCGCGTCCGTTTGTGACGCATCACAATGCGCTGGATCTGGATCTGTCGCTGCGGATCGCGCCGGAGCTCTACCTGAAGAGGCTGGTGGTTGGCGGGTTGGATCGGGTGTACGAGATCAATCGGAACTTCCGCAATGAGGGGATCGACACGAGCCATAATCCCGAGTTCACGATGCTCGAGTTTTATCAGGCGTATGCGAATTATCACGACCTGATGGAGTTGACGCGGGAGCTGGTGACATTTGTGGCGATGGAGGTGAACGGGTCCACGATCACGCGCTTCGATGGGCGTGAGATCGATCTGGGGCGGTGGACGAAGTTGTCGATGCGGGAGGCAATTGTCAAGTTCTGGCCAGCTAGTGTGGTCCGAGCACCAACGATCGCGGAATTGTGTGACCCCGTTCTGCTGAAGGCTTTCGCGGTCGACGTTGCGCTGGCATTCCGGGCCGATCTGGAGAATCCGCTTGCGCTGCTCCGATTGCTTCGCACCGCGCTCCTCAATATTCAGCATTACGAGGTCACTTCACAAAACTATGGGAAGTATGTCGCAGGGCTCTTCGAGGTGGTCGCTGAAGAGCGCCTTATTCAACCGACGATCATCTATGACTTTCCCTTAGCCGTCAGCCCACTTTCCAAGCAGAAGCCGGATGAGCCGGATTGGGTGGAGCGATTCGAGTTTTATATCGGTGGCTTCGAAGTTGGGAATGCCTTCTCGGAGTTGAACGACCCGGATGAACAGCGTTCGCGATTTGAGCAACAGCTTTCGGAACGAAATCGTGGGGACGATGAGGCGCACCACATGGATGAAGACTATGTGCGGGCGCTTGGGTATGGCCTTCCGCCGACGGCGGGGGAGGGGATCGGGATCGACCGGCTGACGATGCTGCTGACGGGATCGAAGTCCATTCGCGATGTGATTCTGTTTCCGCTGATGCGTCCGATTGCGAAGCAGACGCAGGAGGCGATGGGCTCTGGGACGGACGCGGTGGCTTCGCCGTCCTGAGTCGCGACGTGAGGTAAAGCGAAGACGCTAGAGCGGATTGGGTCATGGTATAGAGTCCGTGGCCCGGTGCTGTGGCGGCCGACCCACCTTAGGCGCGGTGAAACGTTGCGCCGAAGGTTGGGCACCCAACTTCATACCAACAGGCAATCTGCTCTGGTCAGAGCGGACCTGGTGCTGACGCGGCGGAAGAGAAACGCAGATTCCCTACGGGAATGACAGACAAAAAGGCAAAGACCGCTCCAGCAAGGCTGGCCTTGCGCTAGCCCTTCTTGATCTTCTTGATGACCTGGGCGAGCGAGGTCTGGTTCATGGCCTCGATGGCTTCGTTGCGAACCTTCTTCATGACGGTATCGACGGGTGGGTCTTCGAGTACCAGCCAGCCGTTCGATACGGCGCTGAAGACGGTTCCGAGGCCGATCTGCTTGGCCGTCTTTTTGAGTCGCGCGCCGCCGTGGGGACCCTTCTTCTGTTCGATGAGACCGACCTTGTGGAGGAGGAGAAACATGCGCCGAACGACGACGGCGCTCTCTCCGAGCTCCTCCGCGATCGACGCCGACGTGTGCATGGTACCGGGGTCCTGAGCGAGCACCGTCAGGAGCCGTACACCGAGACGAAACTGTCCGCTTTGAGCCATGCCAAGCAAACTAACACAGGAAGCGTAATTGTGGCTTGTGAGGTTTTTCCTGGGGAGACGTCCCGGGACCTTCGGAGTGTCTACTCGGACGGGCGGAGAAGGCTCATCTCGTTGGTGTCCTTCCAGCCCATGCGCTCGTAGACGGGGCGCCCGAGTTCGCTGGCGTGGAGGACGAGATAGGCGATTCCGAGGCGGCGGGCGCCCTCGTAGGTGGCCTCCACGAGGCGGCGGGCGAGGCCGTGGCCGCGGTGTTCGGCGTCGACGTACACGTTGAGGAGATAGCCGCGGCGTGAGTCCTCGGGATGGAGATAGTGCGGTGGCCAGTCGAGGATGAAGAGGCCGGTTCCGCCGATTACCCTGCCCTCGTGCTCGATGGCCCAGCCGAGGTAGGTTCCATCGGTGAGCCTGGGGCGGAGCCAGGTGAGGAAGGGCTCGCGCATGGTATCGAGTGCGGACTGGGGCTGGTTGGCTTCGAGGAACATGGCCTCGCGCTGGCGTCCCACGATGGGAGCGTCTTCGACCGTCATGGGACGGATGGTGTAAGGGTGCATCGGTAGACTCTAGCGCGAGATGTCCTACGGATCAAATCTGCTAACCTTCGTTGAGTGAATATCCTGTTTGTTGGCGATGTCTTTGGATCGGCTGGGCGGCATATCGTTCGGGAGCACCTTCCGCATGTGGTGGAGACGAATGCGGTTGATCTGCTGGTGATCAATGGGGAGAATGCGGCGGGCGGCTTCGGGCTGACCCCATCGCTGGCGGAGGATCTGTTCGATCTGGGCGCGCATGTGATCACGACCGGCAATCATGTGTGGGACAAGCGTGAGATCTTCGATTACATGGCCGTTCCCGAGACCAGCCACGAGCGGGCGCGACGGGTGCTGCGTCCGGCGAACTATGCGCATGGGACTCCGGGTTTTGGCGTCTACCAGGGGACGCTTGATGACGGGACCGAGTATGCGGTGATGAACCTGCAGGGTCGGGTGTTCATGTCGGCCTGCGATGATCCGTTCCGCAAGGCGGATGAGCTTCTGAGCAGGATTACGGCGAAGGTGATCCTGCTGGACTTCCATGCCGAGGCGACGAGCGAGAAGGTGGCGCTGGGATGGTATCTGGATGGTCGCGTGACGGCGGTTTTGGGGACGCATACGCATATTCCGACGGCGGATGAACGGGTGCTCCCGATGGGAACGGCGTACCAGACCGATGTTGGGATGTCGGGACCGTACGACTCGGTGATCGGGGTGGAGAAGGAGCTGGTTCTTCAGCGGTTTCTGACGGGAATGCCGGCGAAGTTCGAAGCGGCCAAGGGCAATCCGAAGATGTGCGCGGCTTTGATCGAATGCGATGCGATCACGGGGCGGGCTTTTCGGATTCAGAGGCTGATGCTGGGGGAGTGATTAGTCCGGGGTGGTGATCTGGGGGTGGATGGGGCGGCCCGCCTGAGGCTCCATGTTGGTCTTGATCTGGGGCGGGATCTTGACGGTTTTAGCGTGGCACGCCTTGACTCCGGAGCAGGCTATCGGGGTAAGGCTCTTGGACATGCAGACCTCGATGGCGGTGAGCTGGTTGTTGCCGCAGCTGACGACGATGCTCGAGGTGGGGAAGGTCGGGTTGGCCTTGGTGAAGAGAATGACGATCTGTTTGGGCGGGAGCGAGAGCTGGTGGTTCAGGTTGAGCAGTGCTGGCGGGACGACGACCTCGTGGAAGGCCTTGCGCTCCTGCCCGAAGAAGGCGTCGGCGGAGAGGCCGGAGCAGGTTCCATGCTTCTGCCACTCGTGCTCGAGGAGGCTGGGGTCGGGGGTGATGTCTGTCCACTGGGAGGGGTCGGTGGGGCCGGGGGCGTTGCTGCAGTCTTCGGGGTAGGGAGGGGCGGCGATCTGGGGCCAGAGACCGTGGACGATGAAGCCGAGGTGCTGGGCGCATTCGGGAGCGCTGGCATGGGTGGCGCAGAACTCGGGGGACCACGAGAGGTTGAGGAGGTAGAAATCAAACTGGCCGGGGGCGGATTTGACCTGGGCCGGAGCGGGGGTGCAGGGGAGGAGGACACAGGCGGCGAGGGTGAGGACGATGCTCTTCATGGAACCTCCGGGTGTTCGACGTGCGGCTCGCGGTTTGGTCGTGGGTCGGTTGGAAAGGATCATATTGCGGTGCGATGACTCCTATTGGCGGTAGGAGCGCCGGAGGACCGTCCAGGCGCCTGTACTCCAGAGTGCCCAGGCGACCAGAACGGGCTGGAAGAAGAGGCGGACCAGACGCGCTGTGTCTGTCTGCAAGCCAAAGGCCGGGCAGTGTTCAGTATATTGAGCGATGTTTCCGGGGAAGATCGCGATGAAGAACAGGGCGGCGACGATGCCCACGCAGGCCTTGTACCGATAGATGGCCACGAGGGAGAGACCGAGCATAGTCTCCACACAGCCGGAGAGCAGGACGACTCACTTCCTCTGCCTGGTGACGGTCGAGATGACGCGTCTTTGTTGCAATCCGGACTAGCGGTTGGCGGTGTCGACGTGGGTGTTGCATTCGTCTGGGTGCTGGGTGCACCAGAGGGAGGCGGCCTGGTCGCGGTCTGGGGGCGCGAGGAGGTGGGGGGCGGGGATGGTGGCGAGGCCGGCACGCTCGGCAAGGGCAACGATGGGGCCGGGCATGATTCCGAGGATGAGGGTGGCGGCCACGGCGAGGGTCAGGCCGGCTTCCGCCGGGAGGCTGACGTGGCGATGGGAAAGGACGTGGTCGGGCTGGGCGAGTTCGCGTGCCTGGGAGCGGCGGGTGTAGAGCGCGGCCAGGAGACGGAGGTAGTAGAAGCAGGCGACGCCGGAGTTCAGCAGGCCGATCACTGCGATCCATGCGTGGCCGGCGTGCATGGCGGCGGTGAAGACGTAGAACTTGCCGAAGAAGCCGCCGGTGAAGGGGATTCCGATGAGTGAGAGGAGGAAGAAACTGAGGGTTCCGGCGAGGAGCGGGCGGCGCAGGGCGAGGCCGGTGAAGTCTTCGATGGAGCGGGCCTGCTCCGAGTATCCGGAGACCTGGGTGATGACGGCGAAGGCTCCAACGTTCATGGCGGCATAGGCGGCGGTGTAGAAGCAGGCGGCGCTGATTCCCTCGCGGGGCAGGGCGGTGAAGGCAACGAGGAGGTATCCGGCGTGCGCGATGGAGGAGTAGGCGAGCATGCGCTTGACGTCCTTCTGGAGGAGCGCGCCGAGATTGCCGATGGTCATTGAAAGGGCGGCGAGGATCCACATGAGGATCGCCCAGCGGTGATGCATCTCCGGGAAGCCGGAGAAGGTGATGCGGAGCAGGACGGCGAAGGCGGCGGCCTTGGGAGCGGTGGACATCATGCCGACGACGGGGGCGGGTGCGCCCTGGTAGACGTCGGGGGTCCAGACGTGGAAGGGAGCGGCGGAGACCTTGAAGCCGAGGCCGATGATGATCATGGCGAGGGCGAGGAAGGCCATGCGCGGGGTGGCGCTGGCTCCAAGGCCCTGGGCGATCGCGGAGATGGTGGTCGAGCCGGTCGCTCCGTAGGCGAGGGCAACTCCATAGAGAAAGAAGGCGGTGGCGAACGACCCGAGCAGGAAGTACTTGATGGAGGACTCGGAGCCGGTGGCCTGGCCCTTGCGGAAGCCGGCGAGGATGTAGGTGGAGATCGAGGAGATCTCAAGACCGATGAAGACCATGAGCAGCTCGACGGAGCAGGCCATGAACATCATGCCGACTGCGGCGAAGAGGGAGAGGGCGAAATACTCGCCGGCATGGCTTGCGTTGCCTTCGAAAAAGTCGAGGCTGCCGAGGAGGGTGACGAGGGCCACGGCGGCGATCAGGAGCTGGAAGAAGATGGAGAAGGCGTCGACCTGGATGGTTCCGGAGAAGGCGGAGATGGTTCCGAAGGCGAGTTGATACCAGCTGGCGGCCCCGGCGGCGAGGGTTCCAAGGACAGCGAGCCAGCCGAGGGGTTTGCGGGACGCGGTGGGTGCGAGGCAGGGCTCGGCAACCATGACGAGGACTCCGGTGAGGGTGAGGATGATCTCGGGGAGGAGGGCGAGGACGTTGGGGTTCATTAGCGGGTCGCCTCGGGAATCCGGGTATGGGCTGAGGCCGTGGTGATCTGGGATGGGGCGGCCTGCGAGTAGGTCTCGCTCTCGATGCGGATGGTTTGGGGCAGGTCTTCGTGCTGCTGGGTGATGGCAGTTCCGGTCTGGTCGATGGCGCGCATCCAGAAGGGACTCGCGATGCCCATGACGAGCATGAGGATGGCGATGGGCCAGAGGGCGAGGTGCTCGCGGGGATCTAGGTCCCAGGTGCGCATGGCCTCGGGCTTGTCGCCGAGCGAGCCGTAGAAGACGCGTTGGATCATGAGAAGCATGTAGGCGGCGGAGAGGATGACACCGGTGGTGGCGACGGCGGTCCAGGCGTGGTGGTGGGCCATGGCTCCGGAGAGGATGAGGAACTCGCCCACGAAGTTGTTGAGCATGGGCAGGCCGACGACGGAGAGGGTGGTGATGACGAAGAGGGTCACCATCCAGGGGAGTTTGGCGGCGAGGCCACCGAGTTCGCGCATGTCGTAGGTGCCGTAGCGCTCGTAGAGGAGGCCCATGAGGACGAAGAGGGCTGCTCCGGAGATGCTTTCGGAGAGGATGTGGAAGATTCCGCCGTCGAGGCCGGCGATGGTGAAGGTGAAGATGCCGAGGGTGATGAAGGAGAGGGCGCCGAGGGTGGCGAAGGCGGCGAGGCGCTTGAGGTCGTTCTGGGTAAGGGCCAGGAGGGCTCCGTAGACGATGCCGACGGCTCCGAGCGCGATCATGAGGGGGGAGATGCGGTGCGCTTCGGCGGGGAAGAGCCCGAAGTAGAAGCGGAGGATGGAGTAGAGGCCGAGTTTTCCGGCGAGCACCATCACGGCTGCGGTGGGGGCTTCGGCGACTGCGTCCGAGAGCCATCCGTGCAGGGGGAAGACGGGGACCTTGACGGCGAAGGCGAGGAGGAAGGCTAACGACGCGAGCCACATTGCCGTGGAGGTTCCGGAGAGGAGGTGCTGCGAGGCGATGGTGGGGAGATCGAAGGTTCCGGTGCGGGTGTAGACCCAGATGACGGCGACCAACAGGATGGCCGAGGGGATAAAGGCGTAGAGGAAGTACTTGAGGGCGGCGCGACGGCGGTTGGCGGTGCGGCCGAAGGTGGCGATGAGGATGGTCATGGGAACGAGGGAGAGCTCCCAGAAGGCGTAGTAGAGGAAGAGGTCGAGCGAGACGAAGACGCCGAACATCGCGACCTGCTGGAGCAGGAAGAGGACGTAGAAGGTCTTGCGGCGGGAGCTGATGGCGTTCCAGCTGGCCAGGACGCCGAGGGGGGCGAGGAGGCCCGTGAGGACCACAAGCCACATGGAGAGGCCATCGACGCCGATGTGATAGTGGATGGCGGGGGAGGGGATCCAGGGGTGGTTCTGGTCGAACTGGAAGCTGCCGGCGGGGGCGTTGTAGGCATAGTGCGCCGGGAGGTGCAGCGTGCAGAGGAAGGTGAAGAGCGTGATGGCGAGAGCTCCCCACTGCATCGTCTTACCCTTGTCCGGCAGTAGCGCGAGGAGGATTGCGCCCGCGAGCGGGATGAAGGTGATGAGGGTGAGGATCTGGTGATCGAGGTTCATGGGTGATCCAATCCTTGGTGTTGCAGGTGCCGGATAGTGCGAACGCTAGAACAAACGCAGGTTCCCTTCGGGAATGACAGCAAGAAAGCTAAAGCGACAGACTAAAAGCTAGCGGATCCAGAAGCGGCCGAAGATCATGACGGTGATGACGGCGGCGGCTCCGAGTGCGAGCCAGCCGGCGTAGGATCGGATGTTGCCGGACTGTATGCGACGGGTGATTCCCCCCAGCCCGCGAGTGGCGAGGCCGGCTAGCTTGCCGGAGCCTTCGACGAGGCCGGTTTCGACGACGAGGCCGAGGATGCCGCGGGTGAAGACGAGCAATGGGGTGACGATGGCGAAGTAGTAGAGTTCGTCTATGTAGAACTTGTTCTGGACGAGGTTGTAGAGGGCCGGGAAGCGCTGGGCGATCGCGGCGGCGGTGCGGGGCCGCTTGTAGTAGAAGATGTAGGCGACGAAGAGGCCGAGGAGGGCGGTAAGGACTGAGACGACTGCGAGGCCAAACTCCAAACCGTGGGCGATTGGGCCTGGGCTGATGGCGATCTCGGGAGCAGCGGAGGCAAAGACGGGGTCGAGGAAGTGTTCGATCTCGTTATGTCCGTAGAGGGCCTGGGGGACGCCGACCCATCCGCCGATCAATGAGAGGACGGCCAGGATGACCAGGGGGACGAGCATGATCCAGGGAGATTTGTGGACGCCGTGAGGGTGAGCGGCCTGGCCTTCGTCATGCTCATCTTCCATGACGTGGGTAGTGGTCGAGCGGGAGTGGACGGCGGCTCCGTGCGTCTCAAGCGGCGGGTGCTCGTCGACGTGTTCGGGGCCGAAGAAGGTCTTGAACCAGAGGCGGAACATGTAGAAGGAGGTCATGCCGGCGGTGATGAGGCCGACCAGCCACAGAAGCTTGCCCAGAGCCGGGTTGGCTTCAAAGGCGAATGCCCGATAGAGGATCTCGTCCTTTGAGAAGAAGCCGGCCAGGGGGGGGATTCCGGCGATGGCGAAGACCCCTGCGCTCATTGTCCAGAAGGTTATGGGGATGCGCTTGCGCAGGCCACCCATTTTTCTCATATCCTGCTCGCCGGAGAGGGCGTGGATGACGGATCCGGCGGCGAGGAAGAGGAGCGCCTTGAAGAAGGCGTGAGTCATCAGGTGGAAGATGGCGGCGGAGTATGCGGCGACTCCGCAGGCCAGGAACATGTATCCGAGCTGCGAGACGGTGGAGTAGGCGAGGACGCGCTTGATGTCGTGCTGGACCATGCCGATGCAGGCGGCGAAGATCGCGGTGGCGGCTCCGATGCAGGCGACGACGGCGAGGGCCAGGGGAGAGCGATCGAAGAGGCTGTGGCAGCGGGCAACCATGTAGATGCCGGCTGTGACCATGGTGGCGGCGTGGATGAGGGCGGAGACGGGCGTCGGCCCTTCCATGGCGTCGGGCAGCCAGATGTAGAGGGGGATCTGGGCGGATTTACCGGCGGCTCCGAGGACCAGCAGGAGGCAGATGGCGGTGAGCAGGCCGCCGTGCAGGTACGGGTTTGCGGCCAGGGTGGAGAAGATGTGGCTGAAGCTCAGGGAGCCGAACTCCGCGATGAGCAGGAACATGGCGAGCAGGAAGCCGAAGTCGCCGATGCGGTTGACGATGAAGGCCTTCTTGCCGGCGTTGGCGGCGGAGTCCTTCTTGAAGTAGAAGCCGATGAGCAGGTAGGAGGCGAGACCGACGCCCTCCCAGCCCACGAAGAGGAGGAGGAAGTTCTCGGCCAGCACAAGCACCGACATGAAGAACATGAAGAGGTTGAGGTAGGCGAAGAAGCGCCAGTAACCTTCCTCGTGGGCCATGTAGCCGGCGGAGTAGAGATGAATGAGGAAGCCGACGCCGGTCACAATGGCCAGCATGATGAGGGTAAGGTGGTCGACCGAGAGAGCGAAATCGACGTGGAAGCCGGTGACGGCGATCCAGTTTCCGGAGACGATCTCGAGGGTCTGCTGACCGGTCGAGAGCATGGTCTGCCAGAGCCAGGCGACCAGCAGGGCAGGGATCAGCGTGAAGAGGAGTGCGATTCCGGTGACCGCGGGGCGAGGCAGACGGCGGCCCATGGTTCCGTTGAGCAGGAAGCCGGCGAAGGGAAGCAGCGGGATGAGCCAGAGGTACTGTGCGGGCATCGGGTGGGTCTCGTTTTTGTTACAGCTTCATCAGGTTGATCTGGTCGACGTTGAGGGTCTGCCGCGTGCGGAAGATGGCGATGATGATGGCGAGGCCGACCGCGGCTTCCGCGGCGGCGACGACCATGACGAAGAAGACGAAGATCTGTCCCTGCACCTGGTGCCACATGTGGGCGAAGGCGACGAAGGTGAGGTTGACAGCGTTGAGCATCAGCTCGATTGACATGAAGATGGTGACGACGTTGCGCTTGATGAGGAAGGCGGCGACCCCGATGGAGAAGAGGATGGCGGCGAGGACGAGATAGTAGGCGATGGGGACCAAGCTACTGCTCCTTCCGGGCGAGCACGACGGCTCCGAGGATAGCGACGAGGATGAGGACGGAGGTCACTTCGAAGGGGAGCAGAAGGCGGGTGAAGAGGACGGTTGAGATCTCGGAGATGTTGGAGACGGCTCCAGTGAGGTACTCGCCGATAAACGAGGTGCCGAGGGCCTTGTGCTCCGACAGGAAGACGAAGGAGAGCAGGCAGAAGATGGCCGCAGCGCCTGGGAACCCGGCGAGATAAGCGGCGCGGGAGCCCGTGGTTTGTTCCTCTTCGCCTGCGTTGAGCAGCATGATGACGAAGACGAAGAGCACCATGATGGCGCCGGAGTAGACGATGACCTGCGCGGCGGCGAGGAACTCTGCGCCGAGCGACCAGTAGAGGACGGCCAGCGACATCATCACGACGACCAGCGACAGGGCACTGTTGATGGGATGGCGCTGCAGAAGCAGGTTGAGTGCTGCCGCGACCGCGATC
>JAMFSC010000178.1 GCA_026225095.1 bacterium
CACGATCCACCACACCCCCAAGCACGGAAGCTGGCTCAATCAGGCCGAGATCGAAATCGGACTCTTCAGCAGACAGTGTCTCGGCAAGCGAAGATTCTCAAGCATCGAAGAACTCACCCAACAAGCCGACGCATGGAACCAGCGCACCAACCAAGCCAGGACCACCATCGACTGGACCTTCACACGGAAGAAAGCCAGGCTCAAACTAAAGTACAAACTCACGAGGTCGTGATACTAGAGCAGATTCTTTCGCCAATTAGCGCGCGGGTAAATACGACGACCTCGATGCGGCGGAGCAAGTCATTCAGTGAAATAGGCACATAGACGACAGGCGAACAAGGCGCTTGCGTTGACCAACTCAATTCCATCCTGTGGTTCGCCGGTTTGGGATCAGGGTAGTGGGTTGCTTGAGTTTCTGAGAGAGAAGGAACTGCATGGGTAAGGAAGCGCGCAAGGCCTCGATTGAAAGATTCTCGTTGCGGATAATGCCTTCTGCACGGAGGACTGCTGAGGTGTTCTCTGAAAAGAGGGAGTGTCCTTGAATCAATTTATTAACTTGGCGGTGGCGGAGAAGTTGGCTCACCTTGAACACAATGAATGGTTGAGGAATCGAAAGAAGCCGAACGCGCAGGCTATCGCCAAGGCAATATTTACCCTTGACCATGACGGCGGGAAAGCAGTGGAGAAAGACGACGAACTGCCGGATGGTTACAAATCCGTGCAAGGCGAGTACGCCAGGCTGTCTCAGGGTAAGCGCAAAGCATGAGCTGGTATCAAACCGTCGATTTTCTGGTGCGATTCGTCAGCGGCTGGCTGCGCCGAGGGTGACGGGTTCGTTGAGGCTGAAGACGAGGGCGGTGTTTTCGGGCAGGACGGTCTGGCGGTCCTGCTTGAGCCACCAGGCGGTGGAGACTCCTGCTCCGATTCCTGCTCCGACGACGGCTCCTACTCCTCCGCCGATCATGGCTCCGGCTACGGCGGAGGTTCCGGTGGCTGCTCCGAGGACGGCGAGGGTGGTCTTGATGTGGTCGCGGCGGAGGATGGTGCCTTCGCTGTCGATGCGGGTGGCGAAGTTCTGGTCGGTGTCGATGACCTGGGCGTGGACGAGGTAGTGGGTTCCGTCGGGGAGGGTGAGGCGGCGGGGCTCGAGGTGGAGGGCGGCGGTGCCGTGGATGCGGCGGCCACCGTGGGCCTCGGTGACGCGGCCTTCGAGCTGGGTGCCGGTGGGGATGAGGATGCGGCCGTCGAGCATGATGGGTTCGATGAGCTCGGCGGTGAAGGGGGTTCCGGGTTGGGTGTCCACGGTTGAGAGGGTCTGGTGGATTCGGACTTTGAACATGGTGCCGATGGGGGCTTCGTTGAAGGCGTGGGGTGTAGGGCCTACGATGTCGCCGTCGAAGTCGTGTTTGGGGCGCGAGCGGTCGGTGTCGGCGGAGACGGGCTGGAAGGTAGCCGCGGTGGCGGGCTGGTAGACGGTATCGTCGTTTGTTTGGGCGGAGGGTTGGGCGGCGGATGGAGCGGCTTGATAGCTCTCGGGCATGGCCGGCTTCGCGTTTTCGGGAGTGCGGGGGATGAGGACGGCGCGGGCCGGGGTGGGCTGGTAGCCGGGGGGGTAGGAGGAGGTGTCGGCGGGGGCTGCGCGGGGGTCCGAGGTCGCGGGCGGGGGCGTGGAGATGCCGGTGCGGGCGGCCTGAGCGGTGTCGGACTGGGGCGCCGAAGATTGGGCGAGCGCGGGCAGGGAGCAGATGAGGACGGCGGCAGCAGCGTTGATGACCTTCATGGCGGGACCTCAGGAGAGCTATGGTTCAGGTTAGACGGTTGGAGGGATGACGCGGGGAGGTTTCCGGGGTGGGGAATCGGAGGTGTCACTCCCCGGACCGAAGGAGTTTCACGGACGGACGGAATTTCAATAGGCACCGGGAGCAATAGGGCTTTGCTAGAATGCCGAAGGGCGGGTACTGCGATCGAGATCGTGACCACAATTCGGAGTGCTGGCGGGGATATCGCGGTGGATCGGCGGCCGCGGCTGAACGATCGGATGGATCATCGTATTATTGCGTCGTCCGCAGGACCAAAGAATGCAACATCGACTACGAGTAATAACAGGAGCAACATGACCGAGATTGTCTCTATCCGTGCACGCGAGATTCTGGACTCGCGAGGAAACCCTACTGTGGAAGCCGACGTGACGTTGGAGGGGGGAGCGATGGGCCGTGCGGCGGTGCCGAGTGGGGCGTCGACGGGTGAACATGAGGCGGTCGAGCTGCGGGATGGCGACCAGGAGCACTACCTGGGTAAAGGGGTGCTGCAGGCGGTGGAGAACGTCGAGACCATCATTGCGCCGGAACTGGGCGGAATGGACGCGGCGAATCAACGGCTGATCGATGCGACGATGATCTCGCTCGATGGCACGGAGAACAAGTCGCGGCTTGGGGCGAACGCGATCCTGGCGGTTTCGATGGCTTGTGCGAGGGCTTCGGCGCTGGCTTTGAAGATGCCGTTGTACCGGTATCTCGGCGGGGTGAATGCTTGCATTCTGCCGACTCCGATGATGAATATTCTGAACGGCGGGAGCCATGCGGACTCGAATGTGGACTTCCAGGAGTTCATGGTGATGCCGGTGGGGGCGGAGACGTTCTCGGACGCGCTGCGGTGGGGGACTGAGGTTTTTCATACGCTGAAGGGTGTGTTGAAGAAGAAGGGCTATAGCACCGCGGTGGGCGACGAGGGTGGGTTCGCGCCATCGTTGAAGTCGAATGCGGAGGCGATTGAGTTGATCATCGAGGCGATCCAGTTGGCTGGGTACACGCCTGGGGAGCAGATTGCGCTGGCGCTCGATCCGGCGGCGAGTGAGTTCTACGACAAGAGCACGGGCAAATATGTGTTCAAGAAATCGGATAAGAGCCAGAAGAGTTCGGCGGAGATGGCTGCGTTCTGGGAGGATTGGGTGCGTCAGTATCCGATCGTCTCGCTCGAGGATGGAATGGCCGAGGACGATTGGGATGGATGGAAGATCCTGACGGAGAACGTCGGCGAGATGGTGCAATTGGTCGGCGACGATCTTTTCGTCACCAACACGAAGCGTCTACAGCAGGGGATCGAGGCGAAGGTTGCGAACTCGATTTTGATCAAGGTGAACCAGATCGGGACGGTCTCGGAGACGCTGGAGGCGATCGAGCTGGCGCGGCGTTATGGCTATACTTCGATCATCTCGCATCGTTCGGGTGAGACGGAAGACACGTTCATCGCGGACCTCGCTGTCGGGACCGGTGCGGGACAGATTAAGACTGGCTCGGCGAGCCGGACGGACCGAATTGCGAAGTACAACCAGCTGCTGCGGATCGAAGAGGAGCTGGGACAGGCGGCTTCGTTCCTTGGGCTGGAGGCTTTGAACTATGGCGAGTAGGCCGGGCGAGTAGGCTGCTGGTTATGCAACGGACGGGGAGCGGGCCTATGCCTGCTCCCCGTTTGTATTTTTGACGATGGGTAGAATCGGGGCAGGATGCGTGTGCTGATCGTTGAGGACGAGGAACGGCTGGCGGCGAATATCGCGGCGGCTCTTCGTGAGCGGTCGGGATATGCGGTGGACTGGGCGGACGATGGGCTCGCGGGTGCGGCGATGGCGGAGGATGGGCACTACGACCTGCTGCTGCTGGACCTGATGCTGCCGGGGCTGGACGGGCTGGGGATCGTAAGGAGGGTGAGGGCGCGGGGAGATGCGACGCCGATCTTGATTCTGACCGCGAGGGATGAGAGGGAGCATGTGGTGGAGCTGCTGAATGCGGGGGCCGACGACTACATGACCAAGCCGTTCGACCTGGGGGAGCTGCTGGCGCGGACCAAGGCGCTGATCCGTCGGGGGAAGGGGGTTTCGCGGGCGTTGCTGTCGGTGGGGCGGGTGAGCGTGAACTCGGTTGAGCAGACCGTGCGGTGCGGGGGAAGCCTGATCGATCTTTCGCCGACGGAGTATCGGATTCTGGAGTACCTGATGTATCGACCGCGGGCGGTGGTTTCGCGGAAGGAGCTGCTGGAGCATCTCTACGACTACAACTGGGAGCGGCACTCGAATGTGATCGAGGCGCATGTATCGAATCTACGCAAAAAGCTACGGGCGGCAGGGGAGGAGACAGCGATTGAGACGCTGCGAGGGCGGGGATACAGGCTGGAAGCCCCGGCGAGGGATCTGTGAGGGCGGACATGGTGCGGACCTCCCTGACGAGGAGACTGATCGGCGGGGTGCTGCTGGCGGAGCTACTTTGCGCGGCGACGTTTTCTGGCGTCGCGATCCTGCATGAGATGAGGGGGCATCAGCGGGCGTTCGATGTGATGTTGCGCGGGCGGGCGGACTCTCTGCTGGGTGCGGTGCAGGATGCGGAGGATCCTGAAGATAACGTCACGGTCGATCCGCATGAGCTTGTGCTTCCGAAGGACGACGTCTATGTGGTACGGAGTCCGGGGGGGCGGGTTCTGGGTGAGACTCCGGGGATGGCGGCGCGCATGACGGCGGAGCTTGCGGGTTCGGGGGGAGATGGCTACTGGAGTTTCAGGTTGGACCGGACGCGGTATCGGGCGTTGCGGATGCGCGGGGTGAGGGTAATCGACCGGGAGGAGAACGGCGGGCTGCGGCGCGAGGTGAGCGTGGTGTATGCGGCACCGACGAGGGTGTTGTGGCATCAGGCGATCGAGGCGGCTCGGTTTTATGTTGTGGCGAGTGTGGTGCTCCTGGCTGTCACGGGGTTTGTGCTGGCGTGGTTTCTGCGGCGATGGCTTGCTCCGCTGAGGGATCTTGCGGTACAGGCGGCGGGCGTTTCGACACGCTCGTGGGAGTTCGTTGCGCCGGTTGGGGTGCTTCGGATTGCTGAGCTGGCTCCAATTGCGCGGTCGATCGAGGATCTGCTCGAGAAGCTGCGGCAGTCGTTCGAGCGACAGAGACGGCTTACGGGAGATGCCGCGCATGAGTTGAAGACGTCGATCGCTGTGGTCAAGTCGAGCGTTCAGCTGCTTGGATTGGCGAGGAGGACGACTGCGCAGTATGAAGCCGGGCTCGAGAGTTTGTTGGTGGATACGGAACGGATGGAGGCGCTGGCGAGCAGGATGTTGATGATCGCGCGGCTGGAGGAGACTCCGATTGAGGCAGGTTGCACGACGGATCTGGCGGCTGCGATGAGGGTGGCGGCGGAACGATTGCGGCCAGTGGCGGCGCTGCGGCGGGTGGAGGTGGAGGTCGCTGGGGAGGAGGCTGTGGTGGCGATGCAGATGGACGATGCGGAGGCGCTCTGCTCGAACCTGATGACGAACGCGCTGCAGCATAGCGGGCCGGAGCTTCGGGTGCGGACGATGGTGGAGGTCTGCGATGGGGAGGTCCGGCTGCAGGTGGTCGACGAGGGGGAGGGAATTCCCGAGGCTGCGCTTCCGCATGTCTTTGAGAGGTTCTACCGGGCGGATTCTTCGCGGAGCCGGCAGAACGGCGGCACGGGATTGGGGCTCGCGATGTGCAAGGCGATCGTGGAGCGGAGTCATGGAAAGATCGCGATCGAGAGTTCGGAAGGAATGGGGACTCGGGTGTTGGTGACGCTGCCGCGGAGTGTTGGCGCGGGATCGCGAGGCACCGCGATTTCGGGTTAGGCTTTGATCGTCTCGTGGATGTGATAACGGCGGGTCTTTCGATGGAGTCGGAGACCGTCCATCTCGGATACCGTCTTCCAGTTTTCGGGCCAGAGGAGAACGACGAAGACGTGACGGGGTCGCCGGATGAGGGATCGGCGTAGATTTTCAAGGACACGCTTCATCACTCGGGGCCGAAGGGATTGAACATGTAGAGGACGAGTTTTTCGTCGTGGAATTCGTAGCCTGCGGCGTCGGCATGGATGGACTCGATCGCCCCGCATTGCTGCTTCCATGGGCGGTGAGAGAGGATGTTCCGTTGCGCCTGTTGATGCAGGGGGATGTTGAAACCCGTCTCAACTAGCTCATTCTTTAGCACTTTAGGCGACGAAGAATTGTCAGAAAGTACGTTGGCGTCCCCGACGGGATTCGAACCCGTGTCACCGCCGTGAAAGGGCGGTGTCCTAGGCCACTGGACGACGGGGACGCTGAGTTGACGCGTGGGGCCAGTCTGAAGGCTAACGAAGCGGGATGGCTGTGTCAACGAATAGTGTTCGTGATGAGTAGGATGGTTGTTGGAGATTTGAATGGAGCGGAATGGGGCGGAAAGGCGACGGTTTCTCTATCTGGACGCCTTGACGACTGGCTTTGTGGTGGTTCTGCTGGTGTCAAATCTGGTCGCGCAGAAGGTCTGCCGGATTGGCCCGTTTGTTGTATCGGGAGCGATTCTTCTTTTTCCAATTACCTATATCTTCGGGGATATCTTCACGGAGGTGTACGGATTTGCGGCTTCTCGGCGGGCGATATGGCTGGGGGTTGCTGCGACTGCATTGCTGTACTTGATGGGGGCTCTGACGATTGCGCTGCCGCCGGCGCCAGGGTGGCACAATCAGGAGGCGTTTCGGACGGTCTTCGGGTTTATTCCGCGGATTGTGGCGGCTTCGCTGATCGCGTTCTGGGTGGGGGAGTTTGCTAACTCCTATGTGATGGCGCGGATGAAGATCTGGACCGGGGGAAAGGGGTTGTGGACGCGGACGATGGGGTCCACGGTGGTCGGGCAGGGGGTGGACACGGTGCTGGCGATGACGTTGATGTTCGCAGGGGTGGTGGGATGGAAGACGCTGGGGCAGATCGTCGTGGAGAGTTACCTGCTGAAAGTTGGGTATGAGGTGCTGGCTACTCCGCTGACTTATGTGGTGGTCGGGTGGTTGAAGCGGGTGGAGGGAGTGGACGCATTCGACGTCGGGGAGAGCTTCAGTCCGTTTCGATTTTGATGGGTGAGGGCGGCTATTTGCCGGGGACGGTTAACTTGGTTTCATGTTGAGGGAGGCCAGAGCCTCGCGGGTTATAGTTTGATTGTTGGCGCCGAGGAGCTTCCAGGGATCTGGAGATTCCAAGCGGCCTCCCCAGGTGGGGAAGTCGGCGAGGCGGAAGGTGGGGCGGGTTTCGCCGCCAAGGTCGGACCAGTCGAGTGGGATGGCTACGCCTACGCCGGGGCGGGCGCGGGTGCTGTAGGGGGCGACGGCGGTGGCTCCGCGTTCATTGCGGAGGTAGTCCAGGTAGATCTTACCGGCGCGGGCGGACCTGGTCATCCTGGTGAGGTAGAGTTTTGGGTTCTGGCGCTCGAGAGCGTTGACGACGGCGTGGGCGAACTCCTTGATGGTGGGCCAGTCGAAGTGCGGGACGATTGAAAAGACGACGTGGAGGCCCTTGCCTCCGGTGGTCTTGACGAAGGATTCGAGGCCGAGGGTCTGGAGGAAGGCGCGGACTTCAAAGGCGGCGGCGGTGACGGTGGGCCAGGGTAGGGTCTCGTCGGGATCTAGGTCGATGACGAGGCGGTCGGGGTGTTCGAGATCCTCGTTGCGGGAGCCCCAGGGGTGAATTTCGAGGGTGGACATCTGGGCGAGGGAGGCGAGGGCCTCCGGGGTGGAGAGAGTGATGTAGGACTCGAGGACGCCGGTCTTCTTGTTGGGGACGTCGACGCATTCGAGGGCCTTGGGGAGGGTCTTGGTGGTGTGCTTCTGGAAGAAGTGTTCGCCCTGGACGCCGGCGGGACAGCGGACGAGGGAGAGGGGGCGATGCGCGATGTGGGGGAGGATGCGGGGGGCGGCGGCCCAGAGGTAGTCGGCGAGCTGCTGCTTGGTGATGTGGGTCTCGGGGTCGAGGACCTTGTCGGGATGGGTAAGGCGGACGGGTGCAGTTTCGAGGGGGCGGGCGGCTAAGAGCTTCGCGGCGGTTGGGGCTGACGCCTTATGGGTGGCGGAGGACTTTGCGGGGAAGGGGGTTCCTTTGGCGCGCCTGGGGGTGGGGCCGGTGGTCTCGCGGACGACCTCGGTGGCGGGTTTGTCTTCGCGGAGGCCGAGGAAGGCGGCCTGCCGGAGTTGATCGTCGGCGGTCCAGGTGGCGAAGCGGACCTGCGCGACGAGGGTTGGAGTGACCCAGATGGCGCTGCGACGGGCTTCGGCGGGGGGCTTTTCGAAGGCGGGATCGGGGGTGCGGAGGGTCTCGAGTTGCTGCCGGATCTGCTTGCTGGACTTCTGGGTGAAACCGGTGCCGGTGCGCCCGGCGTAGATGAGTTTCTTGCCTGAGTAATAGCCGAGGAGAAGGGCGCCGATTCCGGCGGAGCCGTTGGATGGCAGGGTGAAGCCGCCTACGACGAACTCCTGCTCATGGAGGCATTTGAGTTTGAGCCAGTCGCTTGTTCGGCCCGAGGTGTATCTGCCGGTCGCACGTTTGGAGATGATTCCCTCGGCGCCGAGCTTGCAGGCCTTCTGGAACATCTGTTGGCCGTTCGATTCGAGGTGTTCTGAGAGGCGGAGGTGGACGGGGTCGGCGGTTGTCAGGACTTCGGCGAGGAGAGCCTTGCGGTCGCGCAGGGGCAGATCGCGGGGGTTGCCTCCGTTGAGGTGGAGGAGATCGAAGACGAAGAAGGTGAGGGGATTGCGGGCTCCGTCCTGGAAGGAGGCCTGGAGGTCGGCGAAGTTGGTGGTTCCATCAGGTGCCAGGACGACCACCTCGCCATCGAGGGTGACGGACTGGGCGGGAAGGGCGGCGACGGCGGCTGCAATTGCGGTCATGCGGGCGGTCCAGTCAAGGCCGGAGCGGGTGAGCATCTGGACGAGGGCTCCATCCTTGCGGGCCTGCATGCGGTAGCCGTCGAGCTTTAGCTCGTGGAGCCAGCCGGAGCCTTCGGGGGCGGACTCGGCCTGTTGGGCTAGCTGTGGGGTGAGGAAGGTGGGTTGGTGCTCTTTGGGGAGGTCTTTGAGGATGCGGCTGATGGAGCTTGCAGGCGGGATCCGGGGCTGGGCGTTGGGGTCAGCCGAGATTGCAATTGCGGTTTTGTTCACGGGTTTCGCGGAGTCGACTACGGCTTCGGCGGTGGGGGCTTCGGCCCTGGAGGGTTGGCGGAACCAGGCCTGGGGACTGGATTGCGTATCTTTGGAGTTCCAGACGTGGTCTTCGGCGCGGGCGATCTGGTCGATGTCGCGGTTGGTGACAACGGAGCGAGGCTCTTCGTCGGTGATGGCGGGGGCGTCGGGTGGGCGTTCGTAGTCGTCGTGCTCCTTGATGAGGAGCCAGTTGGGTTTGCGCTCGGAGGCGGCTTTTCCGCCCATGCGGATGAGGGCCCATTTCCCCTGCATCTTGGTTCCATGAAGGATGAACTTGAGGCTGCCGTCGCGGAGGCCGGCTTCGACGTCCGTGTGGCCGGGCTGGGGCTCCCAGGTGCCCTGATCCCAGAGCATGACGGTGCCTCCGCCATACTGGCCCGGGGGGATGATGCCTTCGAAGCCGCCGTATTCGATGGGGTGATCTTCTACCTGGACGGCGAGGCGCTTGTCCTTGACGTTGTAGGAGGGACCTTTGGCGCAGGCCCAGGACTTGAGGACGCCGTTCCAGCCGAGGCGGAAGTCGTAGTGGAGATGGGAGGCGGCGTGTTTCTGGATGCAGAAGGGAAGGGCTTCGGTGGTGCCGTCTTTGGCGGCTCCGGCGGGCTCTGCGGTGACGCCGAAGTCGCGCATGGAACGGTAGCGGGCGAGTTGGGCGTCCACGGCGTCGGAAGAGGATGGTTGGGAGTCTGGAGGGACACTCATCTTGGATTCAGGGGATTCTTCCGACGGCTTACCCGCGGACTTCTGAGCGGATCTTCGGACTGCGGTTTTTTTCGCGGGAGAGGTCTTCTCGGAGGTTTTT
Organism: bacterium; assembly: GCA_026225095.1. Classification (GTDB taxonomy): domain Bacteria; phylum Acidobacteriota; class Terriglobia; order Terriglobales; family Acidobacteriaceae; genus Edaphobacter. The sequence continues at coordinate 9,796 of JAMFSC010000178.1, forward strand.
CGGGTCGCCATGCTGAGTTACGGGGCCTCGCTGTGGTTGGAAGGCCGGAGCAAACTGAAACGGAGCGGAGCGTTTCGATTTAGATTGCGGCCGCAATGCATTTTTGAACGAGGTCCTCGGCGTCAGGCGGACTTGCGCTTATTCGACGATTTCGCGGCTTTGGCGGAGGACTTTTCGGATTTGACGAGAGAGATTCCGGCCTTGGAGTCGGGCGTTGGCTCGGGAGCTTTTGCGGCGGGCTTCTTCTTCGGGGGCTCGGCGGGGGTGGCTTCGGATCCGGCGCTGCTGACGGATTTTCGGAGGGCGTCCATGAGGTTGACGACGTTGCTGCGGGCCGGGGCGGGAGCCTCGTCCTTCGGGATGGGGGCGTGTTCGATCTTGGCTTCGACGAGTTCCTTGAGGGCTACTTCGTAGCCGTCGACGAATTTTGTGGGATCGAACTTTGCCGTCTTCCGCTTGATGAGTTCCTTGGCGAGCGAGAGGGAGTCCTCGTCGACGGCGGGCCTCTTGATGTCGCGGAAGTACTCTTTGGGGTCGCGGAGTTCCTGGGCGTAGCGCATGGTGTAGGCCATCATGCCTCCGAGGGAATCATCCTGGGTGGGGGTGAGGGCGACGATGTGCTCGCGACCGGCGAAGGCGATCTTGGTGAGGGCTACCTTGCGAGATTCCTTGAGGGCCTGGCGAACGACCGCGAAGGCCTGCGACTGGGCTTCGTTTTCGGGGATGACGAAGTAGGGTTTCTCGTAGAATTCGGGATCAACCTCACTGGCATCGACGAACTGGGTGATCTCCATGGTGTGCTTGGAGGGGACGCGCAGCTGTTCGAGCTCTTTGGGCTCGATGGTGATGTATTCGCCTTTGCGATACTCGTAGCCCTTGACGATCTGGTCTTGTTCGACGACGGAGGCGGGGGCCACCTCTTCGGGGCTCTGCTCGGCGGAGGAGGCGAGGACCTTCTGATGGCGGACGCGCTCACCCGTCTTGCGGGAGATCTGGTGGAAGTGGATCTCGCTCTTGGCCTCGGTGGCGACGAACAGCTTAACGCCAAATTGAACGAGTGATATCTGAATTTGCCCGGTCCAGTAGGGTCGGATAGCCATGGAAGCCTCACTTGGTCAGTGAGATTCCGAAGTCTGATCCTAAGATGCTTTGTGCGTCCTTTAGATGGGGTAAAGGTTCCGTTGCCGGTAAATCGGACCGCAGGCGAGGGAATGATTGGTGGGCAGTGAGGGACTCGAACCCCCGACATCCTGCTTGTAAGGCAGGCGCTCTAACCAGCTGAGCTAACCGCCCACTTGGCCGCGTATGGGCTTTGGGGACTTGTCCCAGTGTATTGGAGCGGGATGGGATGTGCAATTGGCGGGCTATAACTCGGTTGGGGCGATCTCTCCCATGAGGGCCAGGGTGTTGTCGTCCGGGTCCTTGAAGAAGGCAAGCCACAGATCGTAGGCAGGCATGCGGGTGACGAGGTGAGGCGACTGAACGAAGAAGACGCCGCGGTCGCGCAGGGTGGCGTGGGCGGAGTGGATGTCGGGAACTTTGAAGTAGAGGATCGTCCCGGCGGGTGTGATGGGATGCTCCGGGAGGCCGAGCATGAGGCGGATCGGGCCGCATTGGAAGAATTCCATCGTGCCGGCGCTGAAGAGGAAGCGCATGCCGAGGACGTCGGTATAGAAGGCCTTGGAACGAGCGAGATCGCGGACGGTGAGGGCGATCTGGGCGATGTGATCGAGATGGAGGGCATGCGAGTTTTGAATGCGGTCGGGCATGGGCGCGCTCCGGGGAGGAGGGGATAGGTTCAGGTAACAATAATAGGATAGGGCGAGCGCGGCGAGTTCTGACAGTGGCTCGACCGCCAGTTTTTACGGGCGTGCAGGGCTTGAGGTCGGGGACAATGCGACCGTGGGGTTGGAGACGGAGAAGATCGCGTTGGAGGAGGCACTGGAGGGAGCTCAGACGGAGGCTCCGGGAGACGCTGATGGCCTCGGCGACATCGTGATGGCCGATCTTTCCGGTTCTGAAGGCCGTTCGCGTGTGTGACCGTGATCACAGACGCGAACGGTCGTGGTGGACTTGAATGGTTGCGGGACGGGAGGTCAGCCGACCCGGGGCGAGAGATCGACGCCCACCCTGAGCTTCGAGGTGCGATATGCCGGTGATTGAAGAGCGAGTTTTCGTTTCGGTGAACAAGATCTTGTTGGCTACGGATTTCTCGAGTGCAGCGGCTAAGGCTGCAGGGTATGCGAGGGCGATGGCCCAGCACTTCCGGTCGGCGGTGGAGGTGGCCCATGTATTTGACCCTTCGGTAGTGACGACGTACGAGGAGGCGATCATCGGCCTGCCGATTGAGGATCGACGGGAGTGGGTGCGAGAGGAACTGAGCAAGGTGAAGGGCCGGTTTGCCGATGCCGGGATCGCCTCCGAGACTGTGCTGATCGAGGCGCACCGGGCCGGCGAGGGCGTACTGAAGGTGGCGGCGGAGGATTCGGTCGATTTGATCGTCGCTGGAACGGAATCGAAGCGTGGGATGGAACGGATGTTATTGGGTTCGACGGCGGAGCAGTTGATCCGGGGGGCGGGTTGTCCTGTGCTGACGGTCGGACCGAAGGCCGGGCCCGCCCCGGAGAGTCCGCTGCGTTTTGAGCGGATTCTGTATGCGACGGACTTTTCGCCTGAAGCGGCGAGAGCGGCGGTGTATGCGCTCACCTTTGCTGAAGACAGCGGCGCTCGTCTGACGCTGTGCTATGTCCACGATGATGTCCGGGAGGATTCTGTGCTGCGTGGAGTTCTGGATGCTGGTTTTAAGACGGCGCTCGAGAAGCTGGTTCCAGAGGCGGTCTACGACTGGTGCAGCCCGGAGTGCATCGTTGAGCATGGAGGCGCGGCCAAAGCAATTCTGGGCCTGGCAAAGCGAATGGATGTGGACCTGATCGTGCTTGGAGCTCGCAAGGCATCGTTCTGGCTGACGCACGTGGAGCGTGGGCTAACTCCGGATCTATTGGCGGAGGCAACCTGCCCAATTTTGACCGTCTGCTAGAAGGGTCGACCGCTGAGAGTGGGATTCTATTTGCGCCGCCGCTTTGGGCCTATACTTTGGCCAGAGCTGTCCCTGATGATGTGGACGTGAAAGGATGGGACGCGAAGGCGATGTCGATGCTCTCTAAGGAAGCGGGAACGCGTGGGCAGCGACAGTGCGAGACGTGTGAGTTTCGAACGCTGAGGATGTTCTGCAACCTGGGACCGGAAGCGCTGGCCGATTTCGGCTCACTTGGCACCCAGATGGATTTGCAGAAGGGGGCGAAGTTATTCAAGGAGGGCGAGCCGAGCGGTGGGGTCCATGTGATCTGCACGGGGCAGGTGAAGCTTTCGTGCACCTCAAGAGATGGAAGGACGCTCATCTTCAAGATTGCGATGCCTGGGGATGTGCTTGGGCTAAGCGCGGTGATGTCCGGTACAAACTACGAGGTGACGGCAGAGGCGATTCAACCGTTGCAGATCAAGAGTATAAATCGGGACGTTTTCCTTGCTTTCCTGCGGCACCATGGGGACGCGAGCCTGCATGCGGCGAAGGCGTTGTCGGAGGAGTATAAAGTTGCGTTCTTCGACGCGCGGAGGCTGGCGCTGTCGGGTTCGGCCGCGGGGCGACTGGCTGGGGTGTTGTTGGAGTGGGGCAAGGCTTCTTCCTGTGGGAAGGCCGAGATGCGGTTTACGATGGCGTTGACGCATGAAGAGCTGGCGAACCTGACGGGCTCCTCGCGTGAGACGGTGACGCGGATGCTGGCGCGTTTCAAGCGGGACAGACTGATCGAGGTGCGTGGGGCCTCGGTGCTTATCGTTGCGCCCGATCGGCTGGCGCAACTGGCTGTGTGATATCGGCGGTGACGCCGGTCACAGCTTTCCGCCAAGGAACGACCTAGATTGACCGTAGAGGTGAATCCATGGTCAGCTGCTGCACCAACCCTTCCTGCCAGGCGGAGTTTCGGTTTCATGATTCGGGCGATCTCTACGCGCTGGAGGCACGTGCGATGAACACGGAGTTCTTTTGGCTCTGTGAGACATGTGCACCGGAGATAGCTCTGACGTTGGGTTTGGATGGCGAGGTCGAAGTACGGACGCGGTCGGTCGCGCTCCGACAGCCACCTGATCCGGTGAGACATCTTCGACTCATGCATTCGCGCAGGCGGCGCTGTCATGGGAGGGACGGCCGTGGCCCCGGCAGAGAAGGAAGCGAGTCCGCGGAGGGTCGTATCGGGTTCTTTGGGAGAGATTTCTTTAGAAGTTGCCCGGGTGGGAATCACCAGGGAGGCGGCATGACCTCGCCTGCGAGCATTGTCCGGGATGCGGAGTTGGCGTCCGCCGGTATCCAGCCGGACGGCAGCGGTTCGGCGCCAGCGTTCAAGAAGCTTCTGGTTGCAACCGACTTTTCATCGGCTTCGCATGTCGCTTTCGTGACCGCACTTGGGTTGTGCCGACGACTGGGTGCGACGTTGATCATTCTGCATGTCTTCGAGCAGGCGGATGTGGTCACGGCGGATCGTGGGGAGTCGGGCGTGGAGCTTGAAGCACTACTGGCGGATGCGCAGGTTGCGCTGGAGCAGTGTGCGCGAGAGTGTCGCAAGGCTGGTGTCGTCTGCGAAGCACTGCTGAGCGTTGGGATCGCGTCCCTGACGATCGAATGCATGATTCGGACGAAGGGTGTGGATATGGCGGTGCTGGGAACGCATGCGCTGCACGGGGTGGAACGCCTGGTGTTCGGTTCGACAGCGGAGGCGGTGTTGCGCCAGACCAGTTGCCCGGTCTTGACCGTGGGGCCGCAGGCGGCGAGGTCTGGGTTGACGGCGGGATCAGGACCGGTGGTGTTTGCAACGGACTTTCACACGGAAACAATCCATGCGGTTCGCTATGCGGCTGCTCTCGCGAAGTCGGAGGGAAGCGCGTTGCACTGTCTGCATGTGCTGCCACGGTCGCTTGAGTATGAGTCAGACCAAGCGATTATTCCGCAGATATTGAAAGAGGCGCTGGAGCATATTGCGGGCACGTGCAACGTGGTGATCGACGAGCCGGTGTGCGCGACGACCTATGGGAGCGAGATATCGAATGCGGTGGTGGAGTATGCGCGCAAGGTGAAGGCGCAGATGATCGTGCTGGGGGTGCGACATGCTTCGATGATTGCGTCGCATATCCCCGCGCACATTGCGTATCGGATTATTACGGAAGCTCCGTGCGCTGTTTTGACCATTGCCTTTGCCGGATGAAACGTAGACTGCGGCGGTACGATTCCCTCCAACGTCGCGGGGGCTGGTTGTTCTTGTAAGAAGCGAGAAAGTGTGTGGAAGATGAAGGATCCAGGGCTTGAGACGAATGCGATGTATTACCTGGTGGGCGACGGAATTGCGTCGCTGGCGGCTGCGGCCTACGGACTGCTGGGATTGGACCGGAAGGTGCCGGATGTTTATAAGGGGCACCGGAATCCGCGGGTTCTGCTGAATGCGTTTCTGGCGCTGCATGGGCGTGAGTCTTCGAAAGAGTCGATGATGAGCGGCGCTTAGGGATGGACGTGATCGCTCGTGTGTGACCACGGTCACAGACAGCCGGCCGGGACCTGAACCAGAATTCATGGATGGGGAGACTACGAACGATGCCATTCGCCAATGAACAGAAGAAGTGCGGGACGCTAAGACCGAAGTGTGGGTCACCTTGCCCTGGCTATGGGACGAGCACGGTGTGCCCTCCACTGATTGTGATTGCCGTGTTATCCACGCAGCAGGCGATGCAGGATGGCGGAGGCAGCCGGTGAGCACGATTGCCATTCCTCCGCCAACGCTCGAGACGCAACAGAATGAAGTCGACGTTCCGAGGCCGAAGGCCCCGCAGAATTACCTCAATGTGGACCACTCATCGAAGAGCTGGCTTCTGACCGTTGACCATAAGCGGATCGCGGTGCTTTACCTCATCTGCGTCAGCTTCTTCTTCCTGGTAGGTGGCCTCCTGGCGATGATCATCCGGCTGGAGCTGCTGACTCCTCAGGCCGATCTCATGGCGCTCGATACGTACAACAAAGTCTTCACGATGCATGGGATCGTGATGGTGTTCTTTGTGCTTATTCCGGCGATTCCAGCTATTTTGGGTAACTTCCTGGTGCCGCTGATGGTGGGGGCCAGGGATCTCGCGTTCCCGAAGATCAATTTGCTGTCTTGGTACTGCTATGTGATCGCCGGAGTGCTGCTTCTCTACACGGTGATCGCAGGAGGTGTCGATACGGGTTGGACGTTTACCACTCCGCTGTCGACGCGGTATGTGGATACGAATGTGATCTCGGCGGGGTTGGCGGCATTTGTGGCCGGCTTCAGTTCGATCTTCACGGGGTTAAATTTTATCGTGACGATCCACCGGATGCGGGCTCCAGGGCTGACCTGGTTTCGGCTGCCACTCTTTCTCTGGTCGATCTATGCGGCGTCCGTGATCATGGTGCTGGGCACGCCGGTGGTGGCGATCACGATTGTCCTTGTGGCGCTGGAGCGTCTGGTCGGTATCGGGATCTTCGATCCTGCGATTGGCGGCGATCCGCTGCTGTTCCAGCATCTCTTCTGGTTCTACTCGCACCCTGCGGTGTACATTATGCTGCTGCCGGGGATGGCGGTGATCTCGGAGATTATCGCGTGCTTCTCGCGGAAGAGGATCTTTGGATATACAGCCGTTGCGTTTTCATCGGTCGCGATTGCGGTGTTCTCGTTCTTCGTATGGGAGCACCACATGTTCATCATGGGCGTGTCGAACTATTCGGCGCTGGTGTTTTCGCTGCTGACCATGCTGGTGGCGGTGCCGTCGGCGATCAAGGTTTTCAACTGGACGTTCACGCTGGCACGGGGTTCGATCAGCTTCGACGCTCCGATGATCTACGCGTTCTGCTTCATCGGCCTGTTCGTGATCGGTGGGTTGACGGGAGTATTTCTTGGGACGATGGGAACGGATATCCATCTGACGGAGACGTACTTCATCGTTGCGCACTTCCACTTTGTGATGGTGGGTTCGGTGTTGATGGCTTACCTGGGCGGACTGCACTTCTGGTGGTCGAAGATTACAGGGCGGATGTATCCGGAGGCTCCGGCGAAGGTGGCCGCCGTACTGATCTTCGTGGGCTTCTTCTTTACATTTGGTCCGCAGTTCATCCTCGGTTATCTTGGGATGCCTCGGCGGTATGCGGCCTATCCTCCGGAGTGGCAGGTGCTCAACGTATTCTCGACGGCGGGTGCTACGGTGATGGGGCTGGGGTACTTCCTCACGGCGATGTACCTTCTCTGGTCTCTGAAGTATGGCGCGGTCGCGGGGTCGAATCCATGGAACGCGGCGGGGTTGGAGTGGCAGACGACGTCACCTCCAATCACGCAGAACTTCCTGACGGTTCCGATCGTCAACCACGAAGCCTACAACTATGAGGAGATTGACGCTGCGCTTCGAGAGAAGACGACGACGGTCTGAGTCATTCCCATCGGTGCAGGGTGTGGTGACATAAACGCGGCGACCGGAGATCTCTTCGGTCGCCGCGTTTTGTGCATCGTTGATTGGTGGTCAGTGGCTGGTGGGGCAGATATCGTTTCCTGTATCCGACTTCACAAAGGGAGCCATGATCTCGGCTACGGAGTGCATCGCGCCGTTCTTCATGACGCATTGGACCCGAGTGACATCCTTGATGTTGGTGAGAGGATCGCCGGAGACGAGGATCATGTCGGCGAGATAGCCGGGGGCGATGGTTCCGAGGTCCTTCGAGACGCCTGCTGCGAAGGCGGCTTTGCTGGTTACGGTCTGCAGGGCCTGCCAGGGCTTGAGACCGAACTTGACCTGCGAGATGAGGTTGAGATGGAGAGAGGTCGAGGGGAGATCGAGGGGTGAGTCGGTGCCTCCGATGAAGAGGCCTTTGTCCTCGATGACTCCCTTCACGGTCGCCTCTTCACGCATGACGCGCTCTTCGTTGCCGGTCTGGTCGGTGTGCAGGGCTGCGTCGCGTGCTTTCTGCAGGCGCTCCTTCTCCCATGGCGGAGCGAGGTTGTATCGGTTGTCGTCGGCCATCTCCGGCATGTCCGCGATGACGCCCTGGTTGAGGAGGGTGCTGGTCGTCCACATTCCGGATTCAGCCATGAGCGTGAGCACGTCGGAGTAGCTGGCTCCGGTCATCGATCGGGAGTAGGCGTAACCCGTGCGCGCGGTTGCGGAGACATGGCTCATGCCGTCGTTGCCGAGGGCTACTGCGGGAAGGAGATAGTGTCCCGCGGTCTGGACTCCCATGGTGTTGTGGGCGTAGTTCACTCCTTCGACGACCCAGGTATAGGGAAGACGGACGTAGAGTTTCATGAAGTCGAAGTCTAGGGCGTGGAGACGTTCGAATTCGCGGTGAAGCTGCGCCTCGCTGGTGGTGGGAATCATCATGGGATAGTAGGTGCGTTCGCCGTCGATGGCCTCGCCGGTGGCGAAGAGCCTGGGGCCCATGGCGGAGCCGGAGACGAAGGCCTCCTTCTGCATCGCGGCGCGGTAGGCTTGATCCGCCATGTCACGGAGCGTGGTGATGCCGTAGACCATCCAGAGGCGGCCGAGGCGGTCTCCGTAGTAGATGGATGAGTCGGAGTTGGGGTGGGAGTGGTTCTCCCACAGTCCGGGCATGAGGGTGGAGTGGGGTGCCTCGATGATCGTTGTTCCGGTGGGTGGCGAGGACTGCGAGTGAGGCCTGACGGATACGACACGATTTCCGGCGATGAGGACATCGACATCGGTCTGAGTTTCGGGACCGGAGCCGCTCCAGAAACGCCCGGCGTGGATGAGGGTCTTCTGTGCGATGGAGGGTTGGAGTGGCTTGTAGGTGAGGTCGAGCGGTACGGATGCGATGGTCTTGGTGGCGCGGTCGAGGATGCGGAGTTTGCCGTCGGAGAGGTAGAGGAGCTTCTTGCCATCACCGCTGTAGGTTGGGGCGTCGGAGACTTCGTTGTTGAGGGCGATGGCGGTTCCGGTGGGGTTGCCTGACTCGTCGACGGGCATGGCGTAGAGGAGGTCGTCCATGATGAAGGCCATCTCCTTGCCCGTGGGCGAGTAGACGGGGCCGTCTTCGGTGCGGGTGGAGATGGATTCAAACGGCGCGGGCTCGAACCACTGGGTCTTTTTCGTGGCCAGGTCGACGGAGAGGATCGAGCTTGTACCTTCGCGAAAGCGACGGGTGTAGGGCTTGACGGTGGCGATGACAGCGGTCTTGCCGCTGGGTGAGAAGGCGGGGCGCCCGGGAAAGAAGGATGCAGGAGCGAGGGCGGAGATGGTCTCTGTGGCGAGGTCGACGAGCTTGGTTGAGCCGTCCTGTTCCTGGAAGGCCATGGTCTTGCCATCGGTGGACCAGGCCGGGAAGATGCGGGCGGAAGTGGAGGATGAAGCGACGCGACGCTCGGAGCCGGTTGAGAGATCGAGGAGGTAGATGTTCTCGATGCCATCCTTGTCGGAGACGTAGGCGAGGGTCTTGCCGTCTGGCGACCAGGCGGGGCCCTGCTTGTAATAGGTGTCGTGGGTGAGCGCCCTGGGGGAGGAGTTGCCAAGAGTCAGAAGGTAGAGCTGGTTGAGGGCGACGAAGGCGATCTGTTTGCCATCGGGAGAGAGCGCGGGAGAGAAGATGCCGAGCACCTGACGGGGCGTGGCTGCGTCAAAGGCAAAGTTCTTGCCCTTGTAGATGGGCCGCATGGATTCGATGCTGGCGGTGAAGGGAATCGTCTTCATTCCGTTGGTGGTGAGGTCGGCCTCGATGATATTGCCATTGGCGGTGAAGAGGATGGTGCTAGCGGAGAGCCAGACGGGCGGGAAAGGGAACGCGTCGTCGTCCTTCATCTCGGCGGGACCGCTGACAGGCTTTCCATCGACGACGAGGCGCGCGGAGTCGACGAACATGCCTGCGCCGAAGAACTGGATGTAGGCGAGGTGGGCTCCGTCTGGCGACCAGCTCGGGGCGTCGAGTCTGCTGACGGATTTGCCGAC
>JAMFSC010000028.1 GCA_026225095.1 bacterium
GCCAACAGGCCATCTGTTCTGGAGCAGATTCGCTGAAGGTGTGGGGTTGTACGTCGGATGCCGTGGTGCTCCGGCCCACCTTAGCGACGATGAGACGTGTCGCGAAGGTGGGGCACCCGACTTGATGCCAACAGGGAATCTGCTCTACTTGATGCCAACAGGCAATCTGCTCTAGAAGGAGAAGCGGGTGGCGAACGTGAGTTTGCGTGCTCCCTGGTCGGCGGTGGAGCGGCCAAAGAGCGGAGTGCCCAGTGTTCCGTTGGGCAACTCCAGATTGACGATATTAAAGATGTTCTCTCCATAGACGCTGCATTCGAGACCGAAGCGGCGGCGAGCAGGGATTGCTGCACTCGCCCGGGGCGCCGAGCCCCTGGTCACGGGGGGCGGCGCGAGCCTGGGACCGATCCCGAAGCTGCGGACCAGCCGCATATCCACCTGGACGACGGAGGGGCCGGTGCCCAGGTTCATGGGGATCCTCCTCTGTCCGGCCATGGGAGCTGTGTCGAAGACGCCCCATCGGGTCCGGACGACGGTGGGGCGGGTCAAATCGGTGGCGTAGGTGGGGCGGTCGTTGTACTGGGTGTCGCCGTTGAGATCCTGCCCGACGACGATGTTGAAGGGCGCTCCGGAGTGGACCAGCATATTGGTGCTCAGCGTGACCCCCAGCGGAACCGCAAGGGTCGAGTACAGGTAGAGCTGGTGGCGGAGGTCATTCGCGGCGCGGCCATAGTCGGCGTGCTGGTTGTACGAGTTGGAGGGAAAGCTGCCGTTGGTGTCGGCCATGTTGAAGGTGAGCGAATAGTACGCGGTCAGAGAGAGGTGCCCGTGGCGATAGGAGCCGTTGACGCGCAGCGCCTCCTGGTTCGAAACGCCCTCCGATCCGTACCGGAAGATGTTCTCCGAGCCCCCGAGGGGTCGAACGCCGCTGGAGGGAGAGGGTGGGTCGTAGGTTCCGGGCAGCGGGGCGTTGACGTTGCGGGTCTCGAAGGCGTGCAGGAGGCGCACGGAGTTGAAGTTGATGGAGAGGCTTCCGGATCGGCCGAACTGGCGATCGATCCCAGCCCCGGAGTAGATGCTGTATGGGGCGCGCAAATCCGGGTCGACCTGCCAGATCGAGGTGGGAAGCTCGGTGCCGAGCTGGGTGGGCGTGGGGATGGCGGGGTAGGTGTCCGGGTTCTGGATAAGGTACTGCTGTTCGACGATGCCGTTCTGTCGCGCGGCGCGGAGCTGGCTGGAGGTGGGGAAGCGCTGGTAGAACACTCCGGACCCCGCACGGAGTACCAGGAAGGGACTGCCCTTGCGCCGGATGACGTAACCCAGCGCCAGGCGGGGGGCGAGGTCGAGGTGATCGCGCATCACGTTCTGCGATTCGAGGCGGAGGCCCAACGATGCGGTAAGGCGGGGGGTGATCTTCCAGTCGTCTTCGGCATACACTGCCCCGTCGATGCGGCTGACAGCCACGGATGGGGTCCCTCCGGTGAGGGAAAAGAGGCTGGCCCCTCCACCCTGTGCGCGGATCTGCGCCGGGCTCAATCCGGCAGCGAGCCCGGCGAGCGTGGCTTTGTATGCGGAGATGGTTGCGAAGGTGTACTGCCCGTTGAAGTTCGCGGTGGTCAGGTTGGCGTCGCGAATGACCCGGAAGCGGCCACCGAAGCGCAGGAACGACTTTTTGAACGCATGGGAGAAGAAGTCCTGAAGCTCGTAGGTATCCTGGTTATCGCGGTTGGTGCCGTTGATGGCTCCTCCACCGATGAAGGCGCCCTGCACGGCGACGGTGGGCTCCGTAGAAGCTGCGAACTGGTTGTTCCGCGTGCGGGTGTACTGGAGGCGGAGTTCGTTGACCGATCCCGCGCCGAGGGCATTGGTGGCAAGGAGCTGAAGGATGTGATTGTCGTTGTCCAGCCGATAGGCCTGGGTGGCCAGGTTGAGACCGCCAACTCCACCCTGGTCCTGGGTGTCGTGGGAGAAGCTGTAGCGAAGGGTGACGGAGGTGTGGTGGGGAGCCTGAAGATCCAGACGTGAGCTGATCAGGTTCTGGGTGTGAGGATTCGGGACGGCCTGGAGCAGGGAGACAGGGCTTAGGCCGGAATCGAGGACCGTGGCATTGACGATTGCCGAGTCGTCGTCGGCACGGCGGAAGATGGTCGTGTTGGTGGAGAGGTGTCTGCCAAGGGGGCCATTCAGCGATGCGTTGTAGGCGGTGTTCGAGTAATCGGGCTGGGGCGTGAAGGGGTCCTGAGCGTTGAGGGCGGAGCCGGATACTGAGGCGAAGATGCCTCCGGAGAGCTTGCCGCCACCGGGCCGGGTGAAGATCTCCACTCGTCCGAGACCTGCTGAGTCGTACTGGGCCGAGTAGAGGTTGGAGTTGACGCGGACTTCGCGGATATCGGATTTGGGAGGGAGCCGCGTGGCTTCGAAGCCGTCGATGTAGAACCGGACGCCGTCGGGCGATGGTCCCGCGATGGCCTGGAGTTGCTGCTGCAGAGTCGCGGGATCGTCGGAGAGCACAGCGAGATCGTCAGGGCGGAGTGAGAGCGCGGAACCGTTGTGTTCCGGGTTGGAGATATCGGCGGCGGAGTCCGAGACCTCCAGCTTGATCTCAGCCGGAGGCAGTCGGAGGGCAAGGTCGAGCTGAAGGGAGGCTGGGGCGGGCGGAGGATTCACGACCACCTCGCGGATCAGGTCGGCGAAGCCCGCGGCCCGGACGACCAGGGTGTAGACGCCGGGCGAGAGATTGGAGAAGCGGTAGGATCCCACCGCGTCGGAAGTTGTCGCGAGAGGCTGGCCCGGTGGAGCCGGCGTGAGGGTGAGTTGGGCGTGGGGAATGAGGTATCCGACGGGGTCGTGGAGGGAGCCGACGAGTGTGCTGGAGACGATGACGCTCGCAGGGGCCGGAGTCTGACCGAGGAGCGGCGCGTCCCCCTTCCAGAGACCAAGCATGGCTGACAGCGCCAGCAAGGCGCAAGCCGTGGGCAGCCAGGGTGCCTTGTCCGGTGTCCGGTGAATCAAGATGAACGTGCAGCGAGGCACGAGAGCAGGCTCCGAAGATAACCAATCTCGCAGCGCGGACGGGAGGGGAGGGGAAGAGCAGAAGATGGACCGGGCGGTGTGGGCCGATTCGTGTCTTCGGGCCATTCTTCGCGCTGACGGTGCTGCTGTGGCCTGCGGGTTGCGTACGATTCAGGGATGGCGGCCACCGCCAAAGGGAGAGGTGGGCCTGCCACCTGGTCTGTGTCGACCAGGGACGGGAACGATCGCCCGATGTTGTGGTCGAGATATCCTTCATATCACAAACGGGACATTGGTAACTTGCGTGAGGGGGGAACGACCGATCCCAGGCCCTACAGGGGCCCTCTCCCTCGACCGCTCTCCCGTGCGATCTCTGCACCGTGGACGCCGTTTTAAGCATCCACTACGTCATACGGTTGCAGTGTTCCTTCAAAATCACAAAATCAAGTCCGGTTGAACCGGATGGTATTCTGAGTCCGGCGTGCTGCCCCAGGAAGATTGGAACCGGTGAAGGCATCACCGCTCGCGATGAGTCGCCTTCAGAGGATTTGTGTGGTTCCCGGTTCCCGGTAGCCGGTCGGCCGTCAAGAATGGCTTCGAGGAGAGGAAATGCCCAGTCAGCAGGAGGTTCGATGGTCGCAACTGAAGGTCGGCATCATTGTCCTGGTCGCAGCCATCGTGCTCACAACCCTGTTGTTCCTGATGACGAGTTCGTCGGGCATGGGGTTGACCTCGCATAAGATCGAAGTCACCACCTACTTCGAGAACGCCGCCGGCCTCAAGGAAGGCGCGGCGGTGAATCTGCAGGGCGTCACCATCGGAACGGTCAAGAGCGTACGGATTGTGGGCACACCGGACCGCAGGCTGACGCCGGTGCAGGTCGTGATGAAGCTGGACAGCAAGTACCAGGCCAACCTGAAGAAGGATTCCAAGGCCGCGCTGACCACGGTTGGTGTCCTGGGCGATACGGTCGTCGATGTGAACAGCCAGTATGCCGTCGGCCCGATATTGCAGGATGGCGACGAACTGCACACGCTCGAGACGCCGAGCATTCAGGACGTGGTCAAGGCCAGCCAGGGGACCATCGAGACGCTGAACGTGATCCTGGCGAAGATGAATACGATCGTCGACAACCTGCAGTCGGGTAAGGGGTCAGTCGGCCAGTTGATCAACAACCCGGACCTCTATAACAAGGCCAATGCGACCATCGACGCGCTGCACACGCTCACCGCGAACCTGAACAGCGGCAAGGGTTCGGTCGGCAAGCTGATGAACGACGACCAGATGTACAACCGGCTCAACGATGCGATGGGCAAGCTGGATAACATCGCGGCGGGGCTGGATCAAGGCAAGGGGACTGCGGGCAAGTTGTTGAAGGATGAGGCGTTATACAACAACCTGAACAAGACGCTGACCCAGGCCAATGCGCTGATGGCGGATGCGCAGAACGGTAAGGGAGCAGTCGGGATGCTCATCTCGGACCCGAAGTTCCGCGACCAGTTGAACGACACGTTGACCCAGGTCAACACGCTGGTCGCCGGGGTCAGTGCGGGTAAGGGCACGCTGGGCAAGCTCACGACCGACGACGCAGCCTACACCAATCTCAACGGCCTGCTCACCGAGAGCACCAGGCTGGTGACAACCATCCGCCAGGATCCGAAGAAATACCTGACCATCCATCTCAAGATTTTCTAGGATGCGCCGGCTGAATTTAGGCCCATGCGATACTTGAAGCTGACATGTACAAACGAGTCCTCCTCAAGCTCTCCGGAGAAGCCCTGGCTGCGGGAGCCGGCTTCGGCATCGATGCAGTCTTCATCCACAAGGTAGCCGCGGAGATCGCGGCGGTTCACGCTCTCGGTTGCGAGATGGGCATCGTCGTTGGAGGAGGAAACTTCTTCCGCGGCGTGGCCCAGCAGGCAATCGACATGGACCGCGTCGCAGCGGACCATATGGGAATGCTCTCGACCGTGATCAACGCGATCGCCCTGCAGGATGCGATTGAAAAGCTTGGGCTGTTCTGCCGGGTAATGTCGGCGATCGAGATGCATCAGGTTGCCGAGCCCTATATCCGGAGACGCGCCATGCGCCACCTTGAAAAAGGCCGGATCGTTATCTTTGCGGCAGGAACCGGAAATCCCTTCTTTTCAACCGATACCGCCGCAAGTCTGCGCGCGATGGAGATGAAGGCCGACATTCTGCTGAAGGCGACCAGTGTGGACGGAATCTACACCGCCGACCCGAAGAAAGTGCTCGACGCCACGCGCTACGAGCAGATCTCGTACAACGACATCCTGCGCCTGGACCTGAAGGTAATGGATACGACCGCCGTCTCGCTGTGCCGCGACAACAACATGCCGATGATGGTCTTCAGCATGCGCGAAGAGGGAAATATCGCCCGTGTGATCAGCGGAGAGAAGCTCGGGACACTGGTTACCCCCTAAATCGGGCGGGTATACTTGGTTGCCGCGCCGGCTACCCCTGTTTCGGGGCTGGCGCACTCCCGGAGCCCCGATACCGATGACCGCAAACCTGCTGACGATCCAGCGCTGTCTTCTCACCGCGCTGGCCCTGTCCTCCTTCGCGACCTCTCCCGTAAGACTTGCGAGCCAGGCATCTTCCGCAGTCAAACTGCCGGACACGATCCTATTCGGCGCTGCCTACTACGAGGAGTACACGCCCACCGATCGCCTCGACAAAGATGTGGCGATGATGAAGGCGGCGCACATCTCCGTCGTCCGGATCGCCGAATCGACCTGGGGAACCGAGGAGCCGCAGGACGGCAAATTCGACTTCTCCCACATCGACCGGGTGCTCGCCGCGATGGACAAGGCCGGAATCAAGGTGATCGTCGGGACGCCAACCTACGCGGTTCCCACCTGGCTGGCCCGCGAGCATCCGGACGTCCTCGCGATCACCCCCGACGGCCACGGCCGCTACGGCGCCCGCCAGAACATGGACATCACCAACGCCCATTTTCGAGCCGCGGCGGAGGCGATGATTGTCGCGCTGGTCGACCACGTGAAGGACCATCCCTCGGTTATCGGCTATCAACTCGACAACGAAACCAAGTCCTACCGAACCAGCGGGCCGGACGTACAGGCCGCGTTCGTCGCGCAACTGAAAAAGCAGTGGCCCGATCTCAACGCCTTCAATAAGGAGTTCGGGCTCGACTACTGGAGCAACCGCGTCAACGACTGGCGCGACTTCCCCGACGTCAACGGGACCATCAACGCCAGCCTGGCCGATGCCTTCGCCGAGTTCCAGCGCGGTCTCGTGACCGACTACCTCGCCTGGCAGAGCAACCTCGTCCACCGCCATGCGCGGTCCGACCAGTTCGTCACCCAGAACTTCGATCTCGACTGGCGCGGCTTCTCCTACGGTGTGCAGACGCAGGTGAACCACTTCGCCGCGGCGAAGTCGCTCGACGTGGCCGGAATCGACATCTATCACCCGACCCAGGACCGCCTCACCGGAACCGAGATCGCATTTGGCGGCGACCTGACCCGCTCCCTGCGGCACGGTCAGAACTACCTCCTCATCGAGACCGAGGCGCAGGGCTTTCCCGAGTGGCTCCCATACAAGGGGCAGCTCCGGCTTCAGGCCTTCAGTCACTTGGCCTCCGGCGCCAACATGGTCGAGTACTGGCATTGGAGCACCACCAACAACGCCATCGAGACCTACTGGCGAGGCCTCCTGAGCCAGGATGGCGAATCGAACCCGACCTATGAAGAAGCCCGCACCATCGGCGCCGACCTCGCCCGCCTTGGTCCGAAGCTGGTCAATATGAAGAAGCAGAACCGGATCGCCATCTACGTCAGCAATCAAGCTCTGACAGCCTTCGACAGCTTCAAGTTCGGGTGGGCCTCCAGGAATACCTATAACGATGTACTCCGGCCGTTCTACGACGCGCTCTATCGCAATAACGCCGAAGTCGACTTCATCGATCCTTCCACCACCGATCTGTCGCAGTACAAGCTCATCATCGTACCCGCGCTCTACGCGGCGAGCGACGCGGAGTTGCGCCGGCTCAACGACTTCGCCCACGCCGGCGGTCACGTCTTCTATACCTTCAAGAGCGGCTTCTCGGACGAGAACGTGAAGGTGCGCTCGACGAAGCAGCCGGGCCTCCTGGCCGAGAGCGCGGGCGTGACCTACAACCAGTTCACCCTCCCCGAGAACGTGTCCCTGGAAGGCGACCCGTATCACGCAGGCGCACAGGCAAATCAGACAAAATGGTGGATGGAACTGCTGACCCCGACCACCGCGACAGTCCTTGCGCGCTATCAGCACCCGGTGTGGGGAAGCTACGCCGCCATCACGCGAAATCGGTACGGAAGCGGCGAGGTGACCTATCTCGGGTTCATGCCCTCGGACGCTTTGATCGAGAAGCTGATGATGGAGCAGGTGCAACGCGCAGGGCTACCGACACCCGCCCAACAGGCTCATTTTCCGATCATCGTCCGGAGCGGCGTTCTGAATAATGGCCACGCTGTCCACTATTTGCTGAACTACTCACCCGAGCCGGCGAGCGTGCCTTACGGCTTCGGATCGGGACGCGATCTGCTGACGGGTGGCCCGGTGAAGGGAAGCGCAACCGTTCCGCTCGGACCATGGGGCGCAGCCATCGTCGAAGAGGACGGCGTGCCAACATCGCATTAGTCTTCGGACCGCTCGCACGCGTAAAAAGGCCCCACTCTCGCGGGGCCTTTTTCGTTGATGGAAGGAGCAGTTTAGCTGCAGCCGCTCGTGCTTCCGCACTCATTGCAGCGGTAGCACGAGCCAGACCGTGTCATGATGGCTCCGCAGGTGGCGCAGCTTGGGCTGTCCCCCATATCGTAGAGATCCTTCATGGCGCTTGCCGTGTGGTAGACGCCACGATCCTCCATCGCATGAGCACTCGATCCAGTGACGGCCGAGATGCCCGAAGACGCCATCAGGTCCGGAGCGATGCCGCCACGCGGTGCGGTGCGGTCAGCATATTCCTCGGGCGAAAGCTCCAGCGTGGCGGAGACGACGGTATTGGCCGGCCCGTTCACCGTCCCCTCGACCGGGATCGACGCCTGCGGCGAGAGCCCGGAGAACAGGTCAAGCTGCGTTCCCGACAGGAACCGGATCTGGATCCACCGGAAGATGTAATCCATCACCGACTTCGCATACCCGATCTCCGGATTGCCGGTCCAGCCGCTGGGTTCGAAGCGGGTATGCGCGAACTTCTCGCACAGCACCTTCAACGGCACGCCATGCTGCAGCGCCAGCGAGATCGCGGTGGCGAACGAGTCCATCAGCCCCGAGACGGTCGAGCCTTCCTTGGCCATCCGGATAAAGATCTCACCCGGGCAGCCATTGGGGTACAGCCCGACCGTGATGTAGCCCTCGTGCCCGGAGAGCGCGAACTTGTGCGTGATCGAGGCGCGTTCCGCCGGCAGGCGATGCCGCACCGCACGCGGTGGAGCCTTCGAATCCGACGATTCCGAGTTCTGCGTCGCAGCGGTAATCTGTGCCAGCAGGGCCGCTTCCAGTTCCTTGATCCGCGCCTTCGATTCATCGAGAGCCGTCTGCGCAGACCGCAGGATGGCAACATCCTCCGGCCTGGGATTCGCGGTGTTCTGCTTTTCCGCTGCGATCACCTCGGCGATCTGCATGGTCCCTGCGGCTGCGGGGCCAACCTTCGTGCCCTTCTTGTTGTCGTCCGTCTGCGCAGAGACGTTGAGCGGCTGCGTCCCCTTCGATCCGTCTCGATAGATCGCCACGGCCTTGATGCCCTGCCTCCAACTCTCGATGTAGGCGTCCGCGACGTCCTGCACGGAGCAGTCGTTGGGCAGGTTGACCGTCTTCGAGATCGCTCCCGACAGAAACGGCTGGGCCGCCGCCATCATCTTGATGTGCCCCATGTAGTGGATCGACCGTGTCCCCTTGGCGGGCTTGAACGAGCAGTCGAAGACCGCAAGGTGCTCAGGCTTCACGCCCGGCGCGCCTTCAATCGTCCCCGTCGCGTCGATGTAGCTGACGATCGCGTTCACGTCCGCCTCGGAGTAGCCGAGCTTGATCAGCGCGGAGGGTACGGTCGAGTTGACGATCTTGATCATGCCGCCGCCGACCAGCTTCTTGTACTTCACCAGCGCGAGATCAGGCTCGACGCCCGTGGTGTCGCAGTCCATCATGAATCCGATGGTTCCCGTAGGAGCAAGGACGGTGACCTGCGAGTTCCGGTAGCCATGCTTCTCGCCATGCGCGAGCGCTCCGTCCCAGGCATGACGTGCCGCGCCGATCAGTTCATCCAGGTGAGGAACGATGAAGGGCTCAGTGGTCGTGGCGCGGGACTTGCCGATGTGGTTGACCTCCGCCCGATGCATGCGGATGACATCGAGGAATGGCTCCCGGTTGACATAAAAACCAGGGCAGGCACCCCCCGAAATCTCAGCCTGCTTGGTTAACGTGGTGGCCCCGGCGAGCGACGGGCAGGTCTCGGCGATGCGCGCAGACTGCCAGTAAGCGTCGCCGCAGAGGATCGCGGTCAGAGTTCCCGCGAAGTCGCGACCGGCGTCCGAGTCATAGGGCAGGCCGAAGGCCATCAGCAGCGCCCCAAGATTCGCGTAGCCCAATCCCAGAGGACGGTAGTCGTGCGAGTTCTTCGCGATCATCTCAGTCGGGTACCCGGCCGAGTCGACGATGATCTCCATCGCGGTCGTGACGATGGCGATCGCGTGCCGGTAAGCGGGAGTATCGAACTGGCCGCCGGGCGTCAGGAACTTCAGCAGGTTGAAGCTGGCGAGGTTGCAGGCCGAATCATCCAGGAACATGTACTCGGAGCAGGGATTCGACGCATTGATCCGGGCCGTATTCTTCGATGTGTGCCACCGGTTGATCGTGGTGTCGTACTGCATCCCGGGATCGCCGCACTGCCAGGTGGCTTCCGCGATCTTGTGCATCAGGTCGCGGGCGCGGTGCTCCTTCACCGGCTTGCGGTCTTTGACGGTCCGGGTCGTGAACATGTCGTCTTTTTCCACAGCCGTCATAAACTCATCCGTCACACGAACAGAGTTATTCGCATTCTGAAAGAAGATCGAAGAGTATGCCTCGGAGTCGGGCCCGGATCCGTCGTACCCTGCCTGCACCAGGTGCCAGGCCTTCTGCTCTTCCTTCACCTTGCACTCGATAAAGTCCTCGATGTCCGGATGGTCGATGTTCAGCACAACCATCTTGGCCGCGCGCCGCGTCTTTCCGCCCGACTTGATCACGCCCGCGAAGGCGTCGAAGCCGCGCATGAAGCTCAGCGGCCCGGACGCGGTTCCGCCGCCCGAAAGCGTCTCCATCGACCCGCGGATGCTCGAGAGGTTCGAACCCGCTCCCGAGCCCCACTTGAAGAGCATTCCCTCGGTCTTGGCCAGGGTAAGGATGGAGTCGAGCGAATCCTGGACGGAGTTGATAAAGCACGCCGAGCACTGCGGCTTGGAGTAGCCGGTGACGGAGAACTCGATCGCGCAGCTATGCGGATTCCAGTGCCAGTTCTGTGCGTCCGAGTTCGGCTCCAGGCGATCGCACCCAACGTTGAACCAGACCGGAGAGTTGAAGGCAACCTTCTGATTCACAAGGAGATGGACGAGTTCGGCATAGAACGTCTCGGCGTCGTCCCCACTCTTGAAGTATCCCCCCGCGATGCCCCAGTCGCGGATCGATTCGGCGACGCGGGTGATCAGCGCGCGCACTCCGGATTCACGTTCCTGGGTGCCGTTCAGCCCGTGCAGGTACTTCGACGCCACGATATTGGTCGCTGTCATCGACCAGTCCGCCGGGACCTCGACGTTCTTCTGCTCGAAGATGAGCTTGCCCTTCCAGTCCTGGATCACGGCATCTCGCCGCTCCCACGTCACCTGGTCGTACGGGGAGACGCCCGGAGTCGTGAAGTGACGCGTAAAGGCGAGGCCTGGGGCCTTCTGGTCGGAGCCGGCTGCGGTGGGCGCGGCATGGGACGCGCTGGGACGCGCATCAAGCTTTTTGGTCACGGACATAGATGATTCTCCTGGGATTGACGTTCGGGATCGGGCTGTTCTGAATGATGGTGCTTGGAGCGATGATGCTCGTTGCGAAGCTTCCTATCCGGCGCGGCGGACTGCGATGGGGGATACCGGTTGCCGGTGTACACATGGCGTGGGGGAGTCGCGCCATCCCGGGAGTCGGTGAGTCATCGAAGTGATCGTTGCCGGGGAAGAGATAGCACACGTCTCTTCCGCGTAACGTGAAAATAACGCCCCATATGGGGTGTGTCAACATCTTTTAGTCTACATCTTGTGTTGACCGTGTTGATACCATCGAAAACGGGAATTCCGCCGATCAGGCGCAGCATCGCGGGAAAACAGCCAATGGAAGCGAACAGGCGCCGCCTGGCTGCGTCCTCGCGTGGCCGCTGACGCATCTTCGAGACTAGGCGCGTCAAGACGCAGAAGCAACCGGCTCCACTGGTGGAAATGTGGGTATTGGGGCTGGCAAATCAACTCTGCACCAGGGGTGGTGCATTTTCCTCGACCGCGCACCGAAATCGAAAAGATCGCTCAGCCAAATCCACACAATTTCGCGCACAGCCCTCAGTACCTGCTAACCTTGAGGTGCGGGCGCACATTCGGTCTAGCAGGGAGCATTACTATGGCAAGCGGAACAGTGAAGTGGTTTAACGATGCAAAAGGTTTTGGCTTTATCACCCCGGACGACGGAGGCGAAGATCTCTTCGCGCACTACTCCGCAATCGTCTCCAGCGGCTTCAAGTCTCTCCAGGAAGGTCAGAAAGTGACCTTCGAAGTAACCAAGGGCCCCAAGGGCAAGCAGGCTTCGAACATCCAGCCTTCCTAGTCGACCAGGCTTTTTTTACCGACGGTCACAGCTTTCAGCTGTGGCCGTTTTTCTTTAACCCACCTTCTCTGGGTTCCTCGGAACTGGCACGCCGCTCGTGGGCTACCTCCCAAGCTATGATGACCACATGAACTACGAAACCGCCGCCATCATGGACCCGGCCGAGGTCCGCGCCCGCCGCATTAAAGTCATCATCTTCGACGTCGACGGCGTCCTCACCGACGGACAGATCTTCGTCGTCCCGGGCCCGGACGGCAAGGGCGTCGAGGCCAAGGGATTCGCCGCCCACGATGGCCTCGGCATCTCTCTCGCCCGCCTCGGAGGACTCCGGGTCGGCATCATCACCAAGCGCCAGAGCCAGACCGTCGCCATCCGGGCCAATGACCTCAAGCTCGAGTTCGTCTACCAGGGCCAGCATCACAAGATGCACGCCATCCAGGAGATCCTGATCCGGGCCGAGATCAACATCGATCAGCTTGCCTACGTCGGAGACGACATCATCGACCTCCCCGTGATGCGGCAGTGTGGTCTCGCCATTGCGACCGCCAACGCCCGCCAGCAGGTCAAGGATGTCGCCCATTACATCACCACGCACCCCGGTGGACAAGGCGCCGGCCGCGACGCCATCGACTTTATCCTGACCGCGCAAGGCCTCCTCGACCAGACAATCAAGGATTACCTCGACGAGGAGAACGCAGCCGCCGCCTCGGCCGATGTAGGCCAGGGCGGCATGTAGCCCCAACCCTCGTTGCGACCATCGGGAGCACCCCGCGAAGCCCAACACGAGTCACGAAGGTCTTGCCGAAGGCCCCGTGACCGCCCCCCGCGAAGGGGGCCCGTCCGGCAGGACTAAAGCACCCGGTTCGCCGCAATCACCTGCTTATAAAACTCCGCGCTCAGCTTCGGCGTACGCTTCTGCGTAGCAAAGTCCACATAGGTGATCCCGAAGCGCTTCTCGTAACCATCGGCCCATTCGAAGTTGTCCAGCAGGCTCCACAGAAAATAGCCCTTCACCGGAACCCCGTCCGCGATCCCCCGCTGCAGCTGCGTCAGATAGCTGCGTAGAAACATCACGCGGTCGGTGTCGTAGACGTGTCCATCCGCGGCGATCCCGTCGGTGGACGAGCAGCCGTTCTCGGTGATGTAGATCTCCTTCACATTCCAAAGATCCGCAACGAGTTTGGGCGCCCAGTACAGCCCTTCCGGGCCAAACGTCAGCCAGGGGCTATCCATATGAGGGTAAGAAGCAGGATTTGGAACAACCGTGTAGCCCGCCTCCGAATGATCCGCCCGCACAAACGTGGCCTGATAGACGTTGATGCCTACAAAGTCCATCGGGCTGCGAATGATCGCCATCTCCTCCGCCGTAAAGCGTGGAGCATCCGAGCCCAGCCGCTTGAGATAAAGATCCGTATACCGTCCCTCTTCGAGTACGGTGAGGAACATCGCATTCTCCTCGCGCATCGCCTTGCGCGCCGCCGCGATCTGCTCCGGGCTCTCGATCACCGGTGTGGTCGTCGTCACGTTGTCCGCGATCCCAACCCGTATTCCCGCCCGAGCCTGTGCCCGAATCGCCTGAACGGCCATGCCGTGCCCAAGCACCACGTGGTGCGTCAGCTGTGCCAGCCGCTTCGGTCCAACCTTCAACCCTGGCGCATGGGTTCCGGTGCCATATCCCAGCTCAACGAACGTCCGCATCTCGTTCATGGTCATGAACTGCTTGACCTTGTCCGACAGCTTCCCGGCAGTGTAGCCCGCGTAATCAGCGAAGGCTTTGGCGGTATCCCGATTCTCCCACCCTCCACGGTCCTGCAGCGGCTGCGGCAGATCCCAGTGATACAGCGTGCAGAAGGGCTCGATGCCCGCCTCGAGCAGCGCGTCGGTCATCTTCCGGTAGAAGTCGAGACCCTGCTGATTGGCCGACCCCGTCCCGCTGGGGAAGATCCGCGACCACGCGATCGAGAACCGGCAGGTCTTCAGCCCCAGGTCCTTCATCAACTGGATGTCCTGCTTGTAGCGGTGGAAGTAATCGTCGGCCACATCGCCCGTGTCGCCATGGTTGACCTTTCCCGCGGTGTGCGAGAAAGTGTCCCAGATCGAAGGCCCACGCCCTCCCTCATGCGCGCCGCCTTCCACCTGGTAGGAGGCGGTGGCCGACCCCCAGAGAAAGCCTTGCGGGAAAGCGCGCTGGCCGCCGCTGGCGGGGCGGGCTGGGGAGGCGGTGGCGAGGGGCAGAGTGGCGGCGGCGGTCGCTCCGCCGAGAAGCCGTGCGAGGGTGCGGCGGGAGAACGTGACGGACATGAGGTGTTCTTTCGCGGGGCTGGTGAAGGGCCGTTAGAGCTTCCTGGTAGGGAACTTCGTGATGGAGCGTTCCATGTTCAGCTTACGGGGTTCAGCTTACGGGGATTCGGAGTTACAGAGATTGAAGGAGCCGCAATCCGGTGCGGACAGCGGCTCCCTTGAGTTGCGAAGTTGCGTGATGAGCTGCGGGTTAGAACTGCGCTTTCAGAGCAAACTGGAAGAGACGCGGGGTGTAGTTCGGGTCGGTCTGGGAGACCTGGCCGAAGGCTGAGTTGCCGAAGCTGGCGGCGCTGTTGCCGTTTCCGATGTAGAAGTTTGGAGTGTTGGAGATATTGTAGCTCTCCGCGCGGAACTGAACCTTGAGGCGTTCTGTGACAGGAAAGTCCTTGAAGATGGAGAGGTCCACGTGGCGGAAGTCCGGTCCAAAGAGCGAGTTGCGCTTGGTGGAGCCGATGGTTCCGAGGGGTTGCGGGGCGAAGGCGGCGGTATTGAAGAACTGTGCGTTCGACCTTGAGCCACGGGCGTCCGACAGGATCTGATTGGGACGATCCTGTCCGCCGCTGTTCTGGGGAGTAGCGCGGTTGTTGTAGCCGTGCTGCTTTCCATCGCTCTCGAACGGGTTGTCGGCGCCGCTGCCGGTGCTGGTGATGGTGAAGGGTTTGCCGCTCTGCCAGACGGTGATGGTGTTCGCCTGCCATCCGGAGAGTGCGGCCTTCTTGATGCCGGTGAAGTTGCGCCCGTACTGCAGCTGATAGTTGAGGGAGAGAGCGAAGCGGTTCTGGATGTCATTTTCCGCCGTACCGTATTCGATCTGGCGAATGCGGGTTGGGTCGGCGTTCGACCATCCCTGGTTTCCACCCTGCTGGGAGAAGCCGGTGATGTCGGACAGACCCTTGGCCCAGGTGTAGTTGGCATCGAAGGCCAGGCCCTTGGTAAAGCGGCGCTGGAAGGAGGCTTGCAGACCGTTGTAGTTCGAGACGCCGCCGCTGTTGATGTAGCTGATCCCGCCCACGTTGGGCAGAAGCACGCCCAGAGGGCGGGTTGCGCCGCCGGGGTTGGTGATGACATTGAAGGGCTTGGGTTGGTTGATGTTGTTGATGGATTCGGGAAGGTGTTGGCCGATGTTGCCGACGTAGCCGATGGTGAAGACATTGGCTCCGAACTGCTGCTCAACCTGCAGGTTGAACTGTTGGATCAGGGCCGACTTGAAGCCCGGCGCCTCAGCGACGAAGCCGAGTCCAGGGATCGCTGAGAGATTGCTGATGTCTGGTGCAGTGGGAGCCGGGAGGCCTGTATCGAGCGTTCCGGGGAAGCCTAGCGCCGCGCAATCTCCGTTTTGGCCGGCGGTCTTACCCAGGGCCGTCTCGATCTGGAAGGCGACTGTCGACTGGCACGACGGGCTGAAGTTGGAGGTAAAGGGCGCGTTCTTCAGGTCGGCGTTGGAGGTGTAGTTGCCGGGGAAGAAGCTGAGTCCGTAGCCGCCGCGCACGACGATGGACGGGGTGATCGAGGCCGAAAAGCCGACCCGGGGCGCGACGTTGCGGTAGTCGGTCGGGATGTTGACCTTGCTGTCGACGCCGTTCTGGCCAGCGACCTTCAGCGCCGAGTTGATGCTGGTTGAGCTGGAGCTGAGGGCCTGGGGGAAGTCAAAGTTGGAGATACGGTTGTGGGCTTCGGTGAACGGGGTGAAGACGTCGTAGCGGAGGCCGTAGACGAGGGTGAGGCGGGAGGTGATCCTCCAGCTATCCTGCGCGAACCCACTGGGTTCGTAGCTGCGATAGTCGGGGGCGAAGATATTGACATTGCGTGACTGGCTGTTGAAGGCTCCGACGAGGGTGGAGGCGAGCTGGTAGTTCTGCTGGGTCAACTGGTCAGGGTTGCTGTCTGTCGGCAGGTTGAAGCTGTAGGAACCGACGGCGGATGCGCTTTGGACGTTGCGGGCCTGGCGGCGGAGAAAGCTGAGGCCGGCCTTGATGTTGTGGGTGCCCTTGCTGTAGCTGATGCTACCGGCGTATTGGAACGTATTGTCGATGTCCTGCAAAGGGACGTAGGCGCCATCCCCGATCTCCGAGAAGGGTCCGACCGAGATCGGGGTCAGGGAGTTGGCGAAGGGGCTGAAGGATGTCTGGGTGGCGGGAAAGCCAACCTTCTGGTCGGCGTTGAGGCCGTAGTTGAGGGGCAGCGAGAGATTGTTGATGCGGGTAAAGCCTGCCCGCAGATCGAGAATGAAGTTTTGAGTAAAGATGTGGGTAAAGCCGAAGCCGTACTGCTGGGAGACATCGGTAGCGGGGCCGTCGAAGTCGTAGCGGCCGCCAGAGATCTGGAGGCCGTTCTGGGTCCCGAGGCCGGGAGGCGTGAAGGTCTTGACGTTGTTGTAGCCGAACCGCCCAAAGAAGGTGTTGCGGTCGCTGAACCTATGATCGGCGCGGGCGTCGTAGGTATTGCCGGTCTGGGTCTTGTTGGGGCTGGTGATGTAGTTATTGGTGAGTTGACCGGCCGTTCCTGCGTTGGGTGCCGGGAAGAGGCGAAGGTAGGCGAGGGCCACGGGATCGATGGTCTTTCCGACAGTGCCATTGGCGGCGGTCAGGAGTGACTGGGGACTGGTCTGGATGGCGTTGTACTCGGCGAGCGTGGGAACGGTCTTGGTGTAGGTGACGCCGATGACCTGACGGAGACCTTCGTAGTCGAAGAAGAAGAAGGTCTTGTCGCGGAAGATAGGACCGCCGATACTGCCGCCGAACTGGTTCTGGCGAAGCTCGGGCTTGCGGCCCGTCGTCTGGAAGACGCTGCGGCCGTCGAAGATGTCGTTGCGGAAGAACTCGTAGGCGGAGCCGTGGAACTGGTTTGTTCCGGAGCGGGTGACGATATTGATGACGCCGCCCGCGGTCCGGCCAGCTTCGGGAGCGTAGGAGTTGGTCTGAACGGTAATCTCCTGGATGCCTTCGACGTTGGGCTTGACGCCGATGGAGCCGATGATGCGTTCGTTGTCGTCAAGCCCGTCGACGACCCAGTTGTTCAGGGTGTCGTCCTGGCCGTTGACGGAGATGCCGGCTGCGTTGGTGCGGCGGTCGTCGGGGCGGCCACCGGAGCTGAGGCCGTTGCCGGGACCCTCGTTGGCACCGGGAACGAGCTGGACGAGCTGGACGAAGTTGCGTCCGTTGAGGGGGAGATCCTGCACGGCACGCGAGGTGACGGTGGAGCTGACCGTCGCGCTGTCGGCCTGGAGCAGAGGCGTCTGTGCCTCGATGGTGACAGTCTGGCTCTCGCCGCCCGCCTGCAGCTTCGCATCGGACCGCGCCCGGTCGCCCGCCTCCACCGCGAGGTTCTCAGTGGTCGTCGTCTTGAAGCCCGGAGACTTGACCGTGATCGTGTATTTGCCGACCGGCAACAGGTTGAATTGATAATCGCCGCTGCCATTCGTCGTCGCGACGCGTTGATCGTGCGTGTCGACATTCAGCAGGGTCACGGAGGCATTCGGAAGCACGGCCCCCGTGCTGTCCGTGACAGTTCCCACAATGTCTGCCGTGGTGAGCTGCGCGAACGCCGCGGGCACACCGCTAAGGATGAGCGTCATCAGGACGCACCAAAGTCCAAGCCGCCGAAGGTTGGACATGCACTGGCCTGTGCGCGAAGGGGTTATTTCATTGATCTCAATCATATGGTCTGCTTCCTGGGTTTCTAGATTCCCGAAGGAACGGTTGATCTCCGGATGGGAGGGTTAAGGAAGCGCGTAGATGGCACAAGACGCAAAGATGACTCGGCCACTCGAAACGCGCAGGATGGTGAATTTTGTTCGTCCGCATCCTAGGCGCGCAGATTCATGGCTGAACAGGGTGCATCTGGTATGTCACCGTGGGGTAAAGAGCATTCTGGGCGGGAAAACGTAACGCTTGAGGGGGGGTAAAGAAGGTAAAGAGCGTAGGGTTGTCAGCGTTCGCTCAGAGGGCTATGCTGTGGGGCAGCTCTAAAGGTGACCAAATGTACTCTCCCCACGGATCCATCCTCACAGCGGAGCCGATCAGTGAGGCGGAACGGGAAATGGTACGCGAGCAGCTCAACCGCATGCTCGAGACCAACCACTTCAAGAACAGCCGCCGCTATCCCGCGCTCCTGCGCTTCATCGTCGAAGAGACACTCGATGGCCGGGGCGAGTATCTCAAGGAACGCCTCATCGGCATCCGCGTCTTCGACCGCCCTCCCGACTACGACACCGCGGCGGACCCCGTCGTACGCGTCACCATCGCCGAGGTCCGCAAACGCATCGCCCAGTACTATCACGACGAGCAGCACGACGCGGAGATGCGCATCGAGCTCCTCCCCGGCCACTACGCCCCCGAGTTCCGCTCTCGTGCCGAGCGCGTTCCACCGACTTCGAGCTCACAATCCGTAACAAATTCTGTCGCATCCGCCGTGGTAACCCCAACCACGCTCCCGGCCGCAGAATCACCCAAAGTCTCCCGGAAGAGGCGTTGGCTCTGGGCAATCGGCTCCGCCACCCTGGCAATCCTGCTGCTCTCCTCCGCCATCGCAATCCGCCGGTTCCAACCCACCCCCCTCGACCAACTCTGGGCTCCCCTCCTCGGACCACAGCAGTCCATCCTGTTCTGTATCCCAACCGATGTGGGCAAGGTCAAGGGTCCAATCAACGCAGGTCAGGCAAGAGACACTGCTCCGCCCCAGCGCAAGGCAAGGCCTCCGCTCGCCGACGCTGGTCCGACGTTTCTGGACTTCGAAGCACTCGGCCAGAACATCGTCTACTCGGATATGCTCGCCACGCTGCGCATCTCGAACGTCCTGGCCGTGCGCCATCGCGACTTCCGGATCCGACTCAACACCACCACCACACTCGAAGACCTGCGCCAGGGCCCCGCCGTGCTCATCGGAGGCCTGGACAATCAATGGACGCTCCGGGCCATCGCTCCCCTGCGCTTCAAGTTCGCCGGAAGCGATGCAGACCGCTACTGGATCGCCGACGCCAAGGACCCCGGCAATCGCGAGTGGTCCCTCGACCTCAAGCAGCAGTACGCTTCCGTCACCCGCGACTACGCGATCGTCGCCCGCCTCCACAACGAGCAGACGGGCCAGCCCGAGGTGATCGTCGCCGGGATCGGAATGAGCGGAACCGCCGCCGCCGGCGAGTTCGTCGCTGACGAACGCCACGTCGCCGAACTCCGCCAGCGCATCGGCTCCGGCTTCAAAGATCACGACTTCGAAGTGATCTTGAGCACCGACGTGGTGAACGGCATCGCAGGCTCAGCCAGGATCCTCGCCGTGACCGTCTGGTAACCGAACTCCTCGCGCCCACACCTACTCGAGAGCGAGAGCCTTCTTCTCATCCCTCCAGCACTCCCCTCCGGGAAAGCTGAACTGCTCAAGCGAAGCCGGAAGAATCTCCCCGCTATAACCCGGCGCCTGCGGAACCAGATAGTGTCCCCGATGAATCCTGACCGGCTCGCGGAAGTGCTCATGCAGGTGGTCGACATACTCGATGATCCTGTCCTCCAGGCTGCAGGAAACACTCAGATAATCGAAGATCGAAAGATGCTGCACATACTCGCACAGGCCTACCCCGCCTGCATGAGGACACACCGGCACCCCGAACTTCGCCGCCATCAGGATGATCGCAAGGTTCTCATTCACCCCCGCCACCCGGCAGCTATCGATCTGGCACACGTCGATCGACCCCGCCTGGAAGAGCTGTTTGAACATCACCGCATTGTGGCAGTGCTCCCCCGTCGCAATGCGCGTCGGAGCAGCCTCCCGTCGGATCCGCGCATGACCCAGGATGTCATCCGGGCTCGTCGGCTCCTCCATCCACCACGGCTTCAGCTCCGCGAGCTGCCGGGTCCGATGAATCGCCTCTTCAACGCCCCACCGCTGGTTGGCATCGACCATCATCCGGTTCTCCCAGCCAATCTCCTCCCGCACAATCCGCCCCCGCCGCAGGTCGTCCTCCGCATCCCCCCCGACCTTCAGCTTGAAGTGCGTCCAGCCATCCGCGATCCCCTCCTGGCAGAGCCTCCGGATCTTTTCATCGCTGAAACCGAACCACCCCACCGACGTCGTATAGGCCGGATACCCCTCATCCTCAAGCCGCTCCAGTCGCTTCTCCTGGCCCGCCTTCGCCCCCCGCAGAATCTCCAGCGCCTCCACAGGCGAGAGAGCATCGGCAATATAACGAAAGTCAATCGCCCCCACGATCTGTTCCGGAGTCATCTCCGCCAGCAGCCGCCAAACCGGTTTTCCCTCGGCCTTGGCATACAGATCCCACACAGCATTCAGCAGCGCCCCGCAAGCCATGTGGATCACACCCTTCTCCGGCCCCAGCCACCGAAACTGCGTGTCCCCCGTAAGCTGCAGGTAGAACCCATTGAAGTCGGCCGTAATGGACTCAAGCGTCCGCCCCCGTGCAAACCGCGCCAGGTACTCCAGCGCCATCACGCAAAGCTCCGTCCCCCGCCCCAGCGTAAACGTAAGCCCATGCCCTTCGAGCGGCGAATCCGTCTCCAGGATGCAGTAAGCAGCCGAGTAGTCCGGATCCTTGTTCACCGCGTCAGAGCCAATCTGCTGGCGCGAGGTAGGAAAGCGAAGATCGATGACGCGAACGTTAGTAATCGTGATGGATTTCAATAGCTTCCTCAAACACTGAAGGTGAATATGCTTCGAATAAAGTCGTGCCTCTCGTCTGAATTCATGAAGGCGGTCTTAGGAATCTCAGAATAAGTATCGAAGCGTGTCCATGGGACTTTGGAGGACAGGAAGCTGCTTTGGCTAAGCTCGTGGACGGGACTAGAGGTAGGACCACTCGGTAGAATTCTTCTCATCAAGTGGTCTGTTTTGCCCTCATTTGGGTGCATTGCTGTAATCGCGGTTTTCTAAAGGGGTTATGGGAGGCGATCGCTGAATTGCCAATGTTTCACCAGAGACTTCGCATGGGCAGAACGTGGGCCGTTGCTTGGAAAAACTGGACAGAAACGTGATGTACGAAAGTGGTATGTTTGGGCTTCGATTATCGGACAGTTTGGCGCTGTCCGGGAGTCAACATGGGCGACTTGATCACATTCCCTAGAACTTAAGACGGCTCGTTCTTAGCTTCCGGATTATATCGAAGACATCCTTAAACCAAAGGAGGCCATTCAGGAAGAGGAACGTTACGACAAGCAAACCAGCGAGCGTCGCGACGGCGTTGAAGTGCTGGGACACTGCCGGATCAGCCACTGTTGAGGCTTGATAGCGGCGCGGCATGCCCAGGTACCCAAGAATAAACAGAATAAACAACTCCGGGAAAGTCCCTCGACAGATGCTGGGAAGCAGAAGGAGTCCGGTCATGTAGATCAAGCCAAAAGTTGTCTCTACAGGCAGTCGGATAATCAGCCAGGCTTTATTCACCCAGCCATTGTTTCAGGCATTCCAGCGACCAGCAATCTGCGTCTGTGCTATCTCGGTCTGCGTCGCCAGGTTTATGACCCCTTGCAATGTGTCAGGTCCTCGCGTGTGGTGCCTTGAAGAACCACTCCACTCCATACCGGTCCGTGAATCGTCCGTAGATTCCGAACGGCATCTCGCACAGTTCGACGAGAAACTCGGTGTCGGCGCCTTGACGCAGCTTTTCGAAGATCGGCGAGAGTTCATCGTAACCGTCACCGGTGACATGCATCGCGGTTGAGTTTCCTTGTACTCGCCGATGTGTCGGATGGAGCCAATCCGTCGCAGAGAACTCGAATGCCCCGCTCCCGAGGAATGCATACGTAATCTTCTGATGTTGCTCCGGGGGGAACTGGGCCTTCATCGGGGTCTCCGAGAGCCGGGTCAGCGTCAGATCCCCGCCGAAGCAAGACTGGTAGAACTGCATCGCCTCGGCACAGTTGCCGTCGAACAGAAGGAACGGAGTTAAGCGCAGCAAATTCATCCTCCAGAGGGCAGGATTTCACGTTCGCGATTATAGCTCCGCCAAAGACTTTCGGGCCGGCGATGCGAACCAGTCCAGTGACGTCGGCTTGTCGAGCCATGAACTGAAAATAGTGTTTCCGGAAACCAAAGCTCCGACAGACCGACCAAGAACCACCCGGACCTCACTCAACTCAAAGCGGAGGAGTAAACCGCCCATCCACCGCCGTCCATCCCCCATCCACAATCGTAAGCGTCCCAGTCACAAAAGACCCCGCATCCGACGCCAGATAAACCACCGCCCCCGCCATCTCATGCGGCTGAGCCCACCTCCCCAGCGCCCCTTTCTGCGCATACGCCTCGTACCACGGCTTGTTCGCGATGATCGGCGCCGTCAGCGGAGTCTCGACCACACCCGGCCCGATCGCATTCACCCTCACCCCATCCGGCCCAAGCTCGGCAGCCAGCGTCCGGCACATCTGCAACACACCCGCCTTGGTCGCCGCATAGACACCCTGCCCAGGCTCCACGACCATCGCACGAATGCTTGCGAACGCGATGATGCTCCCCTTGCCCCGCTTTTGCATGTTGCGCCCCGCCGCCGTAATCAGGCGAAAGGTCCCCTTGAGGTTCAGATCCAGCACCCGGTCGAACTCCTCCTCGGTCATATCCAGCAGCCGTTTGCGCACGTTGATCGCCGGCGTGCTCACCAGCACATCGAGATCCGGATACGAATCGATCGTCTTCCGCACCGCCGCTCCATCGCGCAGATCGAACAGGATCGCCCTCGCCTTGCCACCGGCATTTGTAATATCCGCCGCGACCTTCTCAACCGCTTCAAGGTTGAGGTCGCCACACAGCACCTCCGCCCCATGCGCGGCCAATCCATGCGCCGCCGCCTCGCCGATCCCGCTTCCCGCGCCGACCACAAGGGCCTGCCTCCCGGTCAGATCAAACAGCTTTCGATAGTCAAACAACGCGTGTCTCCGATTCAGTCAGAATGTGTTGGGGATAGGCCCATGAGAGCGCGCCCAGTATCTCACAGCCGCCTCCCGTCAGAATCCCGTAGCATCCCCCTGCTATCCTCCAACGCATGCGGCTCCTCAGCCGCGAAGGAGACCGGCGAGTGACCCAACGCAGCGCCTTCTACCGATCCATCCTCCTGCTCACATCCATCCTGTCGCGGGCCCAAGCGCAATCCCCACCCCCAACCGCCGCCATCCCGGACATCGTCCTCCACGGAACCATCGAGCCCCAAAAGCTCGGCACCCACGAGATCCTCGAAGTCACCGTGCCCCCCGGAATCGAGCGCATGAACGTCACGCTCGAATCACCCGGCTTCAGCAAAGGCATGTACCTCACCGTCGGCCTCTTCGATCCCCAGCGCTATCGCGGCGAAGGCCGCGCCATCTTCACCCTCTCGACCGTCGACGCCACCGGCCCCTACATCGCCGGACCCATCCTCCCCGGCCAGTGGAAAATCGCCATCGGCTTCAACTGGGTCGCACCCGAAGCCCACGGCGTCTACACCCTCCGCATCCATCTCTCGCGCCAGCTCGATCCCGAGACCTACCCCGTCCTCAACCCCCACGCCGCCTGGTACAAAGGCGACCTCCACGCCCACACCGGCCGAACCGACGCCATGTGCCGCAGCCAGTCCGGCAAGAACGTACCCTGCCCCCCCTTCCGCCTCTTCGAAGCCGCCGCCCGCCAGGGTCTCGACTTCCTCGCCGTCACCGACCACAACACGCAGGCCCACTTCGACGAGATGCGCCAGGACCAGGTCTTCTTCGACAAGCTGCTCCTCATCGCCGCCGAAGAGGTCACCACCGTCAAAGGCCACGCCAACGTCTGGGGAACCGAGGGCTTCCTCGACTATCGTGCCGCCGAGACAGGCTTCACCATCAACGATCTCTTCGACCAGGCCCATCGTCTCGGAGCCCTCGTCAGCATCAACCACGCCTACTGGCCCTTCGACGGACGATGCCCCGGCTGCGGCTGGGGCTGGTCCCCCATCACCGACTTCGCCAAGGTCGACGCTATCGAGATCGTCAACGGATACCACGAGAAGGGATCGTGGTTCCAGCCGCCCCCCGGCAACGGCATCCCCTTCTGGGAGGCGCAGCTAGCCCGCGGCCTCCGCCCAACCGGAGTAGGCGGAGGCGACGAACACCGGGCCGGCGAGCAGCTCTCCCGGCACGATGGCGTCGGCATCCCCACCACCATGGTCTACGCCCGCGAGCTGTCGCAACCCGCCATCCTCGAAGGCATCCGCGCCGGCCACGTCTACATCCGCGTCACCGGCCCCGACGGCCCCGAGATCCTCCTCCACGCAGGCCCCGCCATCATGGGAGACGCCATCACCGTACCCAGCGGTTCCACCCAGGAGTTCACCGCCGAGGCCAGCGCAACCCCCGAAGGCCACATCCGCCTCCTGGTCGACGGCCATCCAGTCGAAGCCCCCAGTCCCAACCCCCGAAAGACATCCCTCCCATGGCGCTCTGATGGTCTCCGACACTGGATCCGCGCCGAACTCCTCGACTCCGCCGGCGAGCCCCTCGCCCTGACCAACCCGATCTACGTCAACTGGCCACCCGACCCACGACCACCCACCATCGTGCAAAAGGCACCGTAAAGCAGATTCGTCGTCGATACGAACCTGGGTGCCCCACCTTCGCGACACGTCTCATCGTCGCTAAGGTGGGGGCCACCAAAGCACCGCACCGCCGACCCAGTCCCGCCACGAATCCGCCCTAAAGATCCTCAACCCGCAACGCGGTATCCGCATGCTTCCAGGCCGTCCGAAACTGCGCCTTCACCCTGCTCGCCTCACCGTCCCGATGCTCCATCCGCAGACTCTGCCAAAGCCCAAACAGCGATCGCCCGCTTCCCGCATTCTGCTCCAGATCCCGCCGAAACACCGCTTCCGCCTCGGCTGGCCTGCCATCCCGCAGCAAAGCCCCACCCAGCGATTCGCGCACCGGATAGTACCAATCCGCCGGCTCGTTATAAGCAAAGCCATCGAGGATCGCAACCGCCTTCTTCCACTGCCCGATCGCCTCTGCTCTCTGTCCCTTCGCCTCCAGCAGCCGCGCATCGAGCACCGTCGCCGCAAGCTCCAGCGCCGAATGCGCCGGGTTCAGGAAGTCCTCCGGAGTCCCCTTCGGAAGCGTCCGGTCCGCCTCCACCAACCGCCCCCGCTCCACCTCGGCCTGCGCCACCTGGTGCAGCCCCACATAAGCCGCCCCCCGCGCATAGTGCCAGAACGCTCCCAGAACCGCCATCTCCGCCGGTGGAGATGGCGCCGCCAGAATCCTCCGCCACTCCGCAAACCGCACCATCATCCACGGCTGCGTCGGCAGAAACCACTCCACATTCTTGTCTTTTGTAAACGCCGGAGTTACATATTCGACCAGCTCATCCGCCGCCTTGCCCGTGCACGCCGCATTGCCCTCCATGCTGCACGCCGAGGCCAGAAAGTGGATGTTGTGGACGTAGTACATGTCGTAGTACATCTGCCCCGCCCCATGAACGTGCTGCGCGCGAAAGTAAGCCTGATCTGTCTTGATCGCCTGTTCGTTCGCCACCGCCGAAGCATTGAAGTCCCCGACCCTCTGGTAGATATGCGCCGGCATATGCACCAGGTGCCCTGCCGCGGGAGCCAGCGTCTCCAGCCGTTTCGCGCTCGCCAGACCCACCGATGGATCCGGAGAGGCCTCCACCGCATGGACCAGAAAGTGATTCGCCCCCACGTGATTTGGATCGCGCCGCAGCACGCCCTCCAGCGTCGCCACGATCGTCTCCGTCCCCGGCGCGGGCTTGCCGTCGTTGCTCCAAAGCTTCCACGGATTCAGGTCCATCAGGCTCTCCGCATACAGCACGGCAGCATCCAGGTCGTTCGGATAGCTCGCGACCAGCACCGCCATCGCCTTGCTGTAGCGCAGCCCCTCCACATGCAGATCGTGGTTCGCATCCGTCCCATACCGCTCCGAGAGCGTCTGCACATAGGCCCGCTCCGACGCGGGTCCAACCCGCGCCAGCTCCCGCGCCCGCCCTATCGCATCCGCCGCCTGCTGCTCCCGTGCATGGCCGATGTCGATGTCGTTGTAGTTCGGCCCCACCGCCAGCGCGATGCCCCAAAGCGGCATCGCGGCCTTCGGATCCAGCTCCGCCGCCCGCGCAAACGATCGCCGCGCCTCATCATGGTTGAACGCGAACAGATAATCCATGCCCTGGTCGAAGAACGCCTGCGCCGGCGCATTCTCGGTGCGGATCCGGTGATGCGTATTCCCCAGCCCGGCCACCAGCTCAACCGGCCGCGCGTCGATGTCATGCCGCATATCCATCGTCTGCGCCGTGGCCATCGCCGCCGTCAGCGCGAATACGATCCCGGCGCAGTGCTGTCGCATCGTCTTCATGAACTGCCTTTCAATCGCAAAATGAAGCGATCCCAAATAAGATCAGATCCGCCGCAGAAGCATCCGCGGTTCATGCGCCCTGTCGCTAACCGGAGCCGTCTCAAAGACCGCCTCCCCAAACCGGATCGCCCCCATCAGCAGCGTAGCGCTTCGTTCGATAGCCCGATTGATATGCTCCGCCGCCATCTGCCGCGACGCCTCAACATCCCGCGCGGCGATCGCATCCACCAGCGCAATATGCTCCTTCACCAGCGACGGCCCATACGCCTCGAACGACAGCCCAAGATAGAAGAATCTCATCAGCCGCACATGCGCATTGCTCACCACATCCATCAGCCTTCGGTTCCGCGTCGACTGCGCAATCAGGCTATGCAGCCGGTAGTTCGTCTGCAGAAACTCCCGATAGCTCTGCTTATCTCCCACGCGATATTCATACGTGGCGATCTCCCGCATCTCGTCCACCTCCCGCGGGTCCGCCCGTTCCGCCGCCAGCGCAGCAGCGGTCGGCTCAAAGATCAACTGCAGCTCCTGCAGGTCATGAAACTCCGACACCGACAGCGGCGCGATCGAGTAACCCCGAAACGGAGTAATCCGGATCAGCCCCTCATGCTCCAGCCGTCGACACGCCTCCCGCACCGGCGTCCGGCTCGCCTTGTACAGACGCCCAAGCTCCGCCTCCGAGAAGCTCTTACCCGGCGTCAACTCGCACTCAACGATATCCTGACGCACTTTGCGGTACAACGGATCCACAATGCTTTCCATAGGTCTCCATGGGCGGGGAATGCTTCCCACTGTATATGAGCCGAGCCCGACCGGCGCATCAGAACTCCCCTTGTAGCACCATCCAGGTCACCCCGGCGAAATCAGTATACCGACTGTTGACAGCCGGTCAGTGGCAGTATATTGTCTCCTCAATTCCCTCATCTTCACCAGATCTGTTCGATCGATTTCGTATCCTCTTCGAGAGGTTGCCCCTGTCTCCGTCCTCATCGCGGAGACTTGTCTCAGAACGACCGCCGTCGCATCTTCTGCTCCATGGGCCAGGTTCCTCCTCGCCACACCGCACAAGACCATCTGGGAGATCGCAATGAAGACGAAGAAGACGAAGAAAAGGAACGCGCCCGGCAATCCAGTTTCATTCCGCACCGTCCTCGCGCTCGCGGCTCACGCACCATGCTCC
>JAMFSC010000029.1 GCA_026225095.1 bacterium
ACGACGAGGGAGGGAAGAAACCGGATGTTCATTCATGCCCCCAGTGAATCACCTTCAAAAACACAGGGAAAGAATGGTCTTGCTCGGAGGCATACGTTCCAACCGCTGGTCCCGGCCAGATTGTCGTCAAGACAGAGGCCTGCGGTGTGTGCCATACGGATCTGCACGCGGCGGACAGAAGGCTACTGGCGGCGGCGCGCATGGCGTCCTGATCACGGCGCCTTCGCTGGTCGTGTTCAAGCAGGGGATCGGAGTGGCGCGGAGGCGTGGAACCTGTGTGCTGGTGGGACTTCCTCCAGGGGAGTTTCCCGTGCCGCTGTTCGACGTCGTCGCCAACTGCATCACGATTCGCGGCTCGTTTGTCGGCACACGCGCCGACATGGCAGAGGCGCTTGCGTTCGCGGTCGATGGCAAGGTGAAGGCAAACATCGAACTGCAGCCGCTCTCGGCGGTGAATGCAATCTTTGACCGGCTGAAGAGGGGCGATGTGGCTGCACGGGTCGTTCTCGATTTCGTGAAGGCGTGATTCCCGTGAGCCACCCGGTACTGAGGTCTGCGCGGACTGAGCGCTATTGCTCAGATTGAATTGGCGGTTGACGTCATACTCGCTCAAAGTACGCAACCCTCCCCGGTGCCATGACCAGTCCCAGTTCTGCTTCACAACTCGAGTGGCTTCGCTCTTCGGTTTTGCGGACGGCAGACGGAGTCGCCCGATGAGGCGCTATCTGCAGGTTCTCGCGGCGATGGCTCTGTTCGTATGTTCCGCCGCAGTGTCGGCCGCGCAGCACTCTCCGCCTCCGAAGGACGAGCTGGTAGTTGCAAAACAGGCCGCGCCCGCCAGCTCGACGAACGGCTTTGCCGGGGCGGAGACCTGTGCTCTATGCCATACCGCGGAGTCGAACAAGTTTTCATCGAATCCTCACGCCAAACTGGCGTTGATGCATGGAGGCAAGGGAGTTACCTGCGAGGGCTGCCATGGTCCGGGCCAGGCGCATGTGGAGGCGGGCGGAGACAAGGCCAAAATCTTCAGCTTCCTGACAGCGACTCCCAGGCAAGTGGATGCAAGGTGCCTCTCGTGCCATCTTGGAACCCACGCCAACTTCGACCGGTCCGCACATGCGCTGGCTGGCGTCTCGTGTGCCGTTTGTCACAGCAGTCACAACCCGCAGACCGAGCTCCATCTGCTGAAGGTTGAGGAGCCTAAACTCTGCTATACCTGCCATACCGACGTGAAGGCGTCGTTTTCTCAGCCCTTTCACCACAAGGTGAATGAGGGCGTGATGGCCTGTAGCGACTGTCACAATCCCCACGGCACTCTGCAGGACAAGCTGCTGAACACTGCGGCGGACCAGACTGCGATTTGCACCAAGTGTCATGCGGACACGCTTGGACCGTTCGTCTACGAACATCCTCCGGTGAAGGTCGAAGGCTGTACTTCATGCCACTTCCCACATGGATCGCAGAACCCACGTTTGCTGACTCGTAACAACGTCAACTCACTTTGCCTGCAGTGCCACACGGCTTCGATGAACTTCACTACGCCGGGGACGCCGTCTTTCCACAACCAGGCAAACCAGTACCAAGCGTGCACCACCTGCCACACACAGATCCACGGCTCCAACGCCAACAGCTACTACTTCAAATGAGGGGATGGTCGCAGATGGTGAATCCAGTGCCGCCGCCTCCACGTCTGCGGCAAGAAGTGATAAGGACGTTTGCAATTGGAGCAGTGTTGCTGGGCGGCTCGTACGCGGTGGCGGCCTATGGCCAAACAGGATCGCCTGCTGCACCGGCTACCCTACCGCCGCCCGTGGCTGCGGCTCCGTCTGCTTCGCAGAATGCCACTCTGCCGACGCCTTCCGACAACATTCGATTCGGCTATACCATCCATCAGTCCATCGAATTCGGTGGCCACGCGGTCTCGCAGTCCGGAAGCGGAGCCATGTACGACACCCTGGTCGATATTCAATCCGGGCCACGCATTCTGGCCTCATCGTTGAGCATGCAATGGGCTGGCAAGAACCACCCTCTGCTCTTCGATCGCCTTTCGAGCTCCAGCTTCGGCTACGGCGGCGACCCCAATAGTGTCTCAACGCTGAATTTCTCGAAAGGGAAGCTGTATGACTTCCGCGGGACGTTTCGACGAGACCGTCAGTACTCCGACTACGATCTGCTTGCCAATCCACTGATCCCTCCCACGTCGAATCCGTTTGTCTCGGTGTTCAATTCGCCGCACCTCTTCAACACGGTTCGCAGGATGACGGATCTCGACCTGACCCTCGAGCCTGTATCGCGGATCAGCGTTCGCCTTGGGTACGCGCACATCATCAGCCAGGGACCGTCTTTCAGCACGGTTCATGAGGGAGGTGAAGGCTTGTTGACGCAATTCTGGCGGAATGGAACAGACACCTGGACCGCAGGGCTTGACTGGAAGATGGACCCGCACAGCACCGTCAGCTATGACCAGACCATCCTGCACTACAAAGGCGACACTCGTTGGGCGTTGACGGGAGTGAACAATGTTCTGGCAAACGGCGCGCCAGTGGGGCTGGGGGTTGATCTGTCTTCGGTGTGGGCCAGTCCCTGCGCGGCTCCGTTCAACAGCAGCGGCGTTGTCAACCCGACCTGCAACGCGTTCCTTGGATACTCGCGTTCCGCACCGACACGCACACTGGCACCTACGGAGCAGCTTCGGTTTCAGAGCGCGTCGCTTCCTCATTTCACGATGAACGGAAGGGTCCTTTATAGCGCGACCACCAGCACGCTGAACAACTATAACGAGACCTTCAACGGTCTCACCTCGCGTTCGAGCCTGCGTGAGTCGGTGGTCACAGGCGCCGCTCGCGCCAGGCGGATCAACGTCAACGGCGACCTCAGCATGACGTGGCAGATCACGCCGAAGCTGGCGACGACCAACCTGTATGACTTCTGGGACTTCCGTGTGCCGGCGACCAACTTCTTCACCGAGACCGACTACGCCGGCTCCTCCTTGCTGGTCGCCCCAGGCAAAGCAACGACCACTTCGACGCCCGACGCCCAGTTCCTCAACCAGAAGACCAAGACCAATACGAGCCTGCTTATCTGGGACGTGACGCCGCGAGTCCGGCTCGATGGCGGCTTCCGCTATCGCAGCAGAATTATTACGGATGCGGGCGGCGACTTCGTCCCGATCCACGAAGAGTGGGGTCTGTTCGGTGCGGCGCTCAGGCCAACCAGCGCCTTGCGGATCAACCTCAACCTGGAAGCCATGTACGCAGATATGTCCTTTACCCGCATCAGTCCGCGGCAGATGCAGCACTACATCGTCAGGACGACCTACAAGGCGCGTTCGTGGTTGCTGCTCAATGGAACGATGAACATCCGGGAAAGCCGGGATAACGTGCAGACCGTCCAGCATCTGGACCACAATCGGGACTTTTCCTTTGGGGCTTCGGTGTCGAAGAGTGAGCGCTGGTCGCTGGATCTGAACTATTCCTACGACGATGTGTTTTCAAGGACGGTGGAGTGCTACGCGTCCACCCCCGCGCCACCCACCGCCACCACCGCACCCGCAGTTTGTATCGCTGCGGCTACCCCCTTCGCGAGCACCGGATACTACAACGCTCCAACGCAGTTTGCCACGCTGAGCGTGGTCCTGAACCCGGTGAAGAAGCTTCACCTCACGGGCGGCTACCGGGTCAGTGCCGTCCGTGGGTCAACCGACTCGATCAACATCCGGGAAGTGCCGGGATCCCTCCAGTCCTCGTTTCATAGCCCGTACGTCAACGTCACTTACGACCTCGCGCCCAACTGGACGTGGAAGGGCGACTACAACTACTACGGTTATGGGGAAGCCGGTCCGAGTGGACCGACGCTGCCTCGGAGCTTTCACGGAAATGTCTGCACGCTGGCCGTCCGATATGCGTTTTAGATGTAATTCCACAGCAACCCAGGAGATCTGAATGACACGCTCGATCGCTGTACTAGTTTTCGCCTGCTTCGTCATGGTTGGTCACAGCCAGGCCGAGTCCGCGGCTCCCGCGGCCTACACAGCCAAGTGCCAGATGTGCCATGGAGCGACAGGCCTTGGCGACACACCCGCGGGTAAGGCCATGGGGGCACGCCCGTTCAAGGCGCCTGAAGTGGTGAAGGAATCGGATGCGGATCTGCTCGCGATCATCAAGAACGGCAAAGGCAAGATGCCCGCATTTGCCGGGAAGCTGAACGATGCCGAGATGACCAGCCTGATCGCATACATCCGCAAACTGCAGTAGGCGCCACAAGGAGGCAACGTGAATACTTTAGCGGAAGATCAAGGGCATGCCAAGGTTGCCGCGCCGAAGGGCAGGCGTTCGTTTGTGATGGCGATGTTCGCGGTGAGCGGAACGGTGGTCGGTGCCTTGTTGGCTATTCCGCTCTTTCGATTCGCCACGTTCCCGCTGCGTAAGACGGCTTCCGAGGATGACTGGTCGGATGTAGGGCTGGTCACGGACTTCAACGCGCTGACCGCACCCGTCGCCAAGACGATCACGCTTGAACGAAGAGATGCCTGGCAGGTCGCCTCGTCCCAGACTGCCGTCTATGTGCTTCCCGGCAGTGACGGGGTGCTGAAGGTTTTGTCGCCTGTCTGCCCGCACCTGGGCTGCTCGGTGCAATGGCAGGATGCGCAGCAGAAGTTCATCTGCCCTTGTCACTCCGGTACTTTCGCAATGGATGGTACCCGCCTGGGCGGCCCTCCGCCGCGTTCGATGGACACACTGGAGTCCAAGGTAGAAAACGGCAAATTGAAGGTACGCTACCAGTACTTCCGGCAGTTGGTCTCGAACAAAGAACCGATGGCTTAGGCGAGGAACCTCATGTCAAGGCACACTACTCCGGAACCTGAAACCAAGCCTCACCTTGCCGATCGGCTGGACACCTGGCTGGATGCCCGTACCGGCGTCGATTCAATCCTGCACGAATCGCTCGACGAGCCGATTCACGGCGGCGCGAGCTGGGCCTATGTCTTCGGATCCGGGCTGCTCTTCCTTTTCATGTCGCAGGTCATCACGGGCGTCTTCCTGGCACTGTACTACGTGCCATCCGCCGATCATGCCCATACTGTGGTCTCCTACATCGTCAAGGTTGTGTCCGCGGGGTCTTTCATCCGCAGCATTCATGCTTATGGATCGAGCGGCATTATCATCCTGCTGTGCCTGCACATCGGACAGACGGTCCTCTACGGCTCATACAAGGGCAAGCGGGAGCTGCTTTGGCTATCGGGCTGCATCCTGATGGCGCTAATGCTGTGCATGGCTTTCACGGGCTACCTGCTGCCCTGGGATGAGAAGGCATACTTCGCAACCGCGGTCGGGACGAATCTGGTTGCGGAGGTTCCGTGGATTGGCCCCGTTCTGCAGAAGCTGGTCCGCGGCGGAGACCAGATGGGCACGCTCACCCTCTCCCGCTTCTTCGTGCTCCATGTATTCGTTCTGCCCGGCATGCTCA
This sequence comes from bacterium, assembly GCA_026225095.1. Classification (GTDB taxonomy): domain Bacteria; phylum Acidobacteriota; class Terriglobia; order Terriglobales; family Acidobacteriaceae; genus Edaphobacter. The sequence continues at coordinate 5,467 of JAMFSC010000029.1, forward strand.
TCGCTTTTATCGCGGGCCACGTCTTCTTCTTTCGCAAGGCCGGAGCCGCTGGTCCCATCCATGAAGATCCGATCGCCCCGAAGTTGCCGTCGGTTCCGTTTTATCCTCGCCAGGTGCTGATGGATGCGGCTTTCGCGGTCGTGCTGATCGGCCTGCTCGCGTTGATCGCAAAGACCATCCCCATGGACCTCGGGCCAGCTGCGAACCCCGCAGACACTCACTTTCTGCCACGCCCCGAGTGGTACTACAGGCCCGCCTTCCAGTGGCTCAAGTACCTGAGCGGCCGGTGGTCCCTGGTGGGTGGCATCCTGCTTCCGGCGTTGCTCGCCGTGGTGTTTGCCGCGGCTCCCTTTCTGGACCGTCGTCTGGAACGAAGACCATGGAAGCGGCCGATCTCGGTCGGCGCATTCCTTCTGTTTCTGGTTGCGTACACAGGTCTAGGGATCGCCAGCTATCACGATGACTACAGTGATCCGGGGATGGCGGCTCAAATGTACAAGCAGGACGCTGATTCCAAGGCCTTCATGGAGAGCCCGTTCGTCCCGGAGACAGCCGCAGGCAGCATCCCCGCAGGCCTTGCCTCGGCTGATCCGAATGTGGTGAAAGGACATGTGCTGTTTCAGGCACAATCCTGCAGTTCCTGTCATGGGGAAGCAGGTATCGGCACGGCGGCTGCGGGGCCGCTAACAGGCGTCGGGGCCAAGTACACCGAGGATCAACTGGGAGCCCTGCTGCACAGCCCGAATCCGTTGATGACCGCAGGGGGGATGCAGCCGGTCGATCTGAAAACGGCAGACCTGCAAGCCTTGAGTGCCTATCTTCGCCAGCTTCACTAAAGAGTCTGGCCGCAGCGAGCGGGAGTCGCGGCCACTGGTGATCGTGTCTCCGAGATCGCAAGAGGGTGGGGTCCTGCTAAGGTGCGGAATGAAGCAACGCATGACACCAGGATTGCGGTCCTGGCTCAACGCCTGCTTAATCTGCTGCTCATTCGATGGTTTGACATGGGAGAGGTTCCTCGCTCTCGTTATCGTATCTGCCCGGCCTCGCTCCATCGTCATCTCGTCGATATCCCTGAGGCTGACCTTGTACTTTGGATACCGGCACATACCCATGAATCGTTCAAGATCGCAAAGTTCTTCAGGAGCACAATGACGGTTGAGACCTGCGGCGACCAAGACGAGAATGCCGCGAAGGAGCGGCAGAGAGCGCATCGTCACGGCAGTCTCGCGATCGCGGGCACAGGGCCAGTTGCCTCTCTAAACGTTATGAGACGATCGGCAGGTAGTTTGTTGAAACGCTCGTGTAAGCCGTTCGGCCAGAAGATCTCTACGTCTGCTTGAGTAGCTGAGCCTAGGCCGAAATGCAGACGGGGGTTATTGCAGGATAGATAGCTGGACTGGCTGAGCAGGTTTTGAGCCTGAACTTTGTTGCCGTAGTTAACCAGAACACGAGCGCCGATTGCGCCTCGATTGGAGACCGTTCCAATCAGCTTGATCTTCAGCCAGTGGTTCTCGATCGGGGCATCGTTTCGGAGCAGAGAGGGAGGTTCGTTGACGTTCATAATGAGGATGTCAAGGTCGCCGTCGTTATCGAAGTCTCCTATCGCGACGCCACGGCTGGCATGGCGCTCCTGGAGTGCTGTGCCAGTGTCGGTGGTGAGTTGTTCGTAGATGTGGGCCCCCTTGTTGCGGAAGAGGATTCGTGGGCCCTTGAACGGATATTTCGGGTACTTCCTTTCGAGTTCTGGATAGACGTTGCCGGATACCCAGAAGATGTCAGGAAGGCCGTCGTTGTCGAAGTCCGCAATGGCCGCACCCCAGCAGACGTAGTGTCTTTCAACTCCGATACCGGAGGTGTCCGTGATGTCCTCAAAGTTGGCTTTGCCGGTGTTCAGGTAAAGCCCACTTGCCTCGGATTGAAAGTGAGTGACGAGGAGGCCGGAGTTTCCGTCAAGATTGAAGTCTCCGACTCCGATACCCATGCCGGCCAGTTCCTGGCCCTCGCCACTGACGGCGACTCCTCTCGAGAGCGCCTCTTCGCGAAAAGTGCCATCGTGATTATTCATGAACAGAAGGCTTGGCGTGGAGTCGCAAGGGATGAAGATGTCGGGCCACCCATCTTGATCGAGGTCGGCGGTAATCGTGCTGAGCCCATAGGAGCCGCGGTGCTTCGCAATGCCTGAGGCCTCACTGACATCGGTGAACGTACCGTTCCCGTTATTGCGGTAGAGGGAGTGATGACCAGGCTTCATGCCTCGCGGACCGCAATACACGAGCGTTCCCTCATAGGTGCAAGTGGTATTGGCCATCGTCGGAATGGGAGGATGAGCCATGTCGAACTCCACGTAGTTGGAGACAAAGAGATCGAGATGGCCATCGCGGTTGTAATCAAGGAAACTGCACCCGGTTCCGAAGCGGATCTCTTTTTCGTAGAGACCGGCCGCGACGGTGACGTCGCTGAAGGTCCCATTTCCGTTGTTACGATACAACTTGTTGTGGCCGTAATACGTTACGAAGAGGTCCTCGAAGCCATCGTTGTTGTAGTCTCCGACGCAGACACCGCAGGCCCATCCCGTATCGGTAAGGCCGGACTGCTGTGTAACATCCGTGAAGGTGCCGTCCCGGTTGTTCTTGTAGAGTCGGTTGGTCGCTCCGACGGGGGCTCCCGACAGGCGGCTTCCGCCGAGGAGAAAGATGTCAAGCCAGCCGTCATTGTCGAAGTCAAAGAAGGCACAGCCGCCTCCCATGGATTCGATGATGAGTTTGATGCTATCCACCTCGCCGTAAATCATGGGGACCGTGGGCCCAGCTTTGAGGGCAATGTCAGTGAAGGTGGAATAGGGCCTGGGAGTAGCTGTCTGCGCTTCGGAAGAGGGTTTTGGAAGCCAGGGACTGAGCGTTGCGGCCGCTGAGCCGAGCAGGAAGCGGCGGCGATCCAGGTACGTTGGGTTCATGGCTTCGCGCTTCCTGTCGGCTGGGGCAGGCTGCGAAGGAATCGGGCGGCGTCGGAGTTACGGGGCTCAATGCGCAGCGCACTCGGCGGCGGCCCTCGCTTCAGGGAAATTGGACTGAGCGGCAAGGACCGCGGCAAGATTGATCCAGGCGTCGGTGTAACGCGGATTGCCTGCCAGTGCCGCGCGGAAATGAACTTCGGCTTCGGAGTCCCGGCCCGAACCTGCGAGAAGCGTTCCGAGATTGCTCTCGGCCTCTGCGAAAAGAGGGGCGATAGCGATCGCCTTTCGGAACCATGCTTCGGCGGAGGTGTTGTCGTTCTCGCGTGAAGCGACGTAGCCGAGTTGGTTCATCGCGACTGCGTAAGCGGGGCGAAGCTTCAAAGCCCGCTCCAGGCAGATGCGTTCGCCCCTACGATCGCCTGAGCGGTCGAGAGCCATCGCAAGATTGTAAAAGGCTTCGGGATTAGTCGACGCGTCCGCAGTGACTTCTGCGTAGAGGGAGATAGCTGCAGCCGTGTTTCCGGTGGAAAGTTTCTGGGCTGCGTCGGCCGCAAGCGATATGTCCCGATCGCGCATTGCGCGGACTTGCATGCTTTTCTGATACGCGGCTAGTTCCTGTCGGGCAACCTCAGGCTGTTTTAGGGCGCGGAGAGCAGCGGCAAGCTGGAAATGGGCTTCCGGGGCGGAGGGATCGAGGATGATCGCCCTTTCAAGTTGGTTCCGAGCTTCTTCGGGGTGGCCAAGTTTAAGCAAGGAGAACCCGAGATTGTACCGGCTGTCGTAGTGGTCAGGATTGAGAACTACTGCGGTCTGCAGGTGCTTCGCTGCGGCCTCGTACGAGTTTTGCTGGCGTTCGATGAGGCCGTTGAGGTAGAGGAGATCGAACTCGTTCGGGTGTCGTGACAGGAGTTGCTGGCCCAACGGGGCGGCGGTTGTTGTGTCACCCCTAAGGGCCAGGACGCGGAGGTCGAGGAGGGCGAGGCCAAGATCCTCGGGGTGGGCGTCACGCGCTTTTTTCAGGATGGCGAGTGTCTCTTCGTACCGGTTGCGCTGAACAAGGACGGTGGCAAGGCGTGGCCATTCAGGATGGGCGGCGACGGCTTCCTGGGAGCGCGCAATGGCTTCCTCAAAGAGGCCGGATCTACTGTCTGCTAGTACGAGGTCGAGGAGGAGTTCTTCATCTTCCGGGGCCGTCCGCAAGACTTCGGCGGCCTCTATGTATTGGCCAGCTTCGATGCGAGCCTTGGAGATCTAGTCGATCGCGGTGACGAGGTTTGGGTCGAGGATCAGGGCTTTTTCCCAGTGGGCAAGAGCCTGTTTCGGTCTACCTGATTCGTGGGCGGTGACACCTAAAGCTAAGTGACCTTGGGGCTGGTTCGGCTCGATCGAGAGAGATCTGGAAAGTGCTGCCTCGGCTTCTTGCTTTCGGCCTTCGGCGTAGAGGATTTGCCTCAGAGAATAAGTCAATGCCGCTGAGCCGGGAGTCTCTCTTAGAGCCTTTTGGACGACCGCCACTGCGCAGGAAAGTTGATGAGTTTGCTCGTAGCAATCAGCAAGAGAGTTTGCATTCGTGGCGATCCTCCGCGGCGGGGTGCATGCGGCTTGAGCGTCGCTTCCGAAGAGGAGGCAGAGCAAGGCATACGAGACGCCGGCGAGAAAGTAGCTGCTATGGGTGAATGTCATCACGTGTCTTGGTCATTGCAGCGCTGGTCATCAACCGACTGAACTGAGTTGAGAATGAAGCAACTGAATCCGCAAAGCAACTCCCTCCTCAAGACGAAAGGCTGTCGGTCCGAGGCATTATCGATGCAACGCAGGACCGTCCATACTGAGCAAGGAGGTCGCCGTGTTCTCCGACGAGAATGAGAGCGGCGCGACCGGCTTCAAGTTTGCCGGAGAAGAGTTTGCCGCTGCGGGTGTCGGTGAAGGATATCGGAGAGGTGTCGGAGGTGAGGGCGTGCAGAGTGGCATGGGGAAGACGAGTGAGGCAGATCAGGAAGCCAACTCTGGCGAAAAAGGCAGCGACCGGTCACTTGCACCGGTCGCTGCGGAGTGGATCTTCGTTAGAAGTTGAACTTGAAGCCCAATTGAATCTGGCGAGAGGAGTTTGCGAAGCTTGTGATCACGCCGAAGTTGGCGTCGTTCACGTTGGCATCCGGACCTGCAAGGATCGGGTGATTGAAGGCGTTGAACATTTCCAGGCGAAACTGCGTGTTGAAGCGATCAGAGGCACCGAGTCGCGTGTTCTTCACCAGGGAGAAGTCGAGGTTGTCATTATGAGGGTTGCGGACATTCGACAGGACGCGGGGTGCGTTGCCGATGGTGTGAGCGGCGGGTTTGGAGAACTGAGTGGTATCGAACCAGTGGGTCTTGCCCTGGTTTGATGTCTTCGCGCTCTTCCCGGTCCATGCGGGGCGCTGACCGAAGGTGAAGATCCCGGAGGTGGTGGTGCCGTTATCCACGCTGGCGAGCACCACGGGCGTGCCTGCTGAGTAGCTAATGACGCTGTTCACCTGCCAGCCGCCGAGCACCACGTTCGCATAACCGGGGATGTTGCTACCGAACATCTTCCCGTGGCCGAATGGAAGCTCGTAGACGATGCTCGAGGAGAGGAGCTTCGAGACGTCATAAGCTGAAAGACCTCGTTTCGCGCGGGGATTGTACTGGTCGGCATAGGTCTGGGCGGCGGGTCCGAGGTAGTTGACCGAGGATGCCGCATTGTCGATAGCCTTGCCACCGGTAAAGGCAAACGTGAAAAGAAGCCCTTGAGAAAACTCACGGTCAACGCGAAGCGTGAAGGCGTGATAAATAGAATCGGCATCGGGCTTACGGAAGCTGGAGACACCTTTGTACTGCGGATACCGGCGAAGCAGTTGATTGCGGGAGATTGTCGGCTGGCTCAAAGGAGAGCCCAGCGTGGTGATCTTTCCGTAAAAGGGATTTGCAACCTGATCGAGGAGATGCGAGCCCATGGCGAGGTCGGCGGTTGGGAGTTGATCAAATGGAACACCTGGGTCGCCGTTGATAAGGAAGATGCCGCGGTTCCCGAGGTAGGCTGCTTCGAACTTCAGACGAGCAGGAAGCTGATACTGCGCGCTTAGGTTCCACTGCATGGTGTAGGGGTTGCGCACGTTGTCAAAGAAGGACTGCTGAATGCCGTTTCCGAGGTCGATACCCTGGATGCAGGCTGCCGAAGCAAGACAGTTCGGATCCTTCGCCTGGGCGACCTGATAACCAGTGGGGAAAGGGTTGGAGAGATCGGCGATTGGGGCGCTGTGCTGGTTATCGAAGCTGGGGCTGAAGTTAGTCTGCGCGTTGAAGCCTTCAAGACCGGGTGCTCCAGAGGTTCCAGCGGCCTGCAAGGCCGACGGCTGGAATACCACTCCGAATCCGCCACGCAGCGCGAGCCGTGTATAGGGGTTGTAGGCGAAGCCGAGACGTGGGCCGAAGTCCTTTTTCTGAGTTGGAACCTGCTGACGGCCGTTGGGCGATGAGGGCGTGTCGACAAGAAGCATCTGGCCCTTGAGGGCTCCGCAGGCGGGGCAGCTAACGCCTGTGGCCTGTGTGACGCTTCCGAGTGGAGATGTGGCGCTCGGGTTCCAGACCGACAGTTGATTGCTCTCCTCGGTGCGCGGAAGCTCGATGTCATAACGAAGGCCGAAGTTGAAGGTCAGGTCTTTGCGAATCTTCCAGTCATCCTGAACGTAAAAGGCGAGATACTTGGAGTTCTGTACGGCGTGAGGATCGTTGGTGATGTCTCCACTCGCAGGCAGGCCGAGGAGGAACGACGCGAAGGCGTTTCCTCCGCTCGTCCCATCCTGCGGGTTCATCCGGGTCCAGCTCTCATCAACGCTGAATGTTCCCCAGGGATAGGTGTACTGGTAGAAGTCGAGCTTGAGATAGCGGAACCGCCACCGGCCTTGATGGTGTGACCGCCTACAATTTTCACGAGGCTGGCGTTCACGTCGTGAGCGAGAGGGTTCTCCTGCAACGGAACATAACCCAGGGTGCCAATATCCTGGAAGCCACCGCTGAAGCTGAAGTGCGGGAAGAGCGCGGCGTTCTGCAGGGCTTGCTGGTTGACCGAGCTTGGGAAGCCGAGCGTGGTCGCATCGAAGCCCTGGCTGGATGCAGTGCGGACGGAGACGGACTTGGAGAATCCGTAGCGGAATTCGCCGAGAAGGTTGGGATTGAACGTGACGGTGTTATCGAAGGCAAGGCTATAAGCGTTGCCGTTGGTTGGTCCGTTGTAGCCGCCAGGCGAGGCCACGTTGCCAAAGTCGCTCAGGTAGGTGTTCGATCCAGCGAAGTGCGAAAACCTCAGGAAAGAATGCCAATTGGTAGAGAACTGCTGATCGACTCGGGTACCGAAATGGTAGTAGTTGTTCGTATTGTTGCCTGACGCCGTGTAGGTTGATTGCGCGGTGGCGCTACCGGGCGTTGGATAATAACTCAGGATCTTTTGTGCTATTTGAGATGCCGGAGTTGCGAGCCGGGAGGCGGGGATGACGTTGTTGAAGAATTGATTGCGTACGTAGTTGCCGTTGGTGTCCTGATGCACTGTAAGCGGGTCGTAGATCTTGAAGGAGGCTGCGGAGAAATCTCCTTTGAGCCAGTTGGCCGCTGGAAGCTGAAATTGCTCGGTGGCCGCAGAAGCCTGGCGAGAGTCTTCGAAGTCGACGAAGAAGAAGGTCTTGTCTCGACGGAGCGGACCTCCGAACGTCCCACCGCTCTGATAGCGATGTGAGTCCTGCTTGGGGCTTCCGGGCGTGGTTCCGAAGGGTTGTGCGGCGAGTCCGCCTGTTTCGAGAAATCCGAATACGCCTCCGTGGAACTGGTTGGTGCCGCCCTTGGTCGTAAGGCTGATAATGCCGCCGGAGAAACGGCCATATTCAGCTTCGAGCACACTGCGATTCTTACGGCCTCCAACGATCGAGAGGAAACTGAGTTATCCGAAGCGCGATGGATGCTGCAGAAGAATGTAGACGGGATTCTTCTTTGTCCTGCGAGAAAGGGGGCTCACTTCGCAGACGCAGCTTTTCAACGGACGCCGATGGTTTCGTTTGATAGGCCTCTGGCGCTACCTCGAGTACCTGGCGTGCTTGTTGCAAATTATGTTGGGGGTAGGAGAGGGACGGAGCATTTGATTCATGAGCATCACCACGAAAGGATCCATTTTCTTGGTGATTCCCAGGAGCTTTACCCGATTCAGACGCGTTGGAATGGTTATAAACGGGCGATATCGGACGCTAAGCTGACACCGCAGGAAAGTTTGGATTGCTGCTCGGAGGAGATTGTCTTTGAACGAGTGAGCAGATTGCTGGAAGGAAAGAACGCTCCGACGGCCTTCTTTTGTGGGAATAACATGGTGAGTCGAGGGTTGGTGCGCTCCTTGAGGAGGCTTGGGGTTGGGGTGCCGGGGGATGTTGCGGCGGTTGGGTTTGACGATCTGGAGCTGGCGGATTTGCTGATACCGGCTTTGACCGTCGTTCGGCAGCCGATGGAGGAGCTGGGGGCTACTGCAGCTTGTGTTTTGTTTGAGTTACTCGATACATCCTATGAGGAGTGGCCGGCGAAGGGGGGTCGTACGACGCTGAAGGTCGAGTTGGTTGTTCGCCAGTCCTGCGGGTGCTGATTTTGTGGTGCAGGATGTGGGCCGTTGTGCGGTAAAACTGGACAGCGGTCACGTTCTAAACGTGGTGGGGGGTTCGTCTTTATTGGGCGGATCTGTTTTGGGTGCGGTTTTTTGTGGTGGGCGGTGGGGACTGGTGTTTTTTGGGGGGGATCTTGTCAAGTCCCCCCCTTTTTGCTCATTGGACGGGGATCGTGGTCTCGTCGATATTCCAGCCACGGAGGGCTATCTTTGGATGGGCGGTTGCGGGTTGGGTGGGGTAGTGGATGGTGATGGTGCGGGTCTCGCCAGGGAGCAGGGTGGTGTAGTTGTCGCTGAAGTAGGCGGGCAGGATCGGGAGACCGGTTCTGGGGTTGAGAAGGACGGCCTTGGTGGCGAGGGCCGGGGTTGCGGTTGGGTTCGTGAGCTTGAGGTCGATGATTGTATCCTGCGGGCCGCCGGTTGACGATTGTCCGGGGTGTGGTGTGGCGGTGGCGGTGAGCTTTACCGGGGGCAATGTGTTGAGCTTGCGGTACTGGGCATCGTCGGCGGCTAACCAGTAGGTGTTGTCGGAGAGGAGCTTCCCGGACGCTTCCTTCAGGGTGAGGCGGACGAGGACTACGCCCTGCTGGGCGAAGAGAGGGGCAAGATTCAGGGTCCAGGCAGGGACGGTGCGGTCGGGGCCGAGGGCGAGGGTCTGGGCGTGGGTGGAGAGGGTCTGGTTGGAGAGGGAGTAGACGGTTGCCTCGACGGTGACCTGCCCGCCGTCGATGTTGGTCGTGTTGACGGCGGCGATGGTGTAGTCGGAGAGGTCGAGCTGGACGTGCATCGGCTCGCAGGCTTTTTTGACGCCGTAGAAGGAGCCGGGGGTGTCGTAGTCGGAGGAGAAGATTTGCCACATATTGGAGGGCCATGCGGGCTGGGTCATCCAGAGCATGCGTCCGCTGTTGGGGGTCCAGAGGTGCTGGTTGAAGCCTTCGAAGATGGCGCGGTGCTCGTTGTAGCTGAGCATCTGGGCCTTGCGTTCAAAGTCGGCGAGGCTGGTGGCGGCTCCGAACTCTTCCTCGATCTTTTGCATGAAGGGTTCAACGCGGCCGTTTCCGGACTGGTGCCAGTCGTGATAGGCCCAGGCGTCGCCCATGGGCCACAGGTCGGCGGGCGCGATGGAGGCTTTGAGCGCCTCGAGGGTGGATGGGCTGGGGACTCCGAGTTCGACGGAGAAGCCGCGATCCCATTTGGTGTAGTAGGTGTCGGGCTGCTGGTAGAAGTAGGGGCCGGAGTTGCGGAGGTTGATTCGATTGGAGCCGGGGGTGTAGTAGCGGGTGCCGTCCTCCTGACGGAAGATGTCGATGAGGCCCTCATTGAGAAGGGGCTGGGGGACGCCTTCGTTGCGGGCGCACCACATGACGATGGAGGGATGGTTGCGGAAGCGGGAGACGACGTCGCGGGCGTTCTTGAGGAAGAGTGGGACGTCCTGGGGTTCGACGTTGTAGTCCTGGGTGGAGGCCCAGAAGTCGTTCCAGACCATCATGCCGTACTCGTCGGCCAACTGGTAGAAGGTCTCTTCGGTATCCTGACCGACCCAGTTGCGGATGATGTTCATGTTGGCTTCGCGGTGGAGGCGGAAGTACGGCTCGAGGCGCTCGCGGGAGACGCGCTTGCGGGAGTCGTCCATGCCCCAGTTTCCGCCGCGGGCTGCGATCTTGACGCCGTTGACCTTGAGGACGAGGTCGGTCAGGGTGGGCTCGTCGGTGACGTCCCTGACTGCTGGGGAGTGCTCGCCGGCTGCGGTGAGGGTGGCGGAGTAGAACTCGGCTTCGCGGTTGCGCATGCCTTCGTGGGTGATGTCGACGATCTGCTCGTTTCGGCTGCGGGCTTCGGTGGGGGAGACTTCGACGCGGCGGAGCTTGCCGGTGTGGTCGAAGAGGCTGAGTTCATAGGTGATTTCGCGGATTCCGAAGGTGAGGGTCTTGTGGTCGGACTCGTTGTTGCCTTCGTTAATGCCCAGGTTGAGGTGGTAGAGGTTGGGGTCGCCGTAGCCGTTGGGCCACCAGAGGCGGGGGTGCTCGACGTGGAGTTTGGGGTTGTCGGCGGCGGTGAGTCTGAGCTTCGTCTCGCCGGGCGGGACGGAGATGGACTTTGTGAGGTCGGTGCCCTCGAACTGCACGTGGATGGTGGCGTCGATGGGCTGGGTGGAGAGGTTGTGCACGGGGACGGAGATTTCGACGTCGGCGGTGGAGATGTCGGGGAGGGGGAGATGGGTGACGACCTGGGGGTCGCCGAGTTGGAGCTGATCGGAGATGGAGAGGACGACGTCCTGCCAGATCCCCATGTTGCGGTCGCGGATGGCGGGGATCCAGTCCCAGCCTTCGGTGGCGACGAAGGTGGGGCCGTCGAGGCAGAGGGCTCCGCCGTTCTCTCCGGGTCCGCCGAGGACGGACTGCTCCTGGGGGATGCCGGGGTGGGGGGGTGGGAGGATGTGGACGGCGAGTGCGTTGTGGCCATCGGGCCTGAGCAGGGTGGAGACGTCGAAGGTTCCCCGGATGAAGGCTCCCTTGATGGCTCCGAGGCTGTGGCCGTTGAGCCAGACTTCGGCGGCGTAGTTGATGCCGTTGAAGGTGAGGGTGAGGTGATGGCTGGCGGCTGCCTTCGGGGTTTCGAACTCGACTCGGTACCAGTACATCTGCTTGTTGAGGGTCTCGGGGATGGCGAGGTTGTTGAGGCCGAAGTCGGGGTCGGGGTAGATTCCGCGATCGACCATGGTGGTGAGGACGGTGCCGGGGATGGTGGCGCGCATCCAGGTGCGGGTGTCGAAGCCGGCCTGGGAGAGCTGGGCGCCTTCGAGCGGCGTTGCGGGGGAGGTGGTGAGGAACCAGTTGTGGGCGAGGGTCCATGACATGGAATCGCGGGAGCCGGGTTCGCGGGGTGTGAGAGCCGTTGCGGAGAGTGGTGGCAGGGGCAGGGTTACGGGCTTGCCGAGGGGGTCGCGGCCGTGGGGCATGAGGGCGGGGTCCTGCGGAGCGAGGTAGCCGGCCTGCTGACGGGTCTGGACCGGCCAGGGCTGGGAGGCTTCTTCGAGGTGCAGGAAGGTTGGGTCGGGCGGCGTGGCGGCGAGAGCTTTGAGCGCGGCGGGGGAAAGGACCTGGGGTGAGAGGGTGACCTGGGCGGCGATGCCACCGAAGTGCGTGAAGGATTCGCCAGGAAGGGTCTCGGCGGGGGCGATGGTGAGGACGGGATCGAGGCGGGCGAGGGATGGGAGGCCGGTTGCGACTTCGGCGCCGTCGGCGAAGAGATGGGTTCCGGTGGCGTCGAAGGTGGCGGCGAGGAGATGCCAGCCGATGGCGGGGATGGGTTTGGGGGCGGCAAGTTCGTGGGACTTGCCGAAGCGGAGGATGGGATGTCCGTCGCGAAGGCCGAGGAATCTGGAGTCCTGGTGCTCGGGGGTTCCGATTCCGGCGATGAGGGTGGTGGTGGGCGTGTCCTGGTTCATCAGCACCCAGACGGAGAGGGTTCCGGGGCCGTTCGCCTTGAGGACGCGCGAGGTGGCGGGGACGGCCCTGGTGAGGGCCTTGCCACCGGCGAGGACGTGAACGTCGTAGGGGCCGAGGACGCGCTCTTCGATCTCGGGGTCGACGGTGAGGACGTGGGCCTGGGCAGAAGCACGCTGAAACGGAAGCATGGCCAGGGCAAGAAGAGCCGATGCGGCGGGGAGGTGGCGGAGAGCAAGCTTCGATCGGGTCATGATGTGCGGTTTCGTCCTGGCGAGGCGGTGTTTGCCGGGAGTGGATGGCGTTCGGCTGGGCGATGGTCCTGCCTACTGTATGGGGTTCCGTTCTGAGCTGAAGGTGGAGGCGGGAAGACCGGCGCTGTTATAGAGGTAGCTTTCGACGACACCGGCCCAACCGTAGCGGACGTACGCGGGGCGGGGAAGCGCTGGAGAGGTGACCAGCACGGACTCTCCCTGCAGGGTGGCTTGAGCGGGGACGAAGTGGTGATCCGGGCCGGCGAGTTCGAAGCCACCGAGTGGCGCGCCGGCGGAGGTCAGGCCGTGGGCATGGTCGAACCAGACGCGCATACCGGCCGATCCTTCAGGTGTCCACTCGATGTGCGCCTCGCGGAAGAGTGGCGACTTCCATTCGATGCGCTCGCCGTATACCGATCCGCGTGCGGCGGCGGCGAGGCGGGTGGCGACGGTCTGCTTGTTGGCGGGATGAACGTTGGCTGGGTTGCCTACGTCCAAGGTCACGACCATGGCGGTATTGTCGACTGCGAGGACGCGGCGTTGCTGGTCTCGCACGAGGCCCCAATCTTCCTCGGGTGAGTCGAAGGACGATATCTGCACGTAGAGAAACGGGAGGTCTCCCTGGGCAAAGTGGGTGCGCCAGTCGCCGATCAGATTGGCGAAGAGCGTGTTGTAGAAAGGGGCACGGCCGGGGGCCGAGTTGGTCTCGCCCTGGTACCAGAGGAAACCCTTGATGGAATACGGGGTGAAGGGCGCGATCATGCCGTTATACAGTCCGGCGGGCTGCCAGGACTCGGGAGAGGGGTGCCAGGAATGCTTCGGGGCTGGTTTGCCGGCGGAGGTGGCGGCGTGGTCTTCGCGCTTTTCGGCGGCGATGAGGGCGTCGCGATCGGCCAATGCCTCGGCGAAGGTGGCGCGGCTCTGGAGCGCGGGAAGAAGCTCGGGGTATCTGCCGAACGCGTCGAGCGACACCCACGAATCGGCCGGGGTGCCACCCCAGGTGGAATCGATCAGGCCAACCGGAACCTTCTCACTTGCGGCGATCTCGCGGCCGAAGAGATACGCGATCGCTGAGAACCGGCTGGCGGTCTGGGGGGTGCATTGGGTCCATGTTCCGGAGACGTCGTCGAGGGGATAGTCTGAGCTCTTGTGGTCTACGAGGAGGAGACGGAGGTGGGGGTTGTCGGCTGCGGCGATCTCCTTGGACGCATCCTTTACGAAGGCGGTGGGTGGGAAGCCGCTGAGTGGCATCTCCATGTTGCTTTGTCCGGAGGCGAACCAGACGTCTCCCACGAGAAGGTCGGTGACGGTCTTCTCAGGGCCATCTCCGGCGATGGTCAGGGCGTAGGGTCCACCGGCGGCTTCGGGGGCCAGCGCTATGCTCCACTTGCCGAGGGCATCCGCCTGCGCGTAGGCGGTCTGTTGATGGAAATGGGCGACGAGACGAGCCTCGGGCGTCGCCCAGCCCCAGAGGTGGATCGGACGATTTCGCTGCAGCACGGCGTGGTCGCTGATCATGTGCGGCAGGCGAACCTGTGCCGTGGCAGAGAGGAAAGCGAACGGAAGGAGAAGCAGCGGAAGGCGGCGAGTGCAAAGTCCGGAAGCGCAGTTCATGGCTACACGATCTCCAGAGCCACGGAAAACGAGTCGGCTCGGATCAGGGAAAATGGCGTTCTCTAGAGCTTTTGTGGACGTTATCACAAGTTTCCAATCGGCGCATATGGAGAAATCTCGCCATACAGCCGAGTAGCGTGGTGTCGCAGGATGCCCCCGGCCTGGCGTCGGTTCAAATGACTTGCGGTCTGCCCGTCATCCGAGGGGGACTCGTATCGAGAACAGGTGCCAAGGAGTCTGTGTGTGCGGCGAGGAATACTTGAAAAGCGTGTTACGTACAGCTCTTCTATGGACATTGCAAAGGAGAAGGTGATAGCTTCTTTGGAGTATCCAAAGGAGCAGGCATGGCAGCGGACAAGTCCGAGGTTTTACAGGGAACTCTCGATCTGATGATCCTCAAGACGTTGCAGGCGTTGGGTCCTCTGCATGGCTTTGGCATAGCGCGGCGCATCGAGCAGTTGAGCGAAGATGTGCTGACGCTAAACGAGGGCACTGTGTATACCTCGCTGCTGCGTTTGCAGCAGAAGAGCTGGATTGGGAGCGAGTGGGGTGTCTCCGAGAACAACCGACGCGCGCGCTTCTACAGCATCACAAAGCGTGGCATGAAGCAGCTTGCGGTGGAGACGGAAAACTGGGAGCGCATTGCCGCGGTGATTGGCCGCGTGCTGGCGCTTGAGACAAAGGCCTAGCCATGTGGGAGAGCACAAGTGCCTTCGTGGCGAAGCTTAAGGCGCTCTTTTCCCAGAGGGTTGCCGACACCGCCTTTGATGAAGAGATGAACACACATCTGGAGATGCTCGCGGAGAAGTACGAGGGCGAGGGAATGAACGCTCGTGAGGCGGCGCGGGCCGCACGGCGGCGGTTTGGCAACCCAACTCTACTGAAGCAGCGACAGAGGGAATCGAGGACGACGATGTTCTTTGCGAATGTGTGGCGGGATGTGCGGTATGGTGTGCGGCAGTTGGCGAAGACGCCTGTTTTCACGATGGTTTGTGTGCTGACGCTGGCGCTTGGCGTGGGTGCGAATACAGCGGTCTTCAGCGTGATGCACGCCGTGCTGATGAAGATGCTGCCGCTAGAGGACGCTTCGCGCGTTTTCTACCTGCATACGACGGGGTGGCCGGACGGAGCCTTCCAGACAGGCGACGCCAGCACCTCCTTCTCCTACCCGATCTATCGCGCACTCCGCGAACAGGGCGGCGGCTTGCAGGAGGTCATGACGTTCATCCCTATGTCGACGAGTGGCAAAGTCGCTGTGCGCGTCGGGGCAGTCGCGGAGGAGGCCTCTGGCGAGATGGTCAGCGGCAACTACTTCCGTGGCCTGGGTGTGAACACGGCGCTCGGCCGCGGCTTCGCACAGAAAGACGAGGACGACCACACCCCCGTCGTCGTGATCGGCGATAGCTTCTGGGCCACGCACTATGGGCGTAGCCGCGATGCACTTGGCAAGACGCTGTACCTCAAATCGATTCCGTTCACCATTGTGGGGATCGCGGCGAAGGGATTTGAAGGCACCGAGGGAAAGATGCCGGTGGATCTTTGGATTCCGCTGCAGAGCAGGCCGGAGTTCAACGCGTGGGGTTCGCCTGCAGACGAGGGCATGTACCTGTCGCAGCCGAAGATGTGGGCGATGAAGCTCATGGTCCGCATCGCTCCAGGTATCAGCCGGGAACATGCGTTGGCCAAGGCCCAGGGAGTCTTCGAGCAAGCAGCTTACACGGGTATAGCACCGAAGCATACGGGCGATCCGACGTATCAGCTTTCGTTCAAGGAGGCCAGGCAGTTCGACACGGAGGATGTCTCCTTTGCCCGTGCGCTTAGGATTTTAATGGCGATGGTGGGCCTGGTGCTCCTGGTCGCGATGTGCAATGTCGTGATGCTGCTGATGGCACGCAATGCGAGCCGCCAGAGAGAGTTCAGCGTACGGCTCGCACTCGGGGCGGGGCGCAGGGAGATCGTCCGCCAGCTCCTGACGGAAAGCCTCCTGCTGGTTTCACTGGGCGGCGTTGCCGCGTGGTGCTTCGCAATGGGCGCTACGCATGCCCTCGGATCGTGGGCACGGATTCAATCGAGCATTCAGCCGGATGGAGTGGTGCTGGGTTTCACGTTAGGTGTGCTCTTTTTGCTGGCACTGGTCTTTGGACTGGCCCCGTTACGGTCTGCGATGTCGAGCGGGCCGGAGCTGGTGCTGCGCAGCTCCGCCGCCGCGTCCCATGCCAGCTCCCAGCAGGTGCGCGCCGGCAACGCGGTCATTGTCACGCAGATCGCCATGTGCATGGTCTTGCTCGTGGGTGCGGGGTTGCTGCTCGGCACCTTGCGCAATCTGCTGAAGACACCCCTTGGACAGAAGCCAGAGGGCCTGCTGGTCTTCGGTGTGCATCCGCAGCACGCGCATACGAAGGAAGAAAGTATCGCCTTCTTCGTTGCGCTGCAGCAGAGGCTGCGGACGATCCCCGGAGTGGAGAGCGTCTCGATGGCGAGCAGTCGGCCCGGCTCCGGATGGTCCAGCAACAACGCGGGTGTCACAGTGGACGGGCACAAGCCGAATGGGGTTGAACCGGGGCAGGCAAACTTTCGAAAGAACACCGTAGGCGCGGACTACTTTCGCACCATGGGTGTCCAGCTCGTGCAGGGAAGAGACTTCTCCGATGCCGACTCCACGTCCGCCCCAGAGGTGTTGATCGTGAATGAGACCTTCGCGAAGAAGTATGTCGGAACCTTGAATACGGTAGGCCACGTGCTCACCAACTCGAAAGGCGGCCATCCGATCCTCATCGTGGGCGTGGTGAAAGACCACAAGTACACCAGCATCACCGAAGAGGCGATGCCGATGCTCTGGACGGTGTTTACGCAGGGTGGTGCGGTGAGTCAACTTGAGGTCGAGATGCGAACGGAGGGCGGCGATCCTCTCGCAATGCTGCCAACCATCCGCAAGGCGCTCGCCCAGATCGATCCCGACATGCCGCTGCTTGAGCCGATGACGCAGAGCGCGGTCTTTACGCAGTCCGTCTCCCAGCAGGTCCTCTTTGCCCGTCTCGCTGGCTGCTTCGGCGTGCTGACCATCGTGCTGATCGCGACAGGCATCTACGGAACGCTGGCCTATCGCGTGAATGGTCGCAGTGCAGAGATTGGGGTGCGCATGGCACTGGGCGCGCAACGATCTCAAGTCGTGTGGATGGTATTGCGAGGGAGCCTCTTACTGACGGCGACCGGCATCGCGATCGGTATTCCGCTGGCGATGGCTGCCGGCGTGGGACTGGAAAGCTCGCTCTATGGGATGAAGCCGCTCGATCCCGTCAGTTATGCATCTGCGATCGCAGGCGTCGCGATGGTAGCTCTCTTGGCGAGCATTGTACCTGCGGGCCGCGCCGCAGCTGTCGATCCTCTCAAGGCGTTGCGCGCCGAGTAGATGCTGCGTGAGGTTGTCCGTATCAAGGCGGACGGACATGTTCTCTTCGAAAACAGGAAGGATGGTTTGCGGAGTTGTGGTTCAGGTTACACGGAGACGGCGTGAGGGCCTTGATGGGTGGACCGGTGATAGCTCACGTGACGCTGCATCAGCATGGCGGCGGAGCCGCTGAGGCGGGCGAGTTCAGCGTCACCAGTGGCGCGCAGTCGGGGCGGTGCCCCCGCGAGCATCGAGTCTGCGAGCTCCTTCTCGATGATGGGACAGCAGAGATCCCAGCAAGCTGAGAGGTCGCCTACGACGAGGATCAGTTCGGGAGATACGGCCGCAGTGATCATTCGCAGGCCGCGACCAAGAGCGTGGGCCTGCTCGGTGAGAGCGTGCGTGGCGTTGGTGTCACCATCTTCGCGTAGGCGGATCAAGTCGCAGATGTTTTGGACTTTCTTGCGGCCCAGGCTGTTGTAGGTGCGCGTCGCGGCGCGTGAAGAAGCAACCATCTCCCAGCAGCCCTTCTGCCCACATTGGCAGAGCGGGCCGTTCGGGTCGACGGTTATATGGCCGAACTCTCCCGCGAGGCCGTTGTGGCCGGACTGGAGGAGGCCGCCGGCCAGGATGGCGGTGCCGACGCCTTCGGCTACGGCGACGAGCACAACGTTCCTGGCACCCTCGAGGCGGCCGTACCAGAGCTCTGAGATGAGACAGACATTCGCATCGTTTTCGATCTCGACCTGGAGACCCGACTCTTTCTCGAGTGCGCCCTTGAGATCGAAGGCGTGCCACTTGAGGTTTGGCGCGAGCAGGACACGCTGGGTTACGGGGTGCACACGGCCGGGGAGGGAGACGCCGACACCTTCGAAGGATTTGGAGGCGAACTCTTCGCGCAGTGCGCGCATGCGTTTGCCGATCTGCGCGACGGTGCGCTCTGGATCGGAGGAACCCGGAATTGTTTCACGCGAGAGGAATCGGCCGGTAAGATCGACAACGGCGAGAATCGCGCGGTCTGGCCGCAGATCGAGGGCCAAGGTGACGATGCTGCTGTTGACGGAGAGCATTGTGGACGGGCGGCCTCGCGCTGCTTTGATGATGGCCCCCTCGTGTACCCAGTCTTCCTGCACCAGCTGCTCGACGATCTTCGAGACGGTGCTGGGGCGCAAGCCAGAGAGTCGCGATAGATCGGCGCGGGCAAGTGGCTGGTGAAAGCGGACGAGTTCGAGGATGATGTCCCGGTTGATGTCGCGGGCTATGTCACTGGAAGCTGGCCGCACGGAAGCAGGATCGATATTGCGGATGCCGCGGGTTTGGTCGTTCCGGGGCTCTCGATGCGACGAGCGACTCATCTTGCGGATATGGCCCTCTCGATGTTGGACTCCAGGTGGCGGGACGGAGAGATTTCAAAATATCAGATGAAGTAGCTTGACTGCGTGTAAAGGTCCTTTAATCCGATGTGAAGCACCTCGTATCCAGTCGGATTGATTCGCTTGACCAAAGTCATCGAACGGCGGAGGCCCGATGAAGACGCGGGCCTCCGCTAGGTTAGAACTTGATACGCAGGACGAACTCCATGGTGCGCGGATCGGTTGCGGCAGTGACCTGACCGAAGCTGTTCTGGAACGCGCCCTTGTTAGACGCGTTTGGCTGATAGGTGCCGTCGGCCTGCGGGGAGCCGAGCGTACCGTTTACTGTGAACGGAGACAGGTGGTTGGGGACGTTGAACATCTCGGCGCGGAACTCCATTGCGATGGATTCAAGGATTGGAATGTTCTTTTGCAGAGCGGCGTCCCAGTTGTCGAAGAGCGGTCCCTTGATGGCGTCGTAGCCCAGATTGCCATAGGTTCCAGCAGCCGGCGCAACGAAGGAGACATAATTCAGGTACTGCTTGCCGTTGCCATGGAGATAGGGATTGCCAACCAGGTTAGGGCGCTGGCCGACGCTGGCGGTTGTGACCAGATTGCCGGCAAGCGATTGGCCAGAGGGTTGAATGACGTTGATCGGTAGACCGCTTGCGACGCGGGTGATTCCGGAGACCTGCCAACCACCGGCGATCTTCTTGTACCACTCGCGATCATGCAGCCAGAAGGGCAGCGGATAGACGTAGCTGGCGACGAAGATCCTGGGCTGGTTGTAGTTCGCCGGTCCGTAGTCGGCTCCGAGATTGGTACTGTCCTGAGGCTGGTAGTTATAGGCTGAACCATTGGTCAGGGACTGGGACCAGGTGTACGCCAGGGTGACCAGACCGCCCTTGTTGAAGCGGGTCTGCATCCGTGCCTGGAGCGAGTTGTAGTTGGAGTTCGCACCGTTGGTGTACTGCAGGATTTCGCCATATCCTTTGTAGGGGCGGAGCGCGTTACGGGCTATGCCGGGATTTGCCTGCTCGATCCCTGCCGATCCCTGGTTCAGGTCTTTGAGCCATGTGAGGCTTCCAGAGTGTGAGCCCACATAGTTCAACTCGGTCGAAGTATTGTTGAAGAGCTTGTGCTGTACACCCAAGCTATAGTTTTGAACGCGCGGCGGTGCAAGGTTGCGTGCGGCCGAGTTACCGATATTGGTGGGCGCAGCGTTGTTGACACCCACGCTGGCAAGGTTATCGACGTTACCTGCGCTGGCGAGCGAGGCAACCGCGGTGAATGGCAGCTGAGACGCCGCGCCATAGATATAGTTGCCTTCGACCCTTTCGTACGAAATACCGTAGCCGCCATGGACCACCGTTGTCTGTGTGCCGGTGAGGTCATAGGCGAAGCCCAGGCGCGGGGCAAAGGTGTTGTAGACGCTGTTGATAATGCCTGGAGGCAGATTGTGAAAGAGTGCAAGCACGGCGGGGTTGTTGTAGACGGACGGTGCGACGGCCTGCTGTGCCTTCTGGGAGAATCCGGTGCCCGGCAGAATCAGACCGTTGTACGGAGCAGGCGCTGAGGTGATGAGGCCCGTGGATGGGTTGATCGTCGCGGCCTTCGTCGGGTCGTAGTAGTTGGGATCGAAGAAGGCGGTGTTGTTGGGCCAGCTGTTGATGGGCGGCATGTATTGCCAGCGCAGGCCGAGGTTGAGGGTGAGGCGGCGATTCACGGTCCAGTCGTCCTGCAGGTAGGTTTCGAACTGAAGGAAACGCGCTTGAATTTGCGGAATATTGCTGCCTTCCGTGTAACTTCCGAAGTTTCCGGCAACGAGGTTGGCAAGACTGGTGAAGGTAAAGGCGCCGTTCAACTGTGGCGGCGCAGTCTGATTCTTGCGGGCCCGCCAGAAGTAGCCGCCAGCCTTCAAGGAGTGATTTCCGATGACGTGGGCGAAGTCATCTTTGAGGGCGTAGATGCGTTGCGAGTTATCGAACTGTCGCGGTGCGACCCCGGGGTTGCCGTAGCCGGTGATCGTGATCTGCGGGATGTAGGGTGAAGCGTTGTAGAGGGTCGCGTAGGTGAGGCCAAAGTCGGAGCGAAGGATCTTGATATTGCCGAACTGAGAGTTTGCGCGGATGCTTCCACCCTCGTTGATGATGTTTCCGGAATAGGAGCCGGTCGCGATGTTAACTGTCTTGGAGTTGAAGGTGTGGGTCCACTGGGCAGACGAGGTCAGGCCGGGGATGGTGCGGTTGTAGATGATGTAGTTGGTTGGGTTGCCAATGTTGAGCACGTTGTCGTGCACGAAGTGGCCGCTGATCTGATTCTTCTCGTTCAGGTTGTAATCGACCTTGACCAGATACTCAGACTGGTTGTTGTTCCCGGGGCTGAGGTACTGGACATTGCCCGTCGGGTCGTTAAGCAGGGTTGCGGCGAGCGCACGTCCGGTTGCGGTTGATGGACCGGTGGCGATGGCCGCAGCGATGTCCGCGGGCTTGGGGACCGAGGCGTTGGTGACTGTGCCGGTGCGAAGACGCTTGTACTCTTGCGCAGCGAAAAAGAAAAGCTTCTCGCGATTCTGATTGAAATAGCTGGGAATCCAGATGGGACCGCCGACGGTATATCCAAAGTCGTTGTAGCGAAGCGGTGCCTTGAGAGGCGTCGAGCCATAGGCGCTGATCGCGCGGAAGGGATAGGCCTGCACGGCGTCGTTGCGGAGATACTCATAGGCATTGCCGTGAAAGTTGCGGCCACCGCTCTTGATGGCGACTGATACGGTGGCGCCAGAGGTTCCGCCGTAGCTTGCATCGTAGCTGGATGCCGCGTTGCGGAACTCCTGCAGAGAGTCAGGTGAGATGTTGACGAAGTTGTTGCCGCCGCCGCCGTTATCCTTGTTGTCGACACCGTCGATGAAGAAGTTGGCGGAGTCGGTACGGATGCCGTTGACGGACTGCGAGTTGCCGTTGACGCCGTAGGTGCCAAAGATAGCGAAGCCGCTGGCCACGGTCTGCGAGACGCCGGGCTGGAGCGTGAGGAGCTGAACATAGTTGCGGCCGTTGAGCTGGATCTGCGTGGCTTCGGTGCTGGTGATAACACCGCCAATCTCCGCGGTGGTCGTCTGGATCATCACGGTCTCCGCCTTGATCTCGACGGATTCAGTGACCTGACCGACCGCCAGCTGGACCATGACGGCGGGTTTGGCGCCGACGTCCACGTTGACATCGGTGATAACGGATCTCTTGAAGCCTGGCATAGAAGTGGTTACGGTGTAGGTGCCGACGGGAAGGTTGAGGACGACGTAGAGTCCGTCGCCGTTGCTCTTGACGGTGCGGCTGATGTCGGTGGATGTGTTCGTGACGCTGACTTCCGCGCCCGGGATGGCCGCGCCGGTTGGGTCGGTCACTGTACCGCTGATCTGTTGGCTATCCACCGCTTGCGCGAGCATGACGCATGGGGCGATGCAGGCCGACAAAATGAGGCTGAATACTGCACGTTTCATTTGCAATCTCCTAAGAATACGCAAGCTTCGAGCACAGCCATCGGCTCGAAGGTCCTCTGGTAAAGATCTGATCCTCACCCTTTCATCACGTAAGCGCGGGACAGCCGTCCGCATACGAAAAGGGAGTTTTGTACGCGGCGCAAACTATATAGGAGTAGGGAGGAAGACTGTCAAGGCAAATCGTTCTGGGAGGTTTCAGTTGAGAACTTTGATGCCAAGCGCGTCAGCAGTCCGATGCGGGAGTCACGGAGTGACCCACTGACTATTGCCAGTGATTCAGGCTTGGCCGAACCACGAGCAATTTCGTACGAATTGTTTCGTTGACAAGTACGAAGGACTTCGGATATGGTCTCACTCATGAAGAATTCAAGAGAACTTCCGAGG
Source organism: bacterium (assembly GCA_026225095.1). Taxonomy (GTDB): domain Bacteria; phylum Acidobacteriota; class Terriglobia; order Terriglobales; family Acidobacteriaceae; genus Edaphobacter. The sequence continues at coordinate 28,004 of JAMFSC010000029.1, forward strand.
CCGACAGAGGGGGAGCTGGAACTCCTCTCCATCTTGTGGGCACGAGGTCAGGCCACAGTGCGTGACGTGTTTGTTGCGGTGAACGAGCATCGGTCGGTCGTCTACACGGGTGTGCAGAAGTTGATGCAGATCATGCTGGACAAGGGCCTGGTCGTACGCGACGTGACGGAGCGGGCGCATGTGTATCGGGCCGCTGTGGCGAAAGAAGAGACAGAGCAGAGGTTCATGCGCGAGCTGAGCAACCGTTTCTTCGCGGGAAGCGCAGGCCAGCTTGCTCTGCGGGCGTTGGAGATGGAGCAGGCCAGCGACGAAGAGCTAAGCGAGATTCGGAAGCTGATCGCAAGGAAACGGTACTAGGAAAGGAAGGAAGAGATGAGTGCCCTCAACTGGTTACGGAATGGCGAAGTGGTTGCGCTGGGTTGGACCCTGCTGCACTTTTGTTGGCAGAGCACGGCCATCGTCATTGCTTACGCGTTGATTGATCGGTGCACCAAGCGGGCGTCCACCGTCTTGCGCTATGGCATTGCGATGAGCGTGCTTGCGCTGATGCCGTTGGTGGCCGCAGCGACCTTTCTGGAGCAGGAACAGCTTATATCGCAGGTGCGGCAGGATCAGCAGCAGTTTGCCAGATCACGCGTGGGCACGATGCATTCCGCGTTGATCGAGCAACTGCCGATGGCTGCACCGGCGATGGGGAACAGCGAGCTGTGGATCGCTGAGCATGCTGGTCTACTGCTCCCGTCCATGGACGTCCTATGGCTCGCCGGGGTTCTGGTGCTGGCGACTCGCGCGGCCGGTGGCTGGTGGGAGTTGCGATCGCTGCGGCTGAGGGCCAAGGCTATCGTGCCGCAACACTTGCAGCTCAGCTTCGACAAGCTGTCAAGCAGGTATCGGTTGAGTCGCCAAACCATGTTGCGTGTATCGGATGAGGTCATCTCGCCGATGGCGTTCGGAATATGGCGCACGGTCGTGCTGATGCCGTTGAGTGCGGCGACGTCCCTGCCGTCGGATCAACTGGAGGCGGTTCTGGCGCACGAACTGGCACATGTCCGGCGGTGGGATTACCTCTGTAATCTTCTGCAGACATCTGTCGAGTGCCTCTTCTTCTTCCAACCCGCAATGTGGTGGGTGAGCCGGAAGGCGCGCGAGTTCCGGGAGGTTTGCTGCGATGAAGTGGCGGCAGAGGCCTGCGCCGACCCGGTCGTGTACGCGGAGGCCTTGCTGCACATGGAGGAACAGCGCGGGAAAAATATTCGGCTGGCCGTGGCGCTCCACGGTCACGGTGGGACGCTCTTGAATCGAGTACGAAGAGTGATGGGGGAGAAGGCAATGGAGCAACAATCGATGAGTGGAATACGGATGGCGGCGGTAGGCGTCGTTCTGATGGCTCTTTATGTCGCGCCTCGCGTAGCGCACGGCATGAAGGCCGATCGACAGCAGGTTGGAGCGACGGAACCCGCTATACCGGCAACGGCCGAAGTGGCGAACCCCGTGGTTGTTGTAGCTCCTTCCGTGAGCCCCCTGCACGCTGTGGTTGAGATGGAAGCGGCGCAGCCTGCATCTGCAGAGGCGTCCAACCCTCGGGAGATTGTGGCGTCCACTCCTATGCCGCGGCCAGATCCAATTGCAATGTCCGTGCAAGCTTCTTCTCAACCGGGCAGTGGCATGGAGTATCTGCAGAAGATGCGGGATGCCGGATATCCGCTTGACCTCAGCAAGGACCTGGACCAGATTGTCACACTGCGCTCTGTTGGCGTGACTCCGGAGTACGCGAAGAGTATGGCGAACGCGGGCCTGGGGATACCGACGCTGCATGATCTGATCACGCTCAAGTCGATCGGCGCGACACCGGAGTACATTGCAAGTCTCACGGGATCGCCCCTTGCACCGGCAAGCTTCCATGAGGTGGTTACGATGAGGTCGCTGGGCATATCGCCGGAATACGCGAAGTCTCTGGAGACGCTCGGACTTGGCAAGCCGACAGTGCATGACGTGGTAAGCATGAAGTCCATGGGCATCACCCCTGAGTTCGTCGCAAGCCTGAGAGGATCAGTCCTGGAGCCGGCGAGCTTCCATGACGTTGTCACAATCAAGTCGCTTGGTATAACACCGGACTATGCAAATTCGCTGGTTTCGCTGGGACTGGGTAAGCCGACGATGCATGATGTCGTCAGTATGAAGTCGGTTGGCGTAACCCCTGACTACCTGGCTGGACTCAAGGCGAGTGGGATCCCGCCAGCCGATCTGCATGAGGCTGTGAGCATGAAGTCGGTTGGAGTCACACCGCAATATGCAAGTGCGATGGCAGCGGCAGGACTCCCGGGAATGAACGCGCATGAGCTGATCGCGATGCGTGCGCAGGGTATGACGCCGGAGTATGCGAGGTGGCTGAAGTCTACTTTCCCTGATGCGGACAGCCACGCCATGCGGGAGGCCACCGCGTTCCACATCGACGCCGACTTCGTTGCCAAGGCAAAAGCCAATGGGTTCAACAGCGTCAGCCTGGACAAGCTGACAAAGCTCAAGATGTCGGGGCTGCTGAACTAACAGCCTCACCAACGCACCCCTTACGGGATTCCGCTGTGGTCCTGAGACCGCAAGGGAAGATCCGCGTTCCAATCACACTCAACCGCGAGGACCTCCTATGAAACGCCTTCTGTTCGCACTCCTGGCACTTGGTTCGTCGGTAACTTGTGTTGCACAAACCATGACCGGTCTGTGCATGATGTCGAAGCCGTCGGGCACGGATAAGCCATCGACGGCGCAGGTGATGCTTGCTGAAAGCAACTGCGACACAAACTCTGGCCACTGCATGGGAATGTCGACTTCGAACCTTGATTGGCGGCGCTGGACAGGTATTTCCCAGGAGGCTCTTGACGCGCAGGGATCGCAGGTGTCTGCCCATCTGACAGGTGATGCAGGCGAACTCGTCTGCGACGGAGTCGTGCATGATGGTGTGCTGGCGGGACGCTTCCGCTTCAACCCCAGCGCCACCTTTCCGGGGGCCATGGCTGCGATCGGCTTTGACGGTGTCACTCCGCGGAAGCAATTCAGCTTCCTGATGCTGGATGTGACACCAGCGTGGGCGAAGGAGATGCAGACGCTTGGTGTGATCGAGCTGTCTACGAATAAGTTGGACGGCTTGCGTGCGCTGCATGTTGATGCCGATTACATCCGAGCGATCGCTGCCGCAGGATATCCCGAGTTGCGGGCCGGCAAGCTGACGGAGATGAAAGCCGTTGGCGTCACGCCGGAGAAGGTGCGCGAAGCGAGGGCTATGGGCTTTCAACCAAGTGAACAGGAATTGATACAGATGTCGATCTTCAAGATAGATCGGCCATTCGTGGAACGGATGCGGGCGCGAGGCCTTGAAGACCTCACTCTCACCAAGCTCATCAAGATCAAAATATTCAAACTCGAGGACTGAACAAAGCCGCATGATCACGGGCTGTGTATGGAGCCAACATGTTCAGAATGATGATGACCGTGGGGACACTGTGTCTTGTGATGACTTACGAGGCATTGGTTGTGATGTCGCACATGGAAGAGCTCCATGCGACGGTGGCGGCTACAAAGAGACTGGCCAAAGTGGCTCATCTGGACCATCGCGCCTCCAGCGCCATGCGGTTCGCTCTATACGGACGGACGGCGACGTGGGACTTCACCATCCGATGCGACGGAGTCCAATGCAGGTTTCAGGTGTCCACGGCAACGATCTAAAGTAGCGCTGACTGCCCATTCCCATAGCCTCTGGCCGTGGTTCAGGACGTGGGCCGTTGTATGGTAAAACTGGACAGCGGTCACGTGCCTGGTGTGGTGGGAGGTGCGGTTGGAGCGGGTTTTCGCGTTTTGCTTGGGGGTTTTTCGGAAACCTGGGTTTGGCCCTTGACGTGCGCTGCTTGAATTCGGCTTTTTCCTTCCTTTCGGCTGAGAACATTTGATAGTATCCGCTTCCAGGATTCTTCTTTCAGGTCGGGCGTCGGCGGTGGTGCCTCGAGCGATTCGCTTCCGCTCCGACCCATCCGCACGAGGCAGACCGAGATGGATGCGTATGCGCCTAAGAGCCAACATGCCGGGCGAGCGATGCCGAGGGATCCTTTGCGAACGGGCGCGGGCGCGCAACGGCAGCCGGACTCGGAAGGTCCGAAGTCCGGATGGAACGAAGGGACACACGACCGGGTCGAAACGGCCATGCGGGTCACGGGGCGGTATGGAACAGGGCTGCCCCCCGAGGTCCGGTCTTACTTTGAGCCTCGCTTTCAATACGACTTCGGCAGGGTGCGCGTGCATGCGGACGGCGATGCCGCGGGTGGGGCGCGGGCGATTGAGGCGAGGGCCTACACGCTGGGGCGGGATATTGTCTTTGGGTCGGGTGAGTATGCTCCCGGCACGGTAGAGGGAAGGCGGCTGCTGGCGCACGAACTGACGCATGTGGTGCAGCAGGACGGAGGGCGCGCCGCGGGGCCACGGATTCGACGGCAGCCGAAGGCCTCCAAGAAGAGCGCCCCGGCGAAGTTCAAGCCGCGGAAGGTTACGCAAGAGGATGTGGTGAAGGAGATGACCGGCCTGGGGGGGCCGTATGCGGATCTGAAGGCCTGGGAGGACACGATTCAGCCCGGCACGTTCCTTGGGCACGCGATCGATGCGGGGTCATCACCGATCAAGGGAGTCAGGCCGGAGTTTCAGAAGCTGCTGGATGGAGCTGCGGCGAAGGTGAAGGACGAGTTCAAGAAGTCCGGCAATACGATTCCGAAGGGTTTCGGGATCCGGTCGATCGGGGGCTTTCGACAGGAGATCAGTCCGCATGGGGCGGGGGTGGCCATCGATATCGACGCGGGCGAGAACCCCTACATCATGCATGAGAGTGACGGCTCCGGTGAGACGACGCTGAGCAAGGAGCTGCGTCCGGTTTATCACCGCATCGCCGAGTTCATCCTGAATGACCCGATCGACGGGGAGCAGTCGGTGATTCCGAAGACGATCACGACCGATGCGAATCTTCCCAAGGGAAGCAAGGTGAATCGGCGCGACCGGGTGGGGCAGTTTTACGATCGCCTGTCGAAGGAGAGCGGCGCGATGCAGAGGTACTTCACGCTGATGAAGGACGATGTGGCGCTGAAGGCTTATCTGGGGGGCGACTGGAAGACGTTGCATCCGGGCGAGTCTCCGCCGGCGGTGGACGACATCCGGAAGCAGATGTGGGAGGACTATGCCCTGCTTGGCGGCGACATTCCCAAGGGAGGACCCGCGGGGGTGTCGGGTTTTACGGCGCCCAGAGCGGCGGGACGGCCGTTCCACCCGACGGGCGGGGGGCAGAAGGATCCCGTTGCGGGTTTTCTGACCTTGCCGCGCGAGGTGGTGCTTGGTCTTGGCCAGGTGGTGCCGCGATGGGGGGCGATGGACTTCGGTCCCGAGAGCGGCGATGTGATGCACTTCGACGACCGATACGGGATTGGCAAACCGTTCTTCGATGCGGTGGAGCCGGCCAAGGTCACGGTCGCGGCGGAGAACAAGACGGCAGAGGAGGCATTTAACAAAGCCGCCGCAGAGCAGGCTGAGAAAGACAAAGCGGAGAAGGACAAGGCAGATGCAGACAAGGCAGGGAGTGGAAGCGGCTCCGGGTCCGCCGTGCCACAGCGTAAGGCGATCCTGGGGGCCGTGGATGATCCGTTGGAGCGTGAGGCGGATGAGACAGCGGATCGCGTGATGGGGATGAACCTCGGGGCGGGGGAGGGCATGGAGGCTTCACGGCGGGGTGTGCCCCAGGCTCACACTACCGAGGGAGTCGGAACGCCGCTGCCGCCGGAGGCGCGCGCCTATTTTGAGCCGCGCTTTGGATACGACTTCAGCACGGTACGGCTGCACGCGAACCGGGACGCGGATGAGGCGGCCAGGGGGATGCGGGCGCGCGCATTCACGGTGGGCCGCGATATCGTGTTTGGGTCCGGGGAGTATGCACCTGCGACGGTGGCGGGAAGGCGGCTGATCGCACATGAGTTGGCGCACGTGGTGCAACAGGGGAGTGGCGCCTCAAACAGCGTGGTGCGCCGGAGTATTCGGCCCGCCGACATCGGCGTGGAGATGGTCGGTCAGACGTTCCACCTGAGAAAGGCTTTCAGTGACGGCGCGGTCAATATCCCGGCGGGTGAGATCGTGACGGTGGTGAGTTGGAGCAACACAAGCAATACTGCTCAGGTGAGCAGCGCATCTGCGAAGGTCAACTACGGCGTCCCCAAGTACCTCCTGGAGCCGGAACAGACAAAGGTCGCGGGGGTGGCGCCTTATGGCGTGGGGCTGGGGAAGGCGGAAACGCTGGTGGAGACCGGCGCCGCCAAGCTGGAGGCGTTCAAGAAGACGGAGCCGGAGTATAAGACGGCCAAAGGAAAGGCGTACTTCGCCAAAGAACTGGGTGAGGGCCAGACGGAACAGACGCGGGTGGAGACGGCGTTGAATGTGCGCCTGATCCAGGCTACGATGATCAACCGGTTCGACGGGAGCATCAAGAAGTGGGTGGACTTCTACAACACCCAGTTTGGATTCAAGGCCAAGGACGCGCTCGATCCGAACCTGATCAAGGCGATGGTGTACCAGGAGTCCCAGATGGGGACGTTTGGAGACTTTATGAGCGATCCGGCGGCGAATCCGATTATGACTCGCTTCAACATCTTGCAGGCGATCGACTCGTGGCCGGAGGAGCAGCTCCTGGTGCTTCCGGAGATCGTGCCGTCCTTGATTAAGAAGTATCACCTGGAGAATATCCAGCAGGACCTGCTGCAGGTGGAGACGGAGTTCGACACGCTGAACGGCAAGGTCAAGGCTGGACGGGCAAAGGATACGGACGTCGCGCGCCTGGAGGTTTTGAAGACTCAATCGGCACAGAATTGGCAGCCCTGGTTTATTGCGTATACCGCGCCGGGAGAGACCAAGGGATTCAGGGAGGCGGCCGAGGAGTTTCTGAACGGTGCGGACAGTGGCAAGACACGGAAGGACGGCTACGATTTCTGGATTCGGGTTGGCGTGAGGGCGGTGTTTGAGAAGCACAAACAGGTGAGTAGCTGGGCAGAGGCGGCGCGCGCCTATAACGGGGGCGGACCCAAGGCGCGCAGATATCGAGATGAGGTTGTCGAACGCGCAGAGGGAGCGGCCAAGGCAGAGAAGGCAGGGAAGGAGTTTGTTCCTGCGCGGCTTTGAGGGTTCGGGGGGGCGTCCACCAGAGATCGAACGATCCGTCGTGCGACCGGGAGATCGCTACGCGGTGAACGACAATCTGGGGCCGTGAGATGGGGATCGCCGGGGCGGTTAGGATAGGGAGAGCTCATGGCCCACGATCTGGAAAAGCCGACCAGCAGTACCCGGGGAACGGAGGTGCTTCTCGAGAGCCTTCGCGAGCTGATCCAGGGCGCACGTCAGAAGGTTCTCCGAGCGGTCGATTCGGTCCAGGTGCAGACGTGCTGGGAGATCGGCCGGCACATCGTGGAGTTCGAGCAAGGGGGAGCAGCGCGGGCCGAGTACGGCACTCGTCTGCTGCCAATGCTGGCTGAGTCCCTGGGCCGAGAGTTCGGTAAAGGCTTCGATGCATCCAACCTGCGATATATGCGGCTCTTTTACCAGGCCTTTCCAAATCGTGACGCATTGCGTCATGAATTGAGCTGGACCCACTACCGCACGCTCCTGCGAGTAGAAGGCGACGCTGCACGGCTCTGGTACATGACGGAAGCCGCAAGCCAGGGCTGGACGACGCGCTCACTGGAGAGGCAAATCAGCACT
>JAMFSC010000179.1 GCA_026225095.1 bacterium
GCTGATTGCCCTGTCAACAACAGCTGTTGGGCTGTACGGCGTGCTGGCTTATGCGACGGCGCAGAGGACGCGCGAGATTGGTATCCGCATGGCGCTTGGGGCGCAGCGATGGTCTGTCGTCAGGCTTGTTCTGGGGGACATGGCGAAGGTGGCCGGGGTCGCGATCGTGATTGCGCTTCCTGTTTCGGGAGCACTCACGCGGCTGCTGCGGAGCCAGTTGTTTGAGGTCTCGCCCTTCGATCCCTGGACCCTGGCTGGATGCGTGGTGGTGACGGCGGCGATGGTGTTGATGGCGGCGGCGGTACCGGCCCGCAGAGCAGCTTCGGTGGAACCGACGCAGGCTCTGCGGACAGAGTAGGAGACGACATGGGTCTGGGATCGATCGGCCAGGATATTCGGTATGGGTTGCGTCAGTTGCGGCGCTCGCCTGGGTTCACGTTCACGGTGGTGGGGGTGCTTGCTCTCGGCATCGGGGCAAACGCGGCGATGTTTACCGTGCTCGATGGGACGCTGCTGCGGCGGCTGCCGTACCGGGCAGCGGGTGAGCTGGTCTCGCTCGAATCCATCGATCCGCATGGGAGGGTGAACCAGAACCAACTGGCCGATGTGATGGAATGGCAGAGAGATAACAAGACCCTGGACGGAGTCGCGTACTACGAAGAGGATGCAGGCGTTGTCGATGGCGGCGCAGGGGATCACGAGGTTCTCAAGACGCGGGTCAGTGCCAACCTGCTCGATGTTCTAGGGGCGGCTCCAGCGATGGGTCGGGGCTTTCTGCCAGAGGAGCAACAGGCGGGTCGTGACGCCGAGGTTGTTCTGAGTGACGCGGTGTGGCGAGAGCACTTTGGGGCGGCGCCAGACATCCTGGGCAAGGTGGTGAAGATCGACGACGCACCTGTGACCGTGGTGGGTGTGATGCCAAGAGGTTTCATGTTTCCCGTGTCGCAATCGGTGCGTCGTCCGGCGCCGCAGGTCTGGGTTCCAGTCGGGATCTCACCGAAGACGCTTTCGCGGGACTTTGACGCCGGCTGGTTTGCGACGATTGCGAGGCTCCGGAAAGGGATCGCGGAGACGGCCGCGCAGCGGGATCTGAGCGCGATCCAGGAGAAGAGTGCGCTCTTTTATAAAGAAGAGATGCGTGCGAGCTTCGCGCCGGTGAAGGTTCAGGTATCTGGCTATCGGAGCGGCCTGGTGAAGGACCAAAGGCCTGCGTTGTTGGCCCTGATGTGCGCTGTCGGTGTGGTGTGGCTCATTGCATGTGCGAACGTCGCAAACCTGATGCTGGCGCGAAGCACGGTGCGGCGCCGGGAGATGGCGGTGCGCGGCGCCCTGGGGGCGAGTGCATGGCGGCTGGTACGGCAGATGATGATCGAGAGCGTGATGCTGAGTCTCGCTGGTGCGGGGGCCGGCGTGGGGCTGGCCTGGGGCACGTTGAAGGGATTTCAGAAGGTGATCGAGACAAGTCTTGGAGGGGGCGTGGGCGCGGCTCCTGATCTGCGTGTGCTTGGGGCGTTGCTTGGGTTGAGTGTGCTGAGTGCGATCATCTTCGGAGTTGCTCCGGCGCTGCTTGGGGTTCGGGTCTCGCTCGACCAGACGCTCCGTTCGGGCGGGTCGCAGGCGGGTTCCGGGCGCGGTCAGCATAGGGCGCAACGTACGCTCGTCGTGGCGGAGATCGCGCTCTCGCTGGTGATGCTCGTAGCCTGCGGGCTGTTGCTGCGAACGGTATTTGCATTGCGGAATGTACCGCTTGGCTTTCGCACGGACCATGTATATGTCGTGAGCCCACAGCTTCCGGGATTCAAGTATAAGGTGGCCGATGTCCACCAGGTCGTGTACAAGCCACTGCTGGAGCGAGTGCGCGCGATGCATGGAGTGGAGGCTGCGGCGTTGACGACGATCATGCCTCTGAGCAAGGGCTTCCATGTGGCGTTCTCGTTGAACGTGAACAATACGACCAAGGAAGCGAAGAACGTCAAGAAGCCTGCCCAGGTCGTCAACGCGACGTTGAAGGCGGCTGGGCCGGAGTTGCAAAAGGTACTTGGCTTCGAGATGGCGAAGGGCCGGTACTTCAACGATCAGGACACTGCAAATTCGGAGCCCGTGGTGGTGGTGAACGAGGCATTTGCAAAGAAGTACGAAGGTCTGCAGGGGCAGGTGATGGACAAGTTCAAGCTGGGCGTGGGCGAGAAGCGACAGGCACGGATCATCGGGGTGATCAAGGACTTTCACCAGGCTGGAATCGCCGAGGCGGCGGTACCCGAGATCGATCTTTGCACGTCACAGATGCTGCCGGGCGACAACTTGTACCAGCCGACGTTGAAGGTGAAGGAAGAGCTTGCGATCCGGGTAAACGGAGATACGAAAGGGTTCGTTCCGGATCTCGAACGGGTGATGAAGGACGTGAACCCGGACCTCCAGGGAGGCCTGATCCGCACCATGGACCAGGTGGTCGAGGATGCGATGGCGAGCCAGTTGCTGGCGGCGCATCTGCTCGAGGCGCTTGGCGTATTGGCTCTGGCCGTGGCGCTGGCCGGACTCTATAGTCTGCTTGCCTACCTGGTGACGCTGCGCACGCGCGAGATGGGCGTTCGGATGGCTCTGGGAGCGGCGCGCGAAGATATTCTGCGCCTTGTGATGCGGCAGGCGGGATGGATGGTCGCTGGTGGAATCGTCGTGGGGGTTGCGGTGAGCCTGGGTACGGCGCAGATGCTGCAACACTTCCTGTTTGGGGTGAAAGCCCGGGACCTATCGACGGTGATCGTTGCAGCGTTTTTGATGGCGACGGTCGCTGGCGTTGCCGCGTACCTGCCAGCCCGGCGCGCTTCGGAGATCGAGCCGATGGAGGCTTTGCGGATGGAATGACCGGTGCGCGATCAGTTGAGTTTAGAGACATAGCGGCTTGAGCTGTATAGAAAAGAGGCGGGACGATGATTGAGTTGATGGGTTTGGAGCGGAGTTACAAGACAGGACGTTCGCAGGCCGGACTGACGGAGAACTGGGTATTGCGGCGAGTGAACCTGAAGATTGAGCGGGGTGAGTTTGTCACCTTGATGGGACCGTCGGGGGCGGGGAAGAGTTCGCTGCTGAACGTGCTGGGAATGCTCGACGATGGATGGAAGGGAGAGTTCTTCTTCGCGGACGAACCGGTTCATGCGATGAACCGCAAGCAGCGTGCGGACCTGGCGCGACGGCGGATCGGGATGGTGTTTCAGAGCTATCACCTGCTCGACGATCTGACGGTTGCGGAGAACATCGACCTGCCGCTCTCGTACAAGAACATCGGCAAGTCGGAGCGGCAGGGGCTGGTGGCGGATACGCTTGATCGCTTCAACATCGTTGGCAAGAAAGACCTGTACCCTAACCAGCTTTCGGGCGGACAGCAGCAGCTTGTGGGGATCGCGCGGGCGGTGATTCACCGTCCGGATCTATTGCTGGCAGACGAGCCAACGGGGAACCTGCACTCGGCGCAGGCGACAGAGATTATGGAGTTGTTTCAGCGATTGAACGAGGAAGGGACGACGGTGGTGCAGGTGAGTCATTCGGAGGTGAACGCGGGCTATGGGACGCGCACGGTGGAACTGCGGGACGGATGGATATTCCGCGATACCAAAAGCCCGGTTTCGGCGGGGGTGGGGGCTTGATGGTCCGTACGAGTTGGTTGGCTGGAGTGGCCGGGTTGCAGATCGCGTTGCTGATCTCAGGAGCGGTGGCGCAGGGGCAGGCGGCGCAAAATAAGGCTACCGAAGGGGTGGCCGCCGCCAATGCTCAGAATGGCACGGTGCAGAGTGCGGCGACGGCGCGGCAGCCAGCGCTGCGCCTGGATATTCCACACTCGCGCAATCCTCTTGGGCCTTACAAGGCGACGCTGGTGGCAGCTCCGAACCTCGCGAACTCGCCGCGGATCGATGCGCTGGTGCAGAACGGAGAGTTGGTTCTATCGCTGAAGGATGCGATTGCGCTGGCGCTTGAGAATAATCTGGACCTTGCGATTGCGCGCTACAACATTCCTATCGCGGAGGCGGATATTCTTCGCACGCAGGCGGGGGGATCGTTTCGTGGAGTCAATACCGGCGTAGTGCAGAACACCCCCGGCGGGGGCGTGGGAGGATTTGGTTCAGGTGCAAGCGGCGCTGGCGCTGGTGGTACGTCGGGAGGTGCGGGCGGCGCTGGATCCGGAGCCTCAGGATTGGTCCAGTCGACGCTCGGAACAGGGACCAATGTGTCATCGTACGATCCCGCAATCACGGGACAGTTCAGCACGGAACACGACACGCAGCCACTGTCCAATACGGTGATCTATGGCGTGCAGTCATTGAAGGTGAACACCATCGTTGGCAACATTGGCTACTCGCAGGCGTTTCCCACTGGTACCTCGCTGTCGGCTTACCTCGATAACAATCGCCAGTCGTTGAACAGTCCATCGAGCCTTCTCAATCCGACGTTGAATGCGGGCTATCGTGTGCTCTTGCAGCAGCAGTTGCTTGCCGGATTTGGGCTTGGGCCCAACCTGCGCTTTCTCCGCATTGCAAAGAACAATCAGAAGATCTCGGATGAAGCATTCAAGCTACAGGTGATTACGACCATCACCCAGATCGCTAATATGTACTGGGATCTCGTGGCCGCGTACGAAGACACGCAAGTTAAAACGCGGTCGCTGGACTTCGCCAACCAGACACTCGAGAGTGGGCGCAGGCAGCTTGCGCTGCAGGCGATTCCCGCGATGGATGTATTGAAGGATGAGGCGGAGGTCGCGAACCGGGAGCAGGATGTCACCATCGCCAAGACCACGTTGCAGTTTCAGGAGCTATTGATCAAGAATGCGCTGACCAAGAATCTCGAAGACCCAATCCTGGAGGCGATGCCGGTGCGGCCGACGGACAAGATTGGGGACAGGGTCGCCGATGGTACGTCGAGCGCGACGGAGGATCTGATTGCGCGGGCGCTACGAGATCGGATCGAGTTGAGCGAGTCGGGGATCGACCTCGAGAATCGCCGGATCAGCCGGGATGCGGCCCGTAATGCGCTTCTGCCGCAGGTGACCGCGACGGCTTACTACGCCGGGACAGGATTGGCAGGCGTTCCGAATGCGGTGTCTGGAGTAACCTCGACCGCGCCGATCGGATTCTCGGGGGCTGTGGCGAACGCATTCAATAACAGCGCTCCAGACTATTATGTGGGTCTGTCGATGAATATCCCGATTCGCAATCGCGTGGCGAAGAGCGACCAGTACCGTTCGGAGCTGGAGGCACGGCAGGCCGAACTGAGATTGCAACAGCTGAAGAAGCAGATTCGCATCGAGGTCCGCAATGCCCAGTATGCTCTGACCCAGAGCGAGGCGCGTGTGCTTTCGGCTCGAAAGGCTCGTGATCTGGCAGAGAAGACCTTCACGATCACAGGCAAGGAGCAGGAGCTTGGGTCGGGATCGCAGTTTCAGACGCTGACCGCACGGCGCGACTTTGCCGCGGCAGAGAGTACGCTGGTGGCAGCGATGACGGCGTACCAGAAGGCCAGGATTGAGTTGGAGCGGTCGATCGGACAGACGTTGGAGCGGAACGATATAGCGATCGATTCGGCCAAGACCGGCGTGGTTCAGGCTGTAGCGGAAACGGGCGGGAAGTGAGCAGGGATGATGCAGACGGGTAAGGAGTGTGGGGATTGCCGGCTTTTAGTGGCGGACGACCATCCGCATGTGATCGAGGCGTTGGAGTTGTTGTTGAAGCCGGAGGGCTATCGCCTGAAGTGCGTCGGGACCCCGGCTGCGGTCGTCGAGGCGCTGCAGTTTGAGAGCTTCGATGGCGTGCTGCTTGACCTGAACTACTCCCGTGATACGACGAGTGGGCAGGAAGGCTTGGACCTTGTGTCGAAGGTTCATGCTCTCGACTCGGCGGTCCCGGTGGTCGTGATGACGGCGTGGGGGAACATCGAACTGGTCGTCGAGGCGATGCGGCGGGGCGCGGTCGATTTCATCCAGAAGCCATGGGAGAACGCCCGCCTGTTGACGGTGCTGCGGACCCAGGTCGAGCTCTACCGATCGCAGAAGCAGGCGCGACGGCTCGAGGCGGAGAATCAGACGCTGAGGATGCTTCGGGCGGATGGCGTCCCGGAGATGATCGCCGGCGCTCCTGCGATGCGCGGGGTGATGGAACTGATCGCAAGGATTGGGCCGTCGGACGCGAATGTGCTGATTACCGGCGAGCACGGCACGGGCAAGGAGGTTGTGGCGCAGACGCTTCACCGGGTGTCATCGCGAGCTGGTCGCGCGTTGATCGCGGTTAACACAGGTGCCCTCTCCGAGGGAACGTTCGAGAGCGAGATGTTCGGGCATGTGAAGGGTGCATTCACGGACGCGAAGACGGACCGGATGGGACGCTTCGAACTTGCGGATGGAGGCACACTCTTCCTCGACGAGATCGCGAACATCCCGGTCCGCCAACAGGCCAAGCTGCTGCGCGTGCTGGAATCCGGCGAGCTGGAGAAGGTCGGATCGTCGCGGACCAAGTCGGTGGATGTGCGTGTGCTCTCGGCGACCAACGCCGATCTGCGTGCTGCTTGCGCGGCCAGGGAGTTTCGCGAGGACCTGCTGTTCCGATTGAACACGGTGGAGATCCGGCTGCCCGCGCTGCGAGAACGGAAGGAAGATATCCCTGCGCTGGCGGGGTACTTTCTCTCCCGCTACGCGGCGCGGTACCGTAAGGCGCTGCGTGGTGTGGAAGCGGCGGCTTTGCAGACGATGATCCAGTATGCGTGGCCTGGAAACGTGCGCGAACTGGATCACTGCATCGAGCGCGCGGTCTTGATGGCTCGAGGCACGGAGCTGGAAGCGGTCGATCTCGGTCTGAATCCGCAGAAGGCAGCGGTGTCGAGCCTGGACGATATGAGCCTGGAGATGGTCGAGAGCATCCTCATTCGCAAGGCGCTGGGCCGGGCTGCCGGCAATGTGAGTCACGCGGCGGACGCGCTGGGATTGAGCCGTGGAGCCTTATACCGGCGCATTGAGAAGTATGGCCTCTGACGCCACGGCCAGAAAACGTGTCGCGCTGGGCCGGCGTGGGCGGCGTCTGAGCTTCGAGCGGGGGCTGCGACACAAGCTGTGGGCGATGGGAGTCCCCGCCGTGGGTTTGGCGACGATGCTGCTCTGGGATCAGGGCTGGTTTCCCCTGACGATGGGGCTGCTCTGTGTCCTTGCAGTTTGGGCTATTGTGGTGTCGCTGGTGATGGAGAGCATTGTGCGTCCGCTGCAGACCCTGGCGAACGTAATTGCTGCCCTCCGAGAGGACGATTTCTCCTTTCGCGCGCGGGGTGGCCGCAGGAACGATGCGGTGGGCGATCTTGCGATCGAGGTGAACACTCTGGCCGGGATGCTGCAGGCTCAGCGCGGATCGGCGATGGAAGCGGTGGCGCTGGCCGAACGAGTCATGAACGCGATGCAGACGCCGGTGCTGGCGTTCGATGGCGCTGGCCGGGTGCAGATGCTGAACCCGGCTGCCGAGCGAACGTTTGGTCTACGCATAGGCGAGGTACTCGGGCGGTCCGGCGCGGAAGTAGGCCTGGATGGGCTGCTTGTTCCGACGGAGGAGGAGTCTGTGTCTCTTGGAACGGGGACGGCAGGGGCTCGCTGGGTGGTCAAGCGGACTGGTTTTCGCATGCGCGGCGTCCCGCATGTGCTTGTGGTGCTGTCAGAGGTGAGTTCCGCACTTCGAGAGGAAGAGCGCAACGCATGGCGGCGTCTGGTGCGCGTGATGGGACACGAGATCAACAATTCGCTCACACCCATCAAATCCATCGCCGGAAGCTTGCGCGGTCGTCTGCCCGCGGCGGGTGGCCCCGCGGCGAACGGTGTGATGGAGGATCTGGATCGCGGACTTGGTGTGATCGAAAACCGGGCAGAGTCGCTGAACCGATTTCTGCAGGCCTATCGCCAGCTCTCTGGATTGCCCAAGCCGCGGGTAGCGATGATCCCGGTGGGGACACTGGTCGAGCGTGTCGCCCACCTGGAGCGGGGCGTTCTGGTCCGAGTGGAGCGCGGCCGCGAGGAGATACGGGTCGCTGTCGACGAGGATCAGGTGCAGCAGGCGCTGATCAACCTGGTTAAGAATGCCGTCGAGGCGGCGATCGGTCCCGACGCGCTCACCTCGCAGGCGGAGGTTGCGATGGGTTGGGGCGTTGAGCGTGGCGAGGTGGTGATCTGGGTGCTGGACAATGGGCCGGGGATCACCAATCCCGACAACCTGTTCGTCCCGTTCTACACGACAAAACCGCAGGGCACGGGCATTGGCCTGGCCCTGGCGTTACAGATTGCGGAGGCTCATCAGGGCACGGTGCGTCTCAGCAACAGGGTGGGTGGACACGGCTGCCGGGCGGAGCTGCGGCTCCCGTTGAGCACCATGCGATAAGCAGCCGTCGCCCGCGTTATACTTGGGGTGTATCCGGTGTCGGGAAGACGGTGTGAATCCGTCGCTACCCCGTAACTGTATGTGCGGAGAGTCTGGCAGGGAGGTCGAAGCCACTGGGATCGAGTAACGATCCTGGGAAGGCGAGCCAGGTTCGTCGAAGCACAAGTCAGGAGACCGGCCGGATGCCAATCTGGGCTTGATTCAGCTTCTAGGGAGAGCTGGAGAGCATTCTCGCCGGTGTGTCGAATTCGACCGATACCGACGTGTCCGCTGCCTAAATCTTTGATCCCCTGTTGGGCTTGAGGCGCCTGGTCCAGGACCTCGCCAGCTACGAACAGGAGTTGGGCTTGCACCAGACGAATTCGACAGGACTGATGATCGCGGGCACCGCGAGCGGTGTCGGCAAGACTACGGTAGCCCTTGCGTTGATCGCCGCCATGCGGCGCCGGGGACTGGTGGTCCAGCCATTCAAGGGTGGCCCGGACTTTCTCGATACTGGCCACCATTCGCGGATGTCGGGCCGCATCGCACGCAATCTGGATACCTGGATGCTTGGTCCTGAGGCGAATGCCGACGTGCTGGCGCAGGGCCGGCGCGGGGCCGATGCCGTTGTGGTCGAGGGAATGATGGGACTCTTCGATGGCAAGGACGGACTGAGCGAGGTGGGATCGACTGCGGAGATTGCCAAACTTCTCGCGCTCAGCGTCGTGCTCGTGGTCGATGCCGGAAAGAGTGCACGCAGCGTCGGCGCAGTGGTGCTTGGATTCGAGAAGTTCGATCCGTCGCTGCGCCTTGCCGGGGTCATCCTGAACAACGTCGCGAGCGAGCGCCACTTCGCGATGCTGAAATCTGCAATCGAATCCGCCTGTGCGACGCCCGTGCTGGGCTGGGTGCCGCGCGAACCCGCTGCGACGATTCCGGAGCGTCACCTGGGCCTTCATGCCGCTCCGAACGAGCCACAGGAGGATGCCATGCTGGAGGTCTTCGCCGAACTCGCGGAACGTCATCTGGACATGGATCAGATCGTTACGCTCGCATGTGGCTCGCCTTCGGCTGTGCCTCACGCTGGCTCCACCGAAGCGTCGGAGGACGTTGGGCCGGTTCGGATCGGAGTGGCCCGCGACAAGGCATTCTCGTTCTACTACGAGGACAACCTCGACCTGCTGCGCGAGGCGGGAGCGGAGATCGTTCCGTTCAGCCCGCTTGAGGACGACGCTCTGCCAAAGGATCTCGACGCGATCTATCTCGGAGGCGGGTACCCGGAGCTCTACGCGGCTCAGTTGAGCGCGAACATGGGAATGCTCGCGGGGGTTCGTGAATTCGCGGCATCGGGGCGGCTGGTCTATGCGGAGTGTGGCGGAATGATCTATCTCAGCAAGAGCCTTTCTTCGTTGAGCGGTCAGGGACATCCGATGGCTGGTGTGCTGCCGATGCAATTTGAGATGACGGAGAGGTTGGTTTCGTTCGGATATGTAACCGTCAAGGTGACAGACGATTGCCTGCTCGGCACGGCGGGTACCGAGGTGCGTGGACACAGTTTTCACTACTCCCGTATCGTTGGTGTACCGGACCTGCCGGTGAGCTACCGCGTCCAATATTCACTGTCGGGCCGGGAAGAGGTGGAGGGCTTTCGCGCAGGCGGTGTGCTGGCGAGTTACGTCCATCTACACTTTCGAGGCAACGAATCCATTGCCAAAAACTTCGTTGCTGGGGCGCGGGCCGCAGGGGTATCGCTGATGGTGCCCGCATGAGAAAGACGATTATCCAAAAAGTATTGCCAGCCCTTTCCCTGTTGTTGCTTGCACTCGCCGCGCCGGCTTGGGCTAGCCGAAACATCGTCGATGAGACGGGCCGCGCGGTAGTGGTTCCCGACCATCCGCACCGCGTCATCTGTCTTGTGCCGAGCGTCACCGATACGGTCTTCGCCCTTGGCGCAGGCGACGATGTCATCGCGGTCAGTGACTATGTCAAGTACCCGGCCGAGGCAACCAAGAAGCCAAGCGTTGGTTCAATCATCACGCCCTCACTCGAAAAGATCGTGTCCCTGCGTCCCGACCTGCTGCTCGCCATGAAGACGGTCAGCGGTGAAGCTTCGGTCGAGAAGTTTCGTGCGATGGGCATTCCGATCTTTCTGGTCGATCCCCATGGTATCGAGGGCATCTTTCGTTCTGTAACGAGTCTTGGCGATGCGCTCAACCGTCGCAAGCAGGCGGATGCTCTGACGGCGAGTCTACGGCTGCGTGTGGCGGCGGTGCGGGCCGGCGTGCGTGGTAAGCCCGTGGTTCGGGTCTTCATGCCGATCTGGTACGAGCCCGTGATCACCATCGGCAAGGGCGCATTCATTACCGAGATGATCGAAGTGGCCGGTGGTCAATCGATCACATCGGACCTCACTCCGGACTGGCCGCACCTCAGTCTGGAGGCGCTCGTAGCGCGGGCTCCCGAGGCGCTGCTCCTGGTGCGAAATGGTAAGGTGACGCTCGACGTCCTGAAGCAGAAGCCAGGCTGGCGGGAGCTTCCCGCGGTGGTCTCCCGGCGGGTCTATTTCGTCGATGACCGCATGGACTTTGCCAGTCCGATCTCGGTGGATGCTTTGGAAGACCTGGCAAAGGAGTTCCATCCTGCGTCGACAACAGAGGCGCACCATGGAAACTGAGTGGACACGGTTGCAGACCGTTTCGGCAGAGCAGCCCGACGCGCAGGCGACGGTGCCGTCCAATCGAACCGGCATGGCAGGTCTGCTTGCCCTGGCGAGTGGACTAGGATGCGTTCTCGTCGCGGCCGTCGTGGTCTCGCTCGCGGTGGGTGCGGTTCATGTCTCTGTATCATCGATCATCGAGGCGTCCATGGGCAGGCGTGCCTTGTCGCCCATGGATCATGTCATCCTCTTCGAGATCCGTTTGCCTCGTGTGCTGGCCTCGGCAGTCGTGGGGGCCGCCCTGGCCTGCGCCGGACTGCTCTTTCAGGGGCTGTTCCGCAATCCGCTGGCCGACCCGTATGTCATCGGATCCTCGGGCGGAGCCGTGGTCGGGGCCTGCATCGGAATCCTGTTGTTTTCGCAGGTCGCCTTCATGGGCTTCAGCGCGACCGCACTGCTGGCGTTCTCGGGCTCGGTCCTGACGATGATCGTCGTGTACGCGCTGGCCCGCAGCACAAGCGGCACCAACGTCGTGGCACTCCTGCTCGCGGGCTTCGCGGTGAGTACGATGCTTGGTAGCAGCACCTATCTCTTTGAACTCCTCGATCCGAATCCAGCCGTCGGATCGCGCGTCCTTTCGAGCTGGCTCCACGGAGTCATCGGCACACCCACATGGCAGGAGTTGAGCATCGCAACCGCATTGTTTGCCATTGCCGCACTGACCGCGTTTCCCCTGATGCGCAGGCTCAACACGCTTGCACTGGGCGATGAGTACGCACAACAGCTTGGCGTGCGCGTAGAGCGGACGCGGATTTATCTCATCCTGGCCGGATCCCTGCTCACTGCGGTGGCCGTCTCGCTCGGTGGGCTCATCGGCTTTGCGGGGCTCATCGTTCCGCATGGCGCACGGATGTTGCTCGGCCCGGATCATGTTCGCCTGCTGCCTGTCACCGCACTCTCCGGAGCGATCTTTCTTGTCCTCACCGACACCCTTGCGAGGACAGTGCTTGCACCCAAGGAGCTCCCCGTCGGTGTGCTGATGGTCTTCATCGGAGGCCCGTTCTTCCTTTACCTGCTGCGCAATAGCAAACGGGAGTACGGGCTTTGACGCCGCTTCTCGAGATGCGTGGCGTGGGCTTCGCATACGCCGGGCGCGAGGTGTTGCGGGATGTAAACTTCTCGCTCCAGGAAGGCAGCTGCACCGCGCTTATCGGATCGAACGGTGTGGGCAAGACGACCTTGTTGCGTCTCGCCACGGGCAGCCTGAGCCCGGCGAGCGGTGAGGTTCTGCTGGATGGCCTGGGATTGCGCAGGATGGCCCGAAGAGAGATCGCAAGGAGCCTGGCTCTCGTCCCGCAAAGGCTCGAGGTGCCGTTTCGCTTTACGGTGCAGCAGATCGTCGAGCAGGGAAGGACACCCTACCTCGGCCGACTTCGGGGAATGCTTGTCGACGATCGCATCGCCGTCGAACGGGCCATGGATCTGGCTCGGGTCACATCGCTGCGCACCAGGATCTTCAACGAATTGAGCGGTGGCGAACGCCAGCGGGTCAAGATCGCGCTTGGCCTCGCGCAACAGCCGCGCATCCTTCTGCTCGATGAGCCGACACAGAACCTCGACATTGGGCGGCAGGTGGAGTTGGTCGATCTGCTGCACCTCTTGAAGGCGCAGGGCATCACCATCTTCGCCTCGATCCACGATCTGCATCTGGTCCCCGGAAACTTCGAAAAGGTTTTGCTGCTTGGGCCCGGGCAGAGCATCGTCGAAGGCACAGCAGAAGACGTCATGACCAACGAATGTCTGGAGTGGGCGTTCGATTGTCCACCTGGCCGTTACGTCGGGATGCGACCGGCCTGATCAGTAACTTGGTCAGCGGCTCTGCAGCGGTTCGGAGATGGATTCAAGCATGGATCGAGAACGGTTCTCGCCGGTCACGTTGGCGAAGATAGCCTTCCACGCCGTATGGTCGCGAACCTCGATCTTCATCGGCTCGCCCTCGGACTCCGGAAGGCTGTCGCGAGGACCCTTCGTTGCTCGATTCTCGATGTCCTCGACAATCTTGTCGGCTTCGTCCTCATGCCCTCATAGCATGAGCCAGCGAGGGTCAATCTCAGCCACGAAAATTCTGCCTGCAGGCCCCGAAGATGTGAAGTCGGACCGACCCATACATGACCGAACGTTCATCTCTACCGCTCAATCCGGCACATCCCGTTACCCGCGCAGTCCAATTGGAGTTAGCATCGCCTGTATGCGGCTTCTGCTGGTCGAAGATGAAATCGAGATCCGAACCTTCCTCAAGCGCTCGCTCACCGAGGCTGGCTACCAGGTCAGCGCCGCACCCGACGGCAGGACTGCGGAGCGCCTCGCCATCGACGCTGCCTATGACGTCCTCATCGTCGACCTCGGCCTCCCCGATCAGGACGGCATCAGCCTCATCCTGCGCCTCCGCCAGCTGGGCGTCAAAGCTCCCGTCCTCATCCTCTCCGCCCGGCGATCGGTTGACGACCGCGTCCGTGGCCTCGAGCAGGGTGGCGACGACTATCTCACCAAGCCCTTCGCCCTCGCCGAGCTCCTCGCCCGCATCCGCAACCTGCTCAAGCGCTCCACTGTCTCCTCCGGCGAAACCACCCGCCTCCAGATCCTCGACCTTGAACTCGATCTCCTCCGCCGCGAAGCCACCCGAGGCGGCGAGACCCTCAACCTCACACCGCAGGAGTTCGTCCTGCTCGA